>DASUVX010000162.1:0-20604 GCA_036378735.1 Pseudonocardiaceae bacterium | reverse complement strand
TGATCTGTCGGGCTGCCGTGTCAATCACTAGCGCGCCGAGGCGGATGATCGACGGTCGGTGCTCCGGCCGGGCTCGCCGCAGCACCGCCCGGATCCGAGCGGCAAGCTCCCGCTGCGAGAATGGCTTGACCAGGTAGTCATCGGCACCCAGTTCCAACCCGACCACCCGATCAGTCTCCTCACTACGCCCAGTCACGATGATGATCGGGACGTCGCTGGTGCTTCGAAGCGTGCGGAGTAGATCAAGCCCGCTGCCATCAGGCAGGCCCAAATCGAGCACGATCAGGTCCATCGGCTCCCGGCGCGCCGCAGCCAACCCTGACTTGATATCCAGGGCTCCCACCACACGAAACCCGTCTCGTTCCAGGTACGTCCGCGACATCGCCACGAGATCGGGTTCGTCATCGATGAGGCCGATCAGGGGACGGTGACCGCACCCCTTGCCAACGGCGTTCTCAGTTGCGAATCCCATCTGTTGATCCAATGTTGAACGATCAGGCATCCCGCGATCATTTCGGCAGGGTATTACGGACGATAACACCGAACAGCATTGACGAGACACCGAATTACGAGCACGCATCGGCAAGCAGGCACACCCGCGGCAGCAGACACCACCGCTCACCTGAGCCAGCTCATCTCCGCTGGATGCATACCTACCCACGGCAGCCAACGCAGCGCGCTGAAATATTCACCATAGGAAACGACCCGGCGACATCAGTGAACGCTCATACATCCTTTCTCGAGCCGTGATGGGCCGCGGTGGGGACGGTTCCCAACGAGAGGAATTGATATGCGTAGGCGAAGTGTTCACCACGCGAGCCGGAGTGCGCTGGTCGTGGGAGCTGGCGTCAGCGGGCTGACAACCGCTTTGTGCTTAGCGCGTCGAGGGCTTCAGATCACGATCCTGGCCGACCAAGTCTCACCGGGGATCACGTCGAACGTCGCCGGGGCCTTGTGGGAGTGGCCCCCGGCGGTGTGCGGACGCCACCACGACGACGTGCTGTTGGCGCCGTCCAAGGCCTGGAGCCTCACCTCCTACCAGCGATTCCAGGAACTGGCTGAGGTCCCCAACCGCACTGGAGTGTTTCTTAGGCCAGCCAACTTTTACTTTCGGCGACCCGTTGAAGATGATCCGGCAGAGTTGACGAAGATGAAGGAGCTGGCAGGTCATGTACGCGGTTTTGTCCATAGCGCTGAAATCATCAAGAATAATGGTGTTAATCCGGACGCCGCAGTGGTGGACGCCTACAGATTTTTGGCACCGATGGTGGATACCGACCGCTACTTAAGCTGGCTGCACCGGCAGGTTGCGCTGGCTGGGTGCACACTGCTGTTTCGGCATCTTTCTGGCGATCTGCGCAGCCAAGAAAAAGAGCTGCGAAGGGAGTTCGCTGCCGACCTCATCGTCAACTGCACTGGCCTTGGCGCCTATGAGCTCGCCGGCGATAAGGACCTGTGTCCCCACCGGGGAGCGGTGATCCGAATCGACAACACCGGAAAATACATACCCCGGATTACAGCGGCGCACTGCGTCGCCAACGACCCGTCGACCGACCACCAAGACATGATCTTCATCGTGCCTCGAGGTGATGATCGACTACTCCTTGGTGGGCTGGTGGAGCCTGGCCAGTGGGGGACGAACGTGGGTCTGGACTATGCGCCCATCCGTGATCTGCTTCGGCGGAACGTGGGGTTCTTGCCGGCACTGGCCGGTGCAACGCTCGACCAAGCCGAGCCCGTCCGCGTGGGCCTTCGCCCATTCCGCGGACAAAGCGTCCGGCTCGAGCACGAACCGGGCACCGCAATCATCCACAACTACGGCCACGGTGGCGCTGGCATCAGTTTGTCCTGGGGCTGCGCAGAACACGTCGCTGCGCTGGCCACACGGCTACTCGACGACCCATGGCCGTCCGGGCGGGCATACCCGGCAAACCCGACGCAACACGCCAGGACCTTCAAGTCCTCACGATTTATGGCCCGAGTCCCACTACCGATGGGCTAGGTCGGACCAGCAGCCCTGCTTGATCTACAACAAGCCCTTTAACGCAGTCACGGGTCTGCTGGAGCCGACGACCGGGTTGATCGCTGACTGAGCGCTATGCTGTCAGGTCGAAGTGACCCGTAGTTCTATAACTGCTGGTCAGAGCCGACGCGGGGACTCGAACCCCGAACCTACCGCTTACAAGACTCCTCCTCCACGCCAACCATGGCGGCTACCTGCGACTTCAATGTCTACAGTGATCGTCGTAGTGGTCACAGCGGCGTGGTTGGGCGCGAGTTCGTGTCACAACTCGTGTCACGGCCATCTTGTGTCGACACGTCTGCCGTAAGACAATGCCTTACGATGAGTGAGTGCAGCTGTGGTGGGCAGAGGAAGACGCCGATTACATCCGCAGCCGGTCGGCACGCTACCCCGGTGCTGTAGATCTTGAGCCGGAGTGGACCCAGGAGGTAATGGCCGATGAACACCTGGTCGAGCTGTCCCCCTATCCAGCGTCGCGGGTCGGCGCGTCTGGATTCATCGGCTGGTCGACCTCGGCGGCCCGGGTGCTCGTGGTGATCGCCTATCGAGACCTCGACGGCGAGCTGCACGGCATGAACGCGTGGCCGGCAAGCGGGCGAGATCTGGCGGTCTATGAGAAGGCGGTAGCCAATGACGAAGAAACTTGACGAACAAACCCAACGAGCCGCACGGGCCGATGCTCGCAGGCTTGAGGCCGAGTCGGGGGAAACTGGGCCGTACCCGGCGGGCACGACCATCACTCGTCCGAACCGCCCCAGCCGGATGTTTAACCTGCGACTGACCGACGAACAGTTCAGCGAGCTGCAAGACCTGGCGCGCGAGCGTCACCTGCCCATGTCAACCATGGCGCGCTCGTGGCTACTCGAACGCCTCGACCAGGAACGCCGCGCCAGCTGACACTTCGCTCATCCCAACACGCAGAGCCATGACGAGGCGGCGCCGCGCGCCGCTATACCTTCCCGCGCGGTGCCATATGCGACCGTTGTCGGCATCAACTCGCAGACAACGGTGATGGCACACCCGGGCCCAGCAGCCAAGGCGGCCCTGCCGCACGTGTCGAGCAGGACGCGAAACATCAGTTGGCGTCGAACTCCGGGCGGTCGGCGGTCCGGTCGAAGGACGCGTCAGCTGGCAATCTTCCCGGCACTGGGCTGGCCACCACGATCACGGCCGCGGCCCCTACTTGCAGCGGCCGCGGCCGTGTACAAGCAGTGATCACCGCAGCACGTGAAGCACGCCGCTAGCGGCCTTCCGTGGCTGCACAGTTGACTAAGGGAAGGCTGCACTTAGTCAAGCCCGCGCTGACGCCAGCCCTAAGGATGTCGACCGAGAGATCTTCGCACTGTTCATGGTAATGGATGAAAATGCGTCACCGTACCTGGAGGCAGAGCGCACTAAGTTAGCCAACCCGCCCGCTGCCGATGATGAGGATTTCCAAGAAAGCAACAAGATACACTCAATCAATGGATTCGTGTATGGCAATGGGCCGATGATGACTATGCGTCAAGGCGAGCGGGCGCGCTGGTATGTGATGAGTATGGGCAATGAGGTGGACTTGCACACACCGCACTGGCACGGCAACACGGTCATCGCTAATGGTATGCGAATGGATACCGTCAGCCTGCTGCCAGCAGCCATGGTGGTCGCCGACATGGTTCCTGACGATCGTGGAATGCTTTTTTCCGTCATACCCTTCTTCGGCGGCGGCGCCCACGACATGCCCGTCGACAGGCCCGGCATTGCCGACTTCTTGAACTCACGGGAATGTTGCAGCCCACTGAAACCCAGTACCACCCGATCGGCGACTCGGGTGAGCGTGCAGGATTCGCTCATATTACCGCTCCTCCCCGACCACGGCAATGCAGACGAAACCTCAAAATTCCGCCCGTGGCCACCCGGCGAAGACGCAACTGGTAGCGTGCCGAATCGATGTCAGGCGCTTGCTGACCCATCGTCGCAGCGACCTTTCAAACCTGTCAAGGTCAACCGAACGAACGTTTATTTCGGTTGACGAATTGCCAGATTGTTTCGGGATAATTGTCGCCAGGGGACGGCGGACGTGGGGGCGAGCGGCGCGGCCTCGGGCGGGCTTTAGACCGCTGGCTGGGCCGGATGAGCACCCTTCTACCGGCTACTTCACGTGATCAATTGACGCTCGCTCAGAGCCATCTATGTACTCTTCGTCCGGCCGCCTCGGGCCAGGGGCACGGAGGAGTGACGCATGGATGACGTGACCATCAGGGCCTGGCTGGATGATCTGGCATCCTCGGCCCCCTCTCCCGGCGGCGGCGCGGCCGCCGCGACGACCGCCGCCATCGGCGCGGCGCTGGTGTCGATGGTGTGCAACCTGACTATCGGCAAGCCGCGTTATGCCGCCCACGAACAGACCCTTCGCTTGGTGCTGGAGCGGGCGGAGTCGTTGCGCGCCGAGGCGCTGCGCCTCGGTGCCGCCGACGCAGCGGCATTCCAGGCCGTGATCGCCGCATACGCGCTGCCGAAGTCGTCCGAGGCGGAGAAGGCCGCCCGGACCGAGGCGATCCAGGCCGCGTTGCTCACCGCAGCCGACGTGCCGCTGAGCACCGGCGACTTGGCCGCCGAAGTCGTCGATCTGGCCGCCAGCATCCTGGATCGCTCGAACCCCAATGTGCTTTCCGACGTGGGCGTCGCGGCCAGCGCGGCCCGCGCGGCGCTGGAGGCCGCAGTTATCAATGTCGAGATCAACGTGGCGGCGCTGACCGACGCGGCGCGCCGCGACATCCTGCGCCAGCGGGTCACGGCGCTCGGCGCGACGGCCGCACACGCGGATCAGATCGTCGCCGAGGTGCGCAGCAGGCTCGCGAAGTGAGGCTGATCAACGGCCGGGCCATCGCCACCGCGTTGGGCGGCGAGATCCAGACCGCCGCCACCGCGTTGCGAGCCGCAGGCGCGCCGCCTGCTCTCGCCGTCGTCGTCCCCACCCGGGACGAGGCGACGGCCTGGTACGTCCGCACCATCACGCGCACCGCAGCGAAGGTCGGCATCGAATGCCAGGTGCACCAGCTTGACGAGCCCACCGGTGCGGAGGTGGCACGACGGCTCGATGTGCTGTCCGCCGACCCCGCCGTGCACGGGATTGTGTGCCAGACACCGTTGCCAAGCGGCGTGTCCCTGGGTGAGGTCGGCGCGCACATCGACCCGGCCAAGGACGTGGACGGCGCTAATCCGCTGAGCCTCGGCCGGCTGACCGCCGGGCTGGCGGCCTTCGCGCCGGCGACCGCCATGGCGGTGTTGGAAATCTTGCGCCGCGAGGCGATACCATTCCCCGGCCGGCGAGCGGTCGTCATTGGCCGATCGATCATCGTGGGCAAGCCTGTCGCCCTGCTGCTGCTGGCCGCCAACACCACCGTGACGATCTGCCACTCGCACACAGTCGACCTGGCCTCTATCTCCGCCGCGGCGGACATCCTGGTGGTCGCGATCGGCCGGCCGCATGCGATCGGTATCGACCACATCCGCCGGGGCGCTGTGGTCATCGACGTCGGCACCAATCCGACCCCGGACGGGCTCACCGGTGACGTGGACGCAGGAGCGCTAGCCGATCTCGATGTCGCGCTCACGCCGGTTCCCGGCGGGGTGGGTCCGGTAACGACGATGCTGTTGCTGCGCAATACCGTCGATGCGGCGGGCCGGCAGGGCAGCTAGCCACGCCATGCGGTTGCTCGTGCTGGGCGGCGGTGCGTTCGTGGGCCGGGCCGCCGTGGACGTCGCGCTGCGGCAGGGCTGAACTGTCACCACCTTCCACTGGGACCGCGCGCTGCCGGTTGCCACCGGCGTGGAGCACATCCACGGCGACCGGCGGCGGGCCGCGGACCTGGTGCCCCTGGGCGGCCGTGACTGGGATCTGGTGGTGGATACCTGGCGGGGGGATGCGTCAGCACCCCGGCACCCGGTCCGTTCACCGAGGAGCACGAGCGACGCGCGAAGTCGACCGAGTCCAGACCCGAGCTCTGGGCAGGTCCCGGCGATCCAGCGGCGGAATACAACGACCCGTCGGCGAGCCTCGGCGCGGTCCCACCCTGCAGACCGGTGAAGGCGAAGTAGGCGCCGCGGGGGCGCACCGCTAACTCCAGGCCGGGCGTCGCGTCGATCTCCGCGCACAACAGCCGGCGGCGGCCGTCGAGCTCGGCCAGCCGATCGGCCAATAGGTCGCGCGGCTCGCTGCGCAAAGCCGCCAGCGCCGCGTGTTGGGAGATGGACGACGCTGCCGACGTCGTGTGGCCCTGCCAGGCGGTCATCGCGTGGATGATCTCGGTTGACGCGGCCGCGTAGCCGATCCGCCAGCCGGTCATGGCGAAGGTCTTGGAGAAGCCGCCAACGGTGACGGTCCGCTCCCAGACTTCGAGTCCCAGCGCGGCCATGCTGACGCTGTCAGCCCCGTCGTACACCAGGCCGCCGTAGATGTCGCATACTACGGTCAGTCTCCGCCGCAGCACCAACGCCGCCAGCGCGGCCAGTTCCTCGGCGGTGTAGACCACTCGGTCGGGTTGACCGGAGTGTTGATCAGGACCATCTTCGTCCGCCCGGTCAACCGGCTGTCGACCAACTCGGGGGTGAGCTTGAACCCGGTGTTTGCGCCCGTCGGGCAGACCACCGGCACACCACCGGCCATGGCGATCATGTGCGGAAAGCTGGTCCAGTACGGTGCCGGAACGATGAGGACGTGGTGCGAGGCAAGGTGACTGGGCTGATCACGATTTCCGTCTCAGCTGGAAGTGCGGCATGAGCCACGCCGGAGCTCCCGGGAGTCATGGGGCGCAGCTGACGGCCTCCTACGGCAAAGGCATCGTGAGCAAGGATCTCCCCACCGAGCGTGAACGGCTGCGTCTACTGGAGCTGGACTCGGATCCCCAAACGATGGAGATCTTCCAACAGTTGCCGGTGCATGCGTCGTGGCGGTGCCTAGATCTGGGCGCAGGAGGGGGTTCGATCGCGTACTGGTTGGCCGATCGGTGCCGTGCCGGATTCGTCGTGGCCGCCGATATCGATATTCGGTTCCTTGATCGTGCGCGGCCGATAACCTGGAGGTCCGGCAGCTCGATGTGAGCCGCGACGGGTTTCCGGCGGGTTCCTTCGATCTCATTCATGCCCGGTCCGTGCTGTGTCATGTTCCAACCCGAGACAAAGTCTTGGTCCGGGCCGTGGAGTGGCTGGCCCCGGGGGGCCGGCTGGTAGTGGGGGAGCCCTACATGTTCGCACCAGACACGTCGCCGTATCCGCCACTACGACGTTTCTACCGTGCGGTGGATGAGCGATGGAGAGTTCAAGGCTCGGATATGTGCTGGGCCCGCCGGCTCCCGGGTCTGATGGCACAAGCCGGCCTGCGACGGCTTGGTGTTGCGACCCGGGCCAACTGCATGGGCCTGGGCGGGGTGCACGATGCGTTCGCACTTGCCAGCATCCGCCAGATCGGCGACGTCATGGTCAAGGGCGGGGACATCACCCAGGCCGAGCTCAATGAGATGGTAGCCCTGTTCGATGACCCTACGTTTACCGATATCCGCTCGGTGTTCATCACCGTGTGGGGACAGAAACCTATCGCATAACGATGAGGATGGGTTTGCTGTGTCAAGACAATTGCGATATCGATGTCGGCGGCTCCTCCGTGAGCTGCAGCTGCCGCCGCCATTCTCTATCGCGGCCCTGATCGAACGTCTCGCCCTCCAGCGAGGCCGACCCCTTCACGTCGGTCCCTTGCCGGGGAATCCCATCCCCGGTGGCCCCTACGGGCTATGGTTGGTCACCGCAGACGCGGACTACATCTTTTACGAGCGGCACACCAGTCCCATGCACCGGGAACACATCGTGCTCCACGAGATCGGACACATGCTGATGCATCAGTTCGATGGCAGCCAATGTGATCCGTCGGACGACAAGCGCCTGACTGACGACCGGTTGTCGCGTCTGGTCCGGCACCTCGGTCCTGGTGCAGTGTCCCGGGTCCTGGCTCGCGACCACTGCTCAACCGTCGAGGAACAAGAAGCCGAGATGATCACCAGCCTCATCCTCGAGCGGGTGGACCGCGACCGCCCGGGCTCATTTGGCGAAGGCATCGCAGGACGATTGGGCCAAGCCTTAGTACTGCTGGGGCGACGCGTGATCAATCCTGAAGACCTCATGCGCACGATGGTGTTCACCGTCTCCTGGATCGTCTTGATTCTGCGCACTCCCGCCGCGATCCGTTCAGCCCATCAACGCTGGATATGGCTCACGGTGACCGCACAATCCGTTGTCACCCTGATCGACCTGCGGCCCGTGGCGCGCTTCATCGATACGGCCACGGGCATCCCGCATATAGCGGACCTCTCCAAACATCTGGCAGCCCTCGTGTTCCTTGCCGCCACCAACCACGTGGGATGTCCTGGACATCTATTGGGCGCCCTTCCTGACCTACTACGCGATGGTCACCACGCTGGCCGCTGTCCTCATTTTGGGGCTACCTCAAACAGGTACGCGGTGGCCTCCTACGCGCCGGAATGACGATCATGGCCATCGCCACTGTGGTCGGCTTGGTCTATGTTGCCTCCCGGTCCCTAATGCTGTTCACCGCATCGCGCACCGTCGTCGGCTTGATGTCGGTGATCGTTAAGGTGACTTCAGCCGCACGATCAGACGCCAGTTCGTGTCACAACTCCTGTCACGTGGTCGGTAATAGTGGTTCGTGTCTCCCGGTGGTGACTGTGCTCGTCGGGGCCCTCAGCGCTGTCGAGCGTTGTGTTTTTGGTGTTTAAACGGCACAGTGATGTCACGAATGGCCAACCGCAGGGGACGAGACAGCGGTTGCTGTCGACCGGCGAAGTCGCACGCTTACTGGGCTCGTCGCGGCAGCACGTGGTGGACATGTGCACCCGAGGCGAGCTCCCCTTCCTGTGGATCGGGCGGCACCGACGCATAGAACGCTCAGACATCGACCGGCTTCTAGAACGCGAGTCCATCGAGCTGACCCGCGAGCAGGAACGTTCGCTATGGCTGCACCGGGCTGTGGTCGGGCGCTTGGTGGAGCAGCCCGACGAGATACTGGAGCTGGCCATGCAGAACGTGATTAGCCTGTGGGGGCAACAGGTTCGGTCTGGCATGACGGCACACTGGCTCCAGCAGTGGCTGCGAGTGCTCGACGGCGGCGTCGACGAGGTGGCCGAGGTGCTGACTTCCCGCAGCCCATTGGCGCTGGAACTGCGGCAGAACTCCCCCTTCGCTGGAGCCCTGTCACAGGAGACTCGCTCTCGGGTGCTGGCCGCCTTCGTCAAGCACTGGCGCGACGAACACACCGCCGCACCCGAGCGATCCGGCCGGGAACGGCTGGCCAGCGCATGAACCGCGAACAACTGGCGCACGTCCTACGAGCCGCGTCCGGAATAGTCGACGATCCCGACATCCTGGTGATCGGTAGCCAGTCGCTGCTCGCCAGCTACGACGAAGACGAGCTGCCACTCGCCGCGACCGCCTCAATGGAGGTCGACCTGGCCTACTTCGATGACCCTGACGACCTGAAAGCCGACACCGTGGACGGTGCCATCGGCGAACTCTCCCCGTTCCACCAGTCATTTGGCTTCTACGCCCAAGGCGTCAGCGTTCGCACTGCCGTACTCCCGGACGGCTGGCGTAACCGGGTCGTCCACTGGTCCAACAAGCCCTGCTGCACGCACAACTCATCGATATCAGCACACTGCGCAGCCGGATCGACACTCTCCCCGCCGAGGTGGACCCCCGCGTCACGCGCCAGCTACATTCCTGGCTCGACGCACAGCAACAACAATAATCCCACCACGGCGCCCGCAAGCCATCTGAAACTGAGCCATGCCCCCCATTGACGGCCCCAAAGGAAGATCCGCATACTTGCGCAGCTCTCGACCAGAAAAACAGCTTCAGAGCCCGAACCGAGACAAGTTTTCAGTAGAGCCGTTCCCCCGCCGTAGCGCCATCAAAATCGCTTCGTCTCTCGGCGACCGCGATCACGGACGCGTCGACGGCACTAAGGGCAAGGTCTGCATACTTGCGGACCAGCTCCAGCAGCCCACGCATAGCCTTTGCATCCGGGACCGACGCCTTTCTGATCCCAGACGCCCCCGAACCGGCGGTGGATGACCGGCCATCGTGCAGGGAATGACACGTCGTCCGGTTGAGCACTTCCTCCAAGACCAGCGCCGCGAATGGTGTCGCGCGGCCCATCAATGATCACTACAGAGAGGTGTTTCTCCTGGTAAGACCGGAGCCGACGCGGGGACTCGAACCCCGAACCTACCGCTTACAAGACTCCTCCTCCGCGTTGACCACGGCGGCTACCAGCGACGTCAGCGGTCTATGGTGATCGTTCTGATCGCCAGATCGGCAGCAGTGGACGTGAGTTCGTGTCACAAGTGGTGTCACGCCAGCTCGTCCGGCAGACGTTCGCATCTGCACGTTGCAGGATGGTGGCCGCCATGCCGGACTCCGCGTGGCCGGCGCTGCCGTCAGCAGTCCCGTGTCGCTTCTTATATCTACACATGGGCGAACAAATCGCAAGTAGCGTCAACCGCGAGCGCCGTCGCGGATCGCAAACGGTCAATCCATCCATACAACGTTCAATACATCCACACGTTGCAAGTCATCCAAGATCAGGTATGTGATCATGCCGGAAAGGCCAAACGGGAGTGTCCGCACGGCTCCGCCTGGGTTGTCCTTGTGAAGCGGGGCACCGTTCCACGGAGTCAGCTCCAGCATCGCCATCGCATCAGCCAAGGAGGTCAACGCTTGAGTGGGTAGAGCCATGATTTGGCTCCGAGCGTCCGGATCGACGTCGAGCTCGTAGGTCACTCCGGAAGCCCGAGCTCCGCTTTGAGCTGACGCCACGGCACGGTCCCGGCGGGGAGCTCACCGGTGCGCTGCAGGTGTTCAACCTTGGCCAGAATCCTACGGTAGCCCGCAGGACCGTTCGCAGACGTCAGCCACGCGATCCGGCGCCACGACTCCAGGGTTGCTAGTACCTCGGCGAGGTCGAGGTTTTCGGTCGCCCTGGTCATCACCTCGCGCCATTGGCGGTCGAACTCAGCGGCATCCTCAGGGATCAACGCAGCGCGCAGCTCCGCGGGCGAGGCGTCCGCGAACGGAGGACGTCCTGCGTTGGCCGGTGATTCCCCGGCGGCGGCTGTCACGCTTACACCATAGCCATCCGTCGCGACAGCATCTCGGTTCTCTCAGGGCCGCCGAGGGCGAAGCCTGTGCGTCACTAACGGAACTCGTGTCACGCTACGGGACCCGTTCAAGATCGCAAGCAGTGTTTTGCCTGGTAGAATCAGAGCCGACGCGGGGACTCGAACCCCGAACCTACCGCTTACAAGGCGGTTGCTCTGCCAGTTGAGCTACGCCGGCGGGTGTGAACGTCATGGTAGGCGCACTGCGGAAAAGATCATAAAATAGGCAGGCGCCCGCCGCGCCGCTACTGTCTGTGGGTAACGGTGCGGAGGAGGGAGACCAGCCCGTGACCGATGCGGCGCGCAGCCTGACGGCGGATTTCGTAGTGGTGGCCAACCGCCTACCGGTGGACCTGGAACGCCTGCCCGACGGGACCCAGCGGTGGAAAAGCAGCCCGGGCGGGCTGGTCACCGCGCTGGAGCCGTTCTTGCGCGCGCACCGCGGCGCTTGGGTCGGCTGGCCGGGGGTCCCTGACGTCGAGGCGGATCCCATCGAGGACGACGACCTGACCTTGCATCCGGTGCCCCTGTCGGCAACGGAGGTCACCGACTACTACGAGGGCTTCTCCAACGCGACGCTGTGGCCGCTCTATCACGATGTGGTGGCTCCCCCGGTGTTTCACCGGCACTGGTGGAACACCTACCTGGCGGTCAACGAGCGCTTCGCCGCGGCCACCGCCAAGGTCGCCGGCGAGAAAGCCACCGTGTGGGTGCAGGACTACCAGCTCCAGCTGGTACCTCGCATGCTCCGGGAACTGCGGCCCGACCTGCGGATCGGTTTTTTCCTGCACACCCCGTTCCCACCGGTAGAGCTGTTCTTGCAACTGCCCTGGCGCACCGAGCTGATCCGCGGCTTGCTCGGCGCGGACCTGGTCGGGTTCCACCTGCCCGGGGGTGCGCAGAACTTCCTGTTCCTGGCGCGCCGGTTGGCCGGGGCCTCGGCTACCAAGAGCACAGTCGGCGTGCGCACCAAACCGGGCGAGGTCCACATCGACGGCCGAACGGTGCGGGTCGGCGCTTTCCCGATCTCCATAGATTCCACCGCGCTGGACAAGATGGCCCGCAGCAAGGCGATCCGACAGCGCGCCGCGCAGATCCGCGAAGAGCTGGGCAACCCGACGACCATCGTGCTCGGGGTGGACCGGCTCGACTACACCAAGGGTATCGACGTGCGGTTGCGCGCATTAGGCGAGCTTTACGCGGCCGGCCGGATCACCGCGGACAACGTCGTCATGGTGCAGCTGGCCACCCCGTCGCGCGAGCGGGTGGAGCACTACCAGCGCATGCGCAACGACATCGAGCAGGCCGTCGGCCGGATCAACGGTGAATTCGGCCGGGTGGGCCACCCCGCGGTGCACTACTTGCACCAGTCCATCCCGCGCGAGGAACTGATCGCCTTCTACGTCGCCGCAGACGTCATGCTCGTCACGCCGGTCCGCGACGGCATGAACCTGGTGGCCAAGGAGTACGTCGCCTGCCGGCCCGACTTGAACGGCGCGCTGGTGCTGTCCGAGTTCACCGGCGCGGCCACCGAATTGACCAGCGCTTTCTTGGTCAACCCGCATGACCTCGACGGCATCAAGAACGCCATCGAACGCGCGATCACGGTGGATCCCGACGAGCGGCGCCGGCGGATGCGGGTGCTACGCCGGCAGGTGATGACCCACGACGTGCAGCGCTGGGCGCGGTCCTTCCTGGCCGCCCTCGGTGGAACCGAACAGGCGTGAGTTTTCCCAGCTCAGGCGATCTCCATCAATCGGGATAGGTATGGGCTCGCCGCGGCTGCGCTGAAGCACTGAGATTGTCATGCCGCGCCGATGCCGCTGGATGTCGGGCGCGAACAACGGCTGGCCACCGCGGCGCTGCGCGACGCGCTGGCCCAACGTGACCAAGGCTGTGCATTTCCGGGTTGCGACCGCCCGCCCCGTTACTGCCACGCCCACCACCGCATATCGTGGCTGGATGGAGGACAGACGAAATTAGACAATCTGTGCCTGCTGTGTGAACGCCACCATGTCATCGTGCACCGCCAAGGCTGGCACATCCGGCTCGACGCACGCGGATATCCAGAGTTCATTCCACCCAAAGCCGTGGACCCGACCCGAACCCCACTCCACAATCCACTCCGGCAATAGCGCGCAGGCCTGGTGCGGCGCGCTTGCTGCGACCAGATCAAGGTGAGGTTTATCGTGCCACGTCGTGAAGCTGCTGCGCGCCGCAGTCGCCAGCGTGCTCGTGGGCCTGATCACCGCCGGCGCCGGATCGCCCCCGGCTGCGGCTGATCCGGTACCCGCCGAGGAGCTCGGTGCCCTGGTGCCGGTGCCGGCGGGTGTCATCGCCAGCTTCGCCGTCTATGACCGCGAGCACCGCAAGTTCACTGCAGTGCGGCAACCGCACGCGCGGTTCCGGACCGCCTCCGTGGTCAAGCTGCTCATCGCGCTGGACTACCTCACCCAGCACGACCCCGAACTGGACCTGGACAAAGCCACTACCGACGAGCAGCGCATGAACATCCTCGCGCTGCGCACCATGCTGCGGGGCAGCTGGGACTACGCGGCCAGCGCGTTGTGGGAGCGCGGCGGCTTCACCGACATCATCGGCCGGATGACCGGGCTCATCGGACTGCCGGACACCTCTCCCCCAGCCGCCGACCAGCGCGGTTTCTGGGGTTACACGGTCACCTCCCCCGCCGACGTGGTGAAGATCTACAACTACATCCTGGATGCGGTGCCCACCAGGTTTCGGGACTTCATCATCGGTAACCTGCACGCTTCCACCCGGTGCGCCGAGGACGGTCGGGACCAGTCCTTCGGCATCCCGCGGGCCTTCGCCCAGCCGTGGGGCGCCAAGCAAGGCTGGTCGGGCTGGGGAATGACCGTGCCGGACGAGCAGCGCTGCTTTGAAGACCGCGCCGGCGTGGCTGAGTTCGCCGGTCCCGTTGCCGCCATGAAAGAGGAACCGGACCCACCAGCCGACCTGGCCAGCCCCCTGCTGCATACCACCGGGACGATCGGCCCGGGCGAGCGCAGCATCGTCGTGGTCTTCACGACCTACCCGAAGGGCACCACCTGGCCGCAGGGCGCAGCCGCGATCACCCGCCTGTGCTGGGACCTGTCGCTGCTGGTCCCCGACTCACGCCCCAACTTTCCTGCGGACTAGACCGGCTAGGGCTGCGTCACGCCGGGTGCGCGCTGGTGCCGCTGCGAGACGGGTGCCGGCGGGCGAGCAGCGCGCGTGCCCAGGCTTGCCAGTTCCCGGGCAGTTCGGGGGCAGCCAGTAGCTCCGCGGCCCGCGAGTGGTCGCGGTGGTAGGCGTCAGCGACCGCCTGGACGGTGACGCCGTGGCTGGGCCGGTGCTCGACGATCAGAGCATCTCCCGCAGCGATGCTGCCCGCTGCGAGGATGCGCAGGTAGGCGCCCGGCCGGCCAGCGGCGGCGAACAGCCGCGGGAAGCCATCCTCACCCATCCGGATGCCCAGCTTGTAGCACGGTGTACGAGGCGCGCAGACCTCCAACAGCACGTCGTTGACCCGCCAGCGCTCGCCGATCACCGCCTCGGTCACCGCCACCCCAGCCACGGTGATGTTCTCCCCGAACGCTCCCGGCGGCAGCGGCACACCGAGCCCATCGGACCACCAGTGGAGGTCCTCCTGCGCGTAGGCGTACACCGCCTTGTCCGGCCCGCCGTGCACGCTGCGGTCGGCCTGGTCGTCGCCGGCGAGATTGATCCCGTGGACCGCGATCCGCCCCGCTACGGGCTCCTTGAATATCGACGTCAGCACGTCCCGATTGCGCCAGCGCACCAGCCGCGGCGCGCCCACATTGACCGAGATGATGCGGGCGCCCGCCGCAGTCATCCGATCACCGCCGGCTGCGCAGACGTAGATTCCGAGCCGGAAGCCGCTGGTCGCATCGCACGTCATCCCTCACCGGGCAGGAAAACGGTCGTTATCCCTCTCGGAGTCTAGAGAACGGGCGTTTCCCGTCAAGGTCTGGCGGGAACTATGCTCTGCATTGATGACCCCCCTGTCACCGGAGACTCCCGATTCGAGCGCGGCGCAGCGTGTCCTGGACGCCGCCGAGCGGCTGTTCTACTCCCGCGGTGTGCAGGCGGTGGGGATCGATATGGTCGTCGCCGAAGCCGGAGTCGGCCTGAAGACGCTCTACGCCCACTACAGGTCCAAGGACCGGCTTGTCGAGGCGTACCTACGGCGGCTCAACCAGCGGTTCCTGGACCGGCTGCAGGCCCGGATGGCGCAGCTCCAGGGCCGAGACCAGGTGCTGGCCGTCTTCGACGCGCTCGGCGACTGGTTCGCCGAGCCGGAGTTCAGCGGCTGCGCGTTCATCAACGTCGCCGGTGAACTGCACACGAATCCGGCCGCGCGAGCGATCGCGCGGGAACATAAACAGTCGCTTCGCGCATTGCTCCAGCGGGCTGCGCGTGCCGCCGCCGTCACCGACCCCGACACCCTTGCCGACCGGCTGATGTTGCTGGTCGAAGGCGCGGTTGTGACCGCTTACGTCGAAGGCGACGAGCTCGCGGCGGTCCGGGCCCGCTCCGCCGCGGCTGCCCTGATGGACTGCGCCAGCCCCGCTCACTGCGACGATGTACCCAGCCGGGCCGCCGACAGGCTCCAGTAGGCGATCACCGGGCGCTCGTGCTCGTAGCCGAGACCGGACAGCGAGCCCGCCGACAGGCCAAGCAGCACCCCCGCTTGCGGTTCCAACCCGAGCCATCGAGCGGCCAGCACCCGCAGGTCATGCCCGTGCCCGACGAGCGCCACATCCTGCCCTTGCGACAACACCGGCCGCACCCTGGCCAGGACCCGGTCCGCACGCTGCGCGACCTGCTCGATCGTCTCGCCCGGGGTTGTCCCAGCCGGCACCGGGTCGGTCCAGATCCGCCACGGCCGCCCCAGTTCGGCGCTGATCTCGGCCGTCGTGCGGCCTTCGTAACCGCCGTAATCCCACTCGGCGAGATCCGCCTCTACCTCGGGCTCGGGCAATCCCAGCAGCTCGGCGGTTCGCCGCGCGCGCATCATCGGGCTGGTCAACACCAGCCCGAACCGGCGGCCGTCGAGCAGCGGCCGCAGGCGCTTCACCTGACGCTCACCGGCAGCTGTCAAGGGGATGTCGGTCGCGCCGGTATGCTGGCCGCTCGCGCTCCACTCCGTCTCGCCGTGCCGGATCAGCGTCAACTCACCCATCGCAACGGGTCCGCGGTGCGTAGCCATAACGCCGATCCTGCTCCGGATCAGCTCCGTGCACAGCCTCGCTGCCGAGGGCGGCGGGGGGGTACTGCTGGGTGTTTGGGCAACGTTTGCCCACCCCGACTGGACGTCCCGCCGATCATGTTCGATGCTCTGCGGGTGACCTCATCGCAAGACCAGTCAGGCGCCCGGGTCGGCGTTCCCCGGGAATCCAAGGACGGCGAGCGCCGGGTAGCGCTAGTGCCCAAGGCAGTCGAGAAGCTGATCGACCGGGGAGTGCAGGTCGTCGTCGAGTCCGGTGCCGGCGTGGGCGCGCTGATGCCCGATGAGCTGTTCACCGAGGCCGGCGCGACCATCGACGACCCGTGGGGCGCCGACGTCGTCGTCAAAGTGGCGCCACCAACCGACGAGGAGATCGGCCGGCTGCGGGACGGATCGGTGCTGATCGGGTTCCTGGCCCCGCGCTCCGACCCGGAGATCGCCGGCAAACTCCGCGACGCCGGGGTGACCGCGTTCGCCATGGAGTCCATTCCCCGAATCTCCCGCGCGCAGTCGATGGACGCGCTGTCCTCGCAGGCCAACGTGGCCGGGTACAAGGCGGTGTTGAGGGCCGCTGAGCTATCGACCCGGTTCTTCCCGATGCTCACCACCGCGGCCGGCACGGTGAAGCCGGCGACCGCACTGGTCCTGGGTGTTGGTGTGGCGGGGTTGCAGGCGCTGGCCACTGCCCGGCGGCTGGGTGCCCGCACCACCGGTTACGACGTCCGGCCAGACGTCGCCGACCAGGTGCGCTCGCTAGGCGCGAAATGGCTTGACCTGGGCATCGAGGCGGCCGGCGAGGGTGGTTACGCCCGGGAGCTGACCGAGGACGAGCAAGCCGAGCAGAAGCAGCGGCTGACCGAGGCGATCACCGGTTTCGACATCGTGATCACCACTGCGCTGGTACCCGGTCGCAAGGCGCCCATCCTGGTCACCGCCGAGGCGGTGAAGGGCATGCGGCCCGGTAGCGTGATCGTCGATCTGGCCGGCGAGACCGGCGGCAACTGCGAGCTGACAGAGCCCGGCGAGGTCGTCGTCCGCCATGATGTGACGATCGCCGCACCGCTGAACCTGCCCGCGACGATGCCCGAGCACGCCAGCGAACTGTATGCCCGCAACGTGCAGTCACTGCTGGAATTGATGCTCGACGATCAGGGCGGGCTCGTCGAGGAATCCGAAGACGAGGTGCTCGTGCGCTCCTGCATCACGCGCGAGTCGAAAGGGGACAACCGCTGATGCTGCTCGCCAATCTGGCGATCCTCGTGCTGGCCGGCTTCGTCGGCTTTGCGGTGATCTCCAAGGTGCCCAACACGCTGCATACCCCGCTGATGTCGGGCACCAACGCCATCCATGGCATCGTGCTGCTCGGCGGAATCGTGCTGCTCGGTCTGGGCCACGATCTCTCGGTCTTCGACAAGTTGCTGCTGGTGGTGGCTATCGCGTTCGGCACCATCAACGTGGTCGGCGGCTTCCTGGTCACCGACCGGATGCTGGGCATGTTCAAGGGCAAGCAGCCCGCCAAAGCCGGCCAGGGCGAGAAAGGCACCGAGCAGTGATGATCACCGTGATCCTGGGGCTGTACATCATTGCCTTTGCGCTGTTCATCTACGGTCTGATGGGCCTTACCGGCCCGCGCACCGCCGTGCGCGGCAACATCATCGCGTCGGTCGGCATGGGCGTCGCCGTGCTGGCCACGTTGCTGATCCCCGGCGTGAGCAACTGGGTGCTGATCGCGGTAGGCGTGGTGCTCGGCACGCTGGTCGGGGTGCCGGCCGCCAAGCAGGTGAAGATGACCGCGATGCCGCAGATGGTGGCGCTGTTCAACGGCGTCGGCGGCGGCGCGGTGGCGCTGATCGCCTGGGTGGAGTTCAACAGCACCAACGGATTTGGCGGCGAGCCGACCTACGTGGTGGTGTCGTCGCTGTTCGGCGCGATCGTCGGTTCGGTGTCCTTCTGGGGTTCTTTGGTCGCTTTCGGCAAGCTGCAAGGACTCGTCCCTGGCCGCCCGATCACTCTGGGTCAGCTCCAGAAGGTGGTCAACGTGCTCGCGCTGCTGGCCGCTGTGGCGTGCGCAGTCGCCATCGGCATCGGCGGCAGCGCCGAGTCGCTGATCATCGGGACGCTGGTGTTCGCCGCGGCGCTGGGGCTGCTGGTCGTGCTGCCGATCGGCGGCGCCGACATGCCCGTGGTGATCTCGCTACTCAACGCCATGACCGGGCTGTCGGCGGCGGCGGCCGGGCTGGCGCTGAACAACACCGCCATGATCGTCGCGGGAATGATCGTCGGGGCGTCGGGGTCGATCCTGACCAACCTGATGGCCAAGGCGATGAACCGGTCCATCCCGGCGATCGTCGCCGGTGGGTTCGGTGGGGGCGAGGCGGCAGCCGGCGGTCGCGAACTCGGCGACAAGACCGTCCGCGAGACCAACGCATCCGACGCGGCGGTCCAGATGGCCTACGGCAATGAGGTGATCGTGGTACCCGGTTACGGCATGGCCGTGGCGCAGGCCCAGCACGCCGTGCGGGACATGGCCAAACTGCTCGAGGAAAAAGGGGTGGAGGTCAAGTACGCCATCCACCCGGTGGCCGGGCGGATGCCTGGGCACATGAACGTGCTGCTCGCCGAGGCGGACGTGCCCTACGAGCAACTCAAGGAGATGGACGAGATCAACGACGAGTTCGACCGTGCCGACGTCGCACTGGTGATCGGCGCTAACGACGTCACCAACCCGGCCGCGCGCAGCGACCCGAACTCGCCGATTCACGGCATGCCGATCCTCAACGTGGACCAGAGCAAGTCGGTCATCGTGCTCAAACGCTCGATGAACCCCGGCTTCGCCGGTATCGAGAACGATCTCTACTACTCCCCCAACACCACCATGCTCTTCGGCGACGCCAAATCCTCCGTCGAATCCGTCATCGAAGAACTCAAAGCGCTCTAACTCCTGGGGACCCCCGCGTGTCGCGCCCTGGTGCACGCCGTGTCGTGCTCGTGTGCACCTGCCGATGGCGCGCCGCGCTTCGACTCGGGAGCAGGCTTGGCCCCGATGACAACGCAGCGCAGCGGCTCGGGTACTATCCGTGGACCTATCGATTGGGTACTGCGGTAGATCAGCATCCCGTGGCGCGGTGAGGCATGTCCCTGAAGGGAGTGCGCAATGCAGAGCAGCACAGTAGATGAAGAGTTCCGCAGCACCGTCCGCAGTTTGAACGTCTTCGACGGGCTGGCCTTGCTCATCGCTCTGGGGCTCACTGGTGTGGGCTTCCTCATCGGGACCATCGGCACCGGTACTGCGGCCGGTTCGACGAGTTCAGTCAACTTCACCATCACTCCGGACGATCAGGTCCGCCCGCTGGCTCCCGGATCGACCGCAACGTTCCCGATCTACATCAACAACCCGAACAATTACGGCGTCCGGGTGGACTCGATCAGTGCCGGCAAGTCCAGCGCCACCAGCAGTGGCTGTGCCGCCGGCACCCTCACCAGCGCCGCGGTCGACGGCCCGGTGGGCTACATCAAAGAGGGTGGCGTTCGGGCCTACATGGTCTCCGTGACGATGGCCCCCACCAGCGACAGCAGGTGCAACGGTCAGACGTTCACGTTGCCGCTGACCGTCAAGCTCGCCTCCGCCGCTGCGGACCGGTAAAGCTTACGGCCCAGGGCTAGTGGTCGGCGGGGATCCAATTGCCGTGGAACCCGAAGGGGACGCGGTGTGGTAGGTGGATCGCGGCGACCGTCTCCAGGGTAGCGGCGTCGAGGATGACCAGGTCGCTACGGTCGGTGGCGGCGTTATAGACAAACCCCATCAGCACTCCTTCATCCTCGGCGGCCTGCGCCGTGGCGGGGACGAAGACGAACTCGCCGACCCGGTGGTGCGTGCCGAGTCGCCGAGCGGTGGTGAGGCCGTTGCGTAGGTCGTGCTTGAGTACCGAGTCGCCGGCGTCGCCTCCGCCGCGGGATGTCTGCATCGCGTAGCCATAGCGGTACTGATGCCCGACCAGCCGGTCGTCGGCGCGGGGGAACTCCTGCGGGTGGTCGTCCAGCCGGGTTTCCCGGACCTTGCCATCGGCGAGGTCGATCACCCACCGATCGAGGGTGGTGGGGCCTTCATTGGGCCCGTGGAGATC
>DASUVX010000161.1:0-2625 GCA_036378735.1 Pseudonocardiaceae bacterium | reverse complement strand
CGCCAGTTCCACCCCGTCCACCGCCTTGCGGCCACCGGCGTCGCGGATCGCGGTCAACTGCCCGGAATCCGCCCACCGCCGAACGGTGTCATCGCTTACGCCAAACAGCTCAGCAACCTCGGCCATCCGATAGTGCGGCACATGAAGAAGAATACCTCCGCACCTGAGGAAGACAAACCCGTCCCGGCGTGTCGGCCGCCACCAGGTTCCTGACGCCTCTCCCTGCCGTTGGTGGCTCTTCAAGCCCGGCCAACCCCCGGTCGCGTCCTCTCAAACAGCCACCAACCCGGCGTATTGCACCACCGAGTGGCGCCACTTCGGCATTTGCGGAGATTTTCGCTTAATTATCCCGAATTTGCGACCCCTGGCCCCGGAAATAACCATATTGCTGCTGGCGCTCGTGGCCTATTGTCGCTTCGCAGCTAGCGGAATCAATGGGGGCGAGGAATGCGTTGACAGGTAGCAGTAGCAGAATCGGCTCAGGTGTTCGTGCGGATGGTTCCGCAAGTGTGACCCAACCCGATGGTGTCGGGGTCGGTGATCCAGACTTCGTCTAGCTGACCCGTCCGAGGAGTGCGATCGGAGGCCCTACCGTGGTGACCGTGCGGTACTTCGCCGCAGCACGTGCCGCTGCAGGCTTGCCCAGCGAAAGCGTCGACGTTGCCGATGGCGCCACGGTCGGCGACGCGTTGGACGCGATCGCAGCCCGGCATGGCGAAGGCTTGGGCAAGGTACTCGCCGGCTGTAGCTTCCTTCTCGATTCCGTCGCGGTGCGTGACCGCGCGACACCGTTACCACCTGCCGCAGAGCTGGATGTACTGCCGCCGTTCGCGGGCGGCTGAGCGCGCAGCCGGGGGCCTGATGCCGGCACCTGGGACCGTCACGGTGCGCACCGGGTCGCGTTCAGGGCGAGTTGACCCATTGCTCGGTGCCATCGGTGAACTCCTGCCGCTTCCAGATCGGTAGCTGGAGCTTCACCTCGTCGACGAGCGCGGCACACGCCGCGAAAGCCGCTGTCCGGTGGGCTGCGGCCACGGCGCAGGCCAGCGCGGAGTCGCCGATCGTCAGTGATCCAATCCGGTGGCTGACGGCCAGGGCGAGCACGTCCGGGTGCGCGGTGGCGATCTGGCGCGCGACTCGGGTGATCACGTCGCTGGCGCTGGGATGGCTGGTGTACTCCAGCGCCAACACCCCGCGGCCGCCGTCGTGGTCGCGGACCACTCCGGAGAAGCTCACCACTGCACCAGCGGCTGATTGAGCCACCAGGCGGGCGTGCTCCTCGACGTCGAGAGGATGTTCGGTGACGACTGCGCGAAGTACTACGTCTGCGGGCTCGCGGCTTGGCACGGGGGCAGGGGCATGGGTATGGGTGTGCCCGTGGTTAGTTAACGTCGGCTGCCCGGTTCCGCTGCCGACGTGGTCTGCGCCGTGCAACTGCTCGACGGCGTGGTCAAGTACCCGGTCGAGGACCGCCAGGCCGTCCCGGACTCCGCCGGTGGAGCCCGGGAGGTTGACCACCAGCGTCTGGCCCGCCACGCCGGCCAGCCCGCGGGAGAGCACCGCGGTGGGCACCTTCGGTAGTCCAGCTGAGCGGATCGCGTCGGCCAATCCGGGCAGCCGCCGGTCCAGCAGCGGTTCGGTGGCCTCCGGGGTGCGGTCGGTGGGGCTGATCCCAGTGCCGCCGGTGGTCAGCACGACGTCGACGGCGTCCGCGACCGCTCCGGCCACCGCGTCGCGTACCGGTGAGCCGTCGGGTACCACGACGGGGTCGGGCGTCTGGTAGCCACGTTCGCACAGCCATTTGACGATCACAGGACCGGTGCGGTCTTCGTAGACGCCGGCCGCGGCCCGGTTGGATGCGACCACGACCACAGCACGGCGGGTCGACGTTGTCATCGGTCCTCCTGGCTAGAGCCGTCCTTGCGGCGGATGGGTGAATTTGCGCAGCTTCGGGAGTGCCTGGTGGCCATCGGAGGCGATTAGGGGGCTGGTTCGGTTGCCGGGCGGGTCCACAATCCCGTTTTGCCGCCCGCCTTGCGTTCCACCCGCACCGCGTCGAGTACCGCAGCTGGATCGACCGCCTTGACCATGTCATGCAAGGCCAGGCCAGCGACCGCGACTGCGGTGAGGGCTTCCATCTCCACGCCGGTGCGGTCGGTGGTCCGGACGGTAGCCGTGATGTGAACCTCGCTACCGGTGGGGTGCAGGTCCACGCTAACCCCGGTCAACGAGAGGGGATGGCACAGCGGGATCAGGTCGGGTGTTCGCTTCGCCGCCATGACACCGGCGATGCGGGCGGTGGCCAGCGCGTCGCCTTTTGGCAGCTGTTCGGCGCGCAATAGCCGTACGACCTCTTCGGTCGTGCGGAAGACACCGGAGGCTACCGCTTCCCGTGCGGAGACCTGCTTGTCGGAGACGTCGACCATCCGCGCCGCGCCGCGGTCGTCTACGTGGGTCAGTCGTGTCTGAGAGCTCACCACCCGATCGTACGGCGGGAACAGCCGACGCCGACGGTGCTGTGCACGCCGAGCAGATCACAGGTTGGCAGCTGTTGGCGGCAGCTCAGAGGTGGGTTGGCGGTACTTGAAGGGCGACCAACGGCCAGAGGGGCTGGCACGCGATGCG
>DASUVX010000160.1:0-40097 GCA_036378735.1 Pseudonocardiaceae bacterium | reverse complement strand
TGTTGTCCGCATACGACCTCATGCGCCCAGGCAGGTATGACCTCATGGGCAGCGGTCGTATCTGGCCGATCATGCCCATGTTCGTGTCTTGTCCTTCAATCGCGGTGAGTCGGTGTTTTAGTCTGTAGCTTGGTCCGTTGATTGAAAATACCTCGCAGTGGTGGAGTAGGCGGTCGTGTATTGCGGTGGCTAGGATGTCATCGCAGAAGACGTTGCCCCATTCGCTGAAGGGCTTGTTTGAGGTCAGGATGATAGGGCCGTTTTCATATGTTGTCGAGATGACAATGAGGTTAGCGGCGGATCGGTCGAGTGGCAGGTATCCGACCTCGTCAATCACGAGGACCGCGGAGCGAATCTAGGCTTGCATCTTCCGGATCTCGGGCGGAGTCGTTGGCGACGCGAAGGTTCGGACCGTATCGTCGAGGCTAGTGAAATAGATTGAGCGCCCGGCTCGGCAGGCCGAGACGGGGTTGCTATTTGAAGATATTGACCGCAACGGGCGATGACCAGAGCTACGGTCAACTGTCGCCAGGGCTGGCGTCTGGGGCTTCACCGTTGTCGTCATACCCGGATACGAGCTCGTCTCGATCTTCACCGTCAGTCATCATCACTGCCACCCCAAGCACCTGACATCAGTATTCTGCCGTCGCCCGCACGATCTGGCGGCTACGGCTGCGAGGGCGGCGGCGGGATGGAGTGGGTGTCATTGTCGGAGATCGGCAGGAGAAGCTGGAATACCGCTCCGGTGGCTCCGGGGGGTGGCTGGCAGTGCAGGTCGCCGCCGTGGGCCCGGGCGAGACCACGGGCGATGGCCAGGCCCAGGCCGGAGCCGCCGGCCTGGTGGTCGCGTGCGGGATCGAGGCGGACCAGCCGGTCGAAGATCCGCTCGCGGTCCGGTGGCGGTACGCCTGGGCCGGTGTCGGCGACAGTGACCTCGGCGAACTCGGTGACCTCGTCATTGCGCCCTACCCGCACCTCCACGCGGCCGCCGGCGGGGGTGGCTTGGCAGGCGTTGTCGAGCAGGTTGGCCAGGATCTCGGTGACCCGGGGGGCATCGGCGTCCACCACCTGCGCCTCGCCCCGCACTGCGATGGTCAGTGCAGGGTGCAATACCCGGACGCGGTCGGCCTGGGTGGTGACCAACCTGCGCAGCTCGACCGGGCTCCGCCGCAGTTCGACGCCGGCGTCCAGGCGCGCGAGGTTGACCAGATCGTCGACGAGCCGGGCGGCCCGGTGGGATTCACGCACCAGCAGCAGTTCCAGCCGCTGGCGTTGCTCGACATCGGCACCCTCGGCCTGATGCAGCACCGCCTCGGCCGCCGCAGCGATACCGGCGATCGGGGTGCGCAGTTCGTGGGCGGCATCGGTCACGAAACGGCGGGTGCGTTCCTCAGAGGCCAGCGCATGTGCCTCGGCGCCTTCCAACGCCTCGAGCATCGCGTCGAATGCCGCCGCCGTGCGCCCCAATTCAGTGTCGGCGCGGGCTGGCGACAGCCGGCCGCCGCGGCTGCCCTGAGCGATCCGACCAGCCAGCGCGGTCATGGCATCCAGCGGCGCCAGTGCGCGCCGCACCCCGACCAACAGCGCCGCCGCGGTGACCAGCAAAGCGCCCACTCCGGTGGCCACTAACACCCATAGCAGCCGGGATTGCGCGCCCGACAGCAAGGTCGACTCGGCGGCGAGGGTCAATACCGCGCCGTTGAGGCGCGCTGCACCGTGCAGCCGCACCTGCCGCCGCTTCACCCTGGGGTCAGCCAGGCGCGCTGGGCTCAAGCTGCCGTAGGTCTGGCCATCGGGCAGCACCAGGCGAGCCCGCACCGAACGGGCGTCCACCCGCTCGATCAACACCGCCGGTCCGACGTTCTGCCGCGCCAGCTGCTGGGCTAGCTGCACCCGGTCTGCCAGCACTGCGTTCACCCCGCGGTTGACCACCACCCCGAACAGCGCGTGGACCACCAGCACCACACCGATCAGCACGACGCCCACCACGGCCAGCGCAGTCCACGTCACCCGGCGCCGCAGCGACACGGTGCGCAGCACGCCGGTCACGATTCCGGTTGCGGGCATGGACCCAGGTCGCCTTCGCGCAGCACGTATCCCAGCCCGCGCACGGTGTGCAGAAGCCGCGGCCCGCGCGCCTCCAGCTTGCGGCGCAGCGTGCTGACATACACCTCCACCAGGTTGGGGTCGTAGTCGTCATACCCCCACACCGACGTCAAGATCTGCGTCTTGCTGGCCACCCGCCCACGCTGTGCTGCCAGGTAGCACAGCAACTTGAACTCGGTCGCCGTCAGCTCGATGGGTTGGCCACCGCGCAGCACCACCCCGGCCTCGGCGTCGATGACCGCATCACCGACCTGCACCGTCGACGGGGCGCGGCCCAGCCGGCGCAGCAACGCACCGACCCGGGCGATCAACTCGGCCAACACGAACGGCTTGACCACATAGTCATCCGCGCCCTCGGTCAACCCCCGCAACCGATCCGCCACCCCGTCGCGCGCGGTCAGCATCACCACTCCGGCTGTCGAGGACCGGCGTACCACCTCCAGCAGCGCGAACCCGTCTCGCCCTGGCAACATCACGTCAAGCACCACCACGTCGGGACGAAACACCCTCAGGTCTCGCTCCAGCGTTTGTCCGTCCGGCTTGTCCAGTACCGCGTACCCGGCACCGGCCAGTGCTGTCTGCACCGCGACCCGGATGGCCTCCGCGTCCTCGACCACCAACACCCTGGCCCCGGTCACGGATCACATCCTCCCCGCCGCATCCACACGGCGCTGCTGAAAGACACCTGAGGATGGCAGCCCTTGGCTGGCAGCCCGCTTCGAGATGGGCCTAGCGTCGACGGATGTGGGAACCGCGACGGAGGTGATCACCAATCGGGATGCGGTGCGCAGGCTGCTGCAGCGAGTCGGGCTCGGGCCGCGCCTCGGGGAGCTCGACGCGGCCACCTCCCATGGTTTCGACGTCACGGTGGACGCGCTGACCCAACCTGCGACCAGCGCGGACGCTGGCGTGGCAGCGACGCCGGTGCCAGATTTCGGCGCGCCAACCCCGCGGCTGACCAAGACGGCCAATGTCGAGGCACGCCAGGCCCAACGCCGAGAACAGGCTGCTCAGACTCGCCAGTTGCAGGTGTGGTGGCTGGATCGGATGGTCGCGGTGGACGCGCCTTTCCCGGAGCGGATGACGTGGTTTTGGCACGGTCATTTCGCCACCAGCGTCGCCAAGGTCCGCCGCGCAGATTTGATGGCTGGCCAGAACGCCACCCAGCGCCGCCTGGGTCGCGGAGATTTCCGGGCGCTGGCGCACGCAATGATCGTCGATCCGGCGATGCTGGTCTGGCTCGACGGCGGCGGCAACCGGCTCGGGCGGCCCAACGAGAACCTCGCGCGGGAATTCATGGAGCTGTTCACGCTGGGGGTAGGCAACTACTCCGAGACCGACGTCCGCCAAGCGGCTCGCGCGCTGACCGGCTGGCAGGTCGACTACCGCACCGACACCGCCGTCTTCACACCCCGCGCCCATGACGCCGGTCCGGAGACCATGCTCGGCGCACCGGCTGACTACGACGCGCCCACCTTCGTCGACCGGGTCCTCAGCCAGCCGGCCGCACCCCGGTACCTGGCGCAGCGGATCTGGACCCGGTACGTGGCTGACAACCCGCCGGACCCGGCCACCCTCGACCAGTTGGTCACTGCCTATGGGCCGGGTCACGACATCACCGCCCTGCTCACCGCCGCGGTGCGCACGCCGGCGTTCCGCGACCCGGCCTCGGTGCTGGTGAAAGAGCCGGTGCTGTGGTTAGTCGCCGCATTACGAGCATTGCGGCTGCGGGCGTCGAAGCTTCCCCAGGCGGTGCTGGCTGCCACGCTAACCGGACTAGCGCAGGTCCCCTTCGCGCCGCCCAACGTCGGCGGATGGCCCGCCGGCCCGCACTGGCTGACCACCGCCGCCGCACTGATCCGGCTGCAAGTGGCCACCAGATTGACAACTTTCGGCGACATCTCCCCAGTCACCGATGCCGCGCCGGCCGACCGCGTCGACGCCACCGCCGCGCTGCTGGGCCTGCCCACGCTCACCGATCGAACCCGCGGCGCGCTGCACACCCTGACCGACCAACCCGCCCAGCTGGTGGCGCTGGCCCTCGCCAGCCCGGAAAACACCGTCAGCGCATGAGCCCGGAGGACCCATGGTGAGCTCCCTGACCCGACGCCGGTTCCTCACCTACTCCGGTGGTGCCGCTGCGATCGCCGCTGCTGCTGCGACCGCGAGTGTGGGCTGGGCGACGTTGGTCTCCCGTGCCCGCACCGACGCTTTGCCGGTGGGCGCCGGGGTGGTCGTCATGGTGACCCTCTACGGCGGCAACGACGGCCTGAACACCGTCGTCCCGGTGGGTGCCCCCGCCTATCACGACGCCCGGCCCGAGCTGGCCTACACCGAGGAGGAGGTACACCCGCTCGCCGACGGGC
This sequence comes from Pseudonocardiaceae bacterium, assembly GCA_036378735.1. Taxonomy (GTDB): domain Bacteria; phylum Actinomycetota; class Actinomycetes; order Mycobacteriales; family Pseudonocardiaceae. The sequence continues at coordinate 35,625 of DASUVX010000160.1, read as the reverse complement.
TTGGGCTCAACCCCGCCATGACCGGTCTGAAAGCACTATGGGACCAAGGTCACCTCGCGATCGTGCGGGGGGTGTCCTACCCCCAACCCGACCACAGCCACTTCCGCTCGATGGACATCTGGCAGACCGCCTCACCGGCTCACCCCCTGCCCACCGGCTGGCTGGGCCGCTGGCTCGACGCCACCGGCCATGATCCGCTGCGCGCGGTCTCGCTGGAACCGGTGCTACCCCCCATGCTCGCCGGCGCGACCACCGCCGGCGCCGCGCTGCCCCTGCACGGGCTCGCCCTGCCGACGGGCCCGCTCGCCAGCGCTTTTGAGGCCCTCGGCCAGCCCAGCGCCGGAGAACCGCCGCCCCAAGCCGTCGCCGCGCAAGCCATTACCAACCTGCACCGCACCGCCAGGCTCCTTGGCCCCGCGCTCACCCACAGCCCTAACCCCACCGGCGGTGGGTCCTTGGCCGCCCAGCTAGCGGTGGTGGCCCGCTGCGTGGAGATGGCCGCGCCGACCCAGGCGTACTCGGTCAGCTTGGGAGGCTTTGACACCCATACCGCCCAACGCTCTACCCAGCAGCGGCTGCTCACCGCAGTGGATCAGGCGATCACCGAGTTCCTGTCCCGGATGGCGGCCACCGCCCGCGGCCGCAACGTGGTAGTCGTTGTCTACTCCGAGTTCGGTCGCCGGGTGGCCGCCAACACCAACCAAGGCACCGACCACGGCACCGCCGGACCGGTCTTCGTGGCCGGCGCCCCGGTCCGGGGCGGGTTCGTCGGCGCCCAACCCAGCCTCACCGACCTCGACAACGGCGATCTCAAACCCACCACCGACTTCCGGGACATCTACGCCACCCTGATCGCTGACGTGCTGCGCACCGATCCCGAGCCCATCCTCGGCCCTGGCCGCTCCACCCTGCCCCTCGTTGCCGCCTGACCGGGAAACCAGACGAAACCCGCCCATCTCCGCGCGAGCGCAGCAATGCGAAACGTCACCGTGCGGCACCGATCAGCAGGCGGTGACCAACCTGCGGCGGAACCCGTGGCGCGCACCGCCGGTTGCGGTCGGCGGCGGGGCTCCAGCAATTCCAGGTTGGCGAAGCGCAACAGGTAACGGCGGCCCCGCCGCCGGCACCGCAGCTATGCGGCGACCATTTGCGGCCACCGAGCCCAACAGCGCGTGGATATCCCCTGAACTGCTGGCGGCGGGGGCACCTGGAGCCAGCAAACCGGCGCAACGAGTTCAAGCATCCCTCATCGCAGCTTCGGCACCGCACGGCGTTCACCAACCCTGTCGGGGAAGGCCACCTGGCGTCACCCCTTAGGCCCAGGAGACTGGTCCTGACTGAGGGATTTAGCGCGGTGCAATCGTTGAGCCAGTTCGGGGTGGTCCTCCCACCACAGCCGCGCTTGCGGGCGGGATTCGGGTGGGAAAGTCGGCGTGGTCGCCTGGGTCGGCGTTGCTGCGGTGGAGACGGCCTCGAGAGTGTCGAGTTCTGCGTCGATGGCCGCGGCGTGACGTTGGTCTTCGTGCATCATCCGGGTAAATATCGCGGCGAGAAACGGCAGTCCGGCGAGATCGCCACCGATCCACAGCACCCCCGCCCCGATGATCTGGTCGAGTCTCAAGTCGGGTCCCCAACCTCGGTGCAGCGCCAAGTAGTACTGCGGGGCCACCAGCGGACCCAGCCACAACGTCAATCCCAACGCCCCATCAAAGATCACTTCTGCGGCGCAGATAGCAATGCTGAGCAGGTAGGGATCTGTGCGCGGGGTGGGATCAACCCGAAACCGGGTCCAAAAATAGAGGAATCCGGCGATCACCAGACCCGCGCTCACCACCGCGCTCACCGCCGCCGACCGCAGGCTGGCCTCATAAAGTGAGGTGAGATACACCAGGTACAAAGGCGCGATCAGCGCCGCGGTCATCACCAGAGGGAAGGTCAGCATGCGGGCTGGCGCGCTGTGCAAGATTCGGCTGGCCCGCTGCCTGGCCGATCCGGGAAGGATCTCCCGCAGCAAGGTCAGCGGTGCCCCCAACGCCAGGAACATCGGCGTGATCATCAACAGTACGATGTTGTGCACCGCGCGTACCCAAAACAGCGTATCGATATAGACGCCGACAACGCTGACCGTCACCAGCAGGATAGACACCAGTCCGGCCACGAACCACCACGACCAGCCCCTAGGCCAGACCCCGCCTTGTCGGTGCAGTCGCCGCACACCCACCCCGTAGGCCAGGCCTAGCCCGCCCACCACCAGCAGCGCCATCAAGTTGGGGGTCCATGCCGTGACCAGCCGGTCCCACGTCAGCACTGGCGGAGGCACCGCAACCACCAAGTTGACCTCCACCCTATCACCGCGCGCTCCATGCCCGACCGCATTGACCTGAACATAGGCTGCCACCCGGAATGTCGGTACAGCATCTACCCGCCGAGATGATCATGGCGTTGCGATGCAAACCGTCGTCAGCTCGTGGGCCGATCCATATCCCGCTGTTGACACACAGTAGTCAGACACATTCGACACTATGGTCGGCCCGACTGCCCCGACGCCCCCGACACCGGCACCGGCACCGGCGATCAACCCCGGCCGCTTCCCCTGGCTCACGACAGCTTCGAGGGGACCGCCGGGCAAGGCCGACCAACGCCTCGCCCCACCATGCAGGAGTCAATCCCATGGACGCGACCCCGCCCTCACCCGCCGGCGAGGGCACCGCACCCGACGCCCTCGGCGATGCCGCGCAGCTGCCCGCCCACGAGGTGGCACGTGACCATCCCCACAAGTGGAGCGCCACCAGGCTGCCCGACAGCCTCGCCGCCCTCGACGTTCCGCTGGACACGGTCTGGGCCGCAGTCCAACTAGCCCTGTCCGGCGCGCACCAGCACACGCTTGCCAGCACGCTCGGGCTCAGCGAGCAGACCGCCAGCCAAATCGTCATCGCCACCACCGAGCAACTGATCCTCAGCGCGGACCCGAGCAGTAACAGCCACAATGAGCGCACCACGGCGGACGCGGAGCAGGCCAACGACCCCGGCGAGTAGACAGGCACGGCAACACTCGGTGTGACGGTGAGTGCCACTCGGTGTGACAGTGAGCACCTATCGCCCCAGTAGCCCCAAAGCGTCCCGCCACGATCATCACCAGATCCGGAGTTCGCCGCCGCCCAACGCACCTGCGGGGTCGTGCGCTTCGATCCCCAATGGCGCGGCAGGTTCTCCGCGAACGGTCACCGTGTAGACCGAACTTGCTTGATCTTGATGGTGTTGTCGGCAGGGTGACCTAGGGCGATCTGTCGTGGAGGGCGGTGAACGGGCATCGTTGCTGGCTACTGGAGGGTGAGTGGCACGGGGGTGCCGAGTAGTTCGAAGGCCCGGCGTTGGACGGGCGTGGGGGTGGTGAGTTTCTCGATTTTCTGCCCGTCGAAGACGATGGTCCGTCGATCAAGCGTGGCGAGGTGGTGGTGTGGGTGCGCGGAGCCCGATGCCTGCAAGGTGTATTCGATGACGCGCACCGGGATCCGCTTGCCGCGTCCGCGGGTGCCCGGGGCCACCAGATAGGACAGGTAGGAGCCATCGGGCAGCTCGGTGACCACGGGCAGGCGGGTGTCGGACTTGGCCCGCCACAGGAGGTCCGCGCCGGTCGCGGCGGCGGCCCACCGGTCGTAGCCCAGGAAGTTACGGTCGGCCATCACCAGCATCCCCCGCCGAGCTTGCCCAGCAGCCGGTGCAGCAGCGCCTGTTCCCTGGTGGCGATGCCAGCCATCGCCGCGGCGAACACCGCGTGGGTGCCGCACTCGGCCAGGGCGAGCAGCCGCACCTGGGGGAACGCGCCCTGACCCTGGTCCTGGAGATCGCCGGCGACGACGGGACCGTCCTTCCACTTTGGTAGGCAATATCGCGATGAGAGGTGTTAGAGCAACCTTCACCAGGGGGATCGGCGTCTCGTCGGATTGCCGGGCCGCAGCCGGCTGAGGGGCTAACCAACTGCGGCCACGGCGTCGCCGGACGGGGAGATCCGGCGATACTTTCGGGAGAGAGAAGATCGCATCAATGACTCTCATCCATACGGTAAGACTTTCTCTGCGTTCACCACAACGGGTCATCCCAGGATCCGATGAGCGCGTGGTTAACAGTTTGTTAATTTGCACACCCTGTCACTGCAACGCCACTGCGAGTACGATTCGAGCCGCCCAACATGTTTGCAGCCTAAACCGCGCATTGCGCGGTGCTGAAATCTGCCCGACTCGCGCACTTGTGGAGTTATCCGTGGACTCATGCAGCCCTTTCGCTTCGGTCTCGGGTTTCTGTCATCTCACACAAAACACACGCTGGGCCGCATAAGAATGGCTATTTCGAGGATGGGCTATAAGCAGCTGTCGGGGCGGCTTATGCACGATCACCCGTTGGCGCCTACCGGCGACCTGACGGGCATGCGACGCCCGCAGGCGCCCAGCGTGGCGGCCCCGTGGGGCTTTGTCGCCGCTTGGGCCGCTGTGCATCGAGCCTGCCATGAGGTGACACTGCGGTGCCAACGCGTCTTCGCCCGCTATGGCCTGGGCGAGGACAAGCTCAAGCACATCGCTGTCGGTGACCCAGATCCGAGCCCAGTCCACGGTGACCAGGCGTGCGGGTTCGACTGGACGGACGAGATCTCAACAGACTTCGTCCTCCTCTGGCGCTGCACACGGGCACAAGGACACCACGGCCAACACCTTGCCGGCACCGGCGAGCAGATCGCCGCTGCGCACCCCAACCCTGCCCACAGGCACTCCGCGCGCGACGAGAACACGAGGCCTCAACGATCACTTCGCTACGATCATGGTTATAGTTCGTTTGGCGTCAACGACACTCTCGCATTGTGCAGGTGGGTGAGCAACTGACCAGGTAACTGCATCGAACAAGTGCGGCAACCACCCAACGTGAGTGGATTTTCCCCTGGTCAGCGGCATTAAGGCCATGAGAGTCCACCTACCAAGACTAACCGCCTTGCCTGGTGTGATCCTGTGTAGGTGTTGCGTCTGAGGTCGTTGCCGGTGGGCCGAGCATCGGATGTAGGCACCGCTTACTTCCCGCTGCGGCATCGTTGATCCGGTAACCGGCGCGGTGCACGAAGCCGTCTTATGGGATCGAGATGGAACGCCCAGGCTACGAGGTGTGTCCGGTAATGGCGCGGATCGCCGGGTCGTTGCCTGGAGCGGGGGAGACGAGCGGGCGATGGTGGTCGAGCACGGCTATACCTGGACCCGCATGCTGGGCACCGATGTTGAGGCGCGGGTGTTGGCGGACCGGCCAGTTGCGCTGCACTACGGCGCCGGAGTTGGTTCAGCTGCTCGCAAAAGGGGGTACTCCATCCGGGGAAGCAGAGAAAGAGAGGCTGAACGGATATGGGTACTGGCGACAAGATCAAAGGCAAGATAAAAGAGACGGTCGGCGACGTCACTGGTAGCCATCACCTGCAGAAAGAGGGCCAGGCGCAGCAGCACAAGGGACATCACGAGCAGCAGGCAGCCGAGGCACAGGCGGTAGCTGAGAAGCACCAACTCGAGGCTGAGGGCTTTGAGGACGAGGAGCGGGCACGGCGGGTCATCCGACGCGACGTGTCGGACGAGCCGGTGGTGTAACCACGTTTGTACTGTTGCCTAGCGGTGCGCAGTAGACCAATGATCTAAGTCCCTGGGCCGGACCGGTAGCTGAAGATCCACACGAGGGGCTTGGGGCATGCTTTGGTCGCGTACGTACGCTACGGATGCTGCCTTAAGGATCAGATATCACGCTCTAGTGCGTGCGTGGAAGCGCGGTGCTGCCCGATGATCTCGCTGAGCACTGTCCCGTCACGCGTATTGGGCACCCCTGCGACAAACGGATGCTGATTCCATGGCCGAATATAAAGCAGTGCCCGACAGTGACAAAGACGAGAGCCTCCTGGGTGGATGCACTGGGAAATCCGCGACCATAACCGCCGTTATGAATGTGACGGCCGTATTTTTGTCGATGGCCGGTGGGGTGGGCTTGTCTGTAAGAAGTGCGGCCGATAACTACGAGACGATGCCGGAGTGCCGTTTTGACACGGTCCGGACTGCCACGGACGTGAGCTGGCAACTGTTGCGACGCACGGGCTGTGAGCTTGTGTCCGCTACAACCGGTGTTCACCATGAGTGCCCGGGGATCGGGGCACGGAACCAAGATCACCGGACGTAGGTGGTGTCGCCGGCCAGCGCAGGACATAGACGGCGGCGGCACGAGCTTGTGGCCTCCTAGGGATCACTCGATAGGTGTCCTGGCGCGTCCCGGCTTTTGTCAGGGCCGCTTGCCACCCTCACCGTCACCACCCGGATCGGGCTGCCCCTAGCTCCACCTCCCCGCTGCGACAGGGCAGGCGGCGAAGGTCTCTCACCTCCACTCGAACCATCAGCGCCTCACGGCGCACTCGACGGCACGTGAAAGCTGATCCCGGCGTGGCATCCGAATTTCGACCCTTCTGCGGTGAGCCTGGCTCGCACCGTCGAGCTGGGGAGGGATGAAGGGGTGTTGCCTGTGGAGGATTGGTGATGACCGCGCTCCCTGCTCGGGCGGAGGCTGTGGTGGCCGTGGCCTGGGGGTGCGCCAGTGGGCGGGGCAAGGCTGTATGGCGCCGATCACCGTGGAGTGAGTGGGAACCTCGGCGCTCTTATGATCGAGCACGCGGTTACTGCGATGGTTGCGCCTATGGGCGACCAGATGTTCAAGCGGTGCCAATGTCACGTGATGAGGCTGTACTCATCCATTTGATGGAGTTTTTGTAGACTCTTTGAGGTGTGTAGTCAAGAGATCTTTATGTAGTCTTTGTCGGTGTACGCCCTCGTTGAAGGTCGCGGCAAGCAATATGGGCAACACTGCCTCGTCAAAATCGACCAACCGCACGGAGATCGCGCTCATGCCTCTTTGCGGGGCCTGCAAGGAAAAACGGCGCGTCGTCAACACCTGCACCGTGTCGGAGAATTTTTGCAAAACCAACAACGACGAGCTCGCCGCCAGACGGAGAGCGCGACCAGCACTCTTTGCTGCGACTGAAACGGGCACCATGACCATATCTTTTTATTAACAGGCGTTAACGGTAACGCGATCCACGCTGAACAGATGGCGACAAACCCCTTGGGGACGTGCTAGCAGCCAAAGAATCGCCCGGACCGCGGCGGGGATCCACTTTGATAGCGGCAGGAGTCGGTGAGAAGTGAGTTGCAGATGCTAGTCCTTCTCCGCAATGGCCGACATTGCCGGCTATCGGCGGCTGGATGGGTGGTCGTTGCGGTCGTGGTCGCGCTGCTGGCTGCCGGTTGCAACTCCGGGGCGACCACCGGAGTCGGTCCGCAGACCAGGAGGTACTACATCGCCGCCGAGGAGGTGGCCTGGAACTACACGCCGTCGAGGCTCAACATGATCACCGGCCAACCGTTCGATGCAACAGCGAACAAATACGTGCAATCCGGTCCGGACCGGATCGGCTCGACCTACACGAAATGCCTGTACCACGGCTACACCGACGCCACCTTTACCCACCGGCTCCCGCGGTCAGCCAACGAGCAATACCTGGGACTGCTCGGGCCAGTGATCAAAGCCCAGGTCGGCGACACGATCAAGGTGACGTTCCGGAACAACTGCTCATTCCCGGCCAGCATCCATCCACACGGTGTGTTCTACACCAAAAAAGACGAGGGCACCCCGTACGACGACGGCAGGTCCGCGGCGGACAAGGTCGGTGACGCGGTGGCATTCCATCAGCAATACGTCTACACCTGGCAGGTACCCGAACGTGCCGGTCGGGGACCGATGGACAGCAGTTCGGTGATGTGGATGTACCACTCTCACACCGACGAAGCGGCCGACACCTCCGCCGGCTTGATCGGTCCCATGGAGATCACCGCGCGAGGCAAGGCGCGCGCCGACGGCAGCCCGAATGACGTCGATCGCGAGTTCTTCGCGCTGTTCATGGTGATCGACGAAAACAGCTCGCCCTATCTGGAAGCCGAGCGGACCAAGCTTGCCACGCCCCCCGCCGCTGCCGACGCCAACTTCCAGCAAAGCAACAGGGTGCACTCCATCAACGGATACGTATACGGCAATGGGCCCATGATGACCATGCATCAGGGTGAGCGAGTGCGCTGGTATTTGATGAGTATGGGTAATGGGGCAAACCTGCACACGCCACACTGGCACGGCAACACGGTAACGGTCGCTGGCATGCGGATGGATAGCGTCAACCTGCTGCCAGCAACCATGATCACGGCCGACATGGTCGCCAGCAATGCCGGGATTTGGCTGTTCCACTGCCACGTTAGTGACCACATCACCGCAGGCATGCTAGCCCGTTATCAGGTCCTGACTTCAGCCCAGCCGCGCTCTAGGTAAGACACTCCGAAAGACCACGAAGCGCAGCGGGAGCGCTTGTTGTACAGATCCGACCAGTGGTCCACTCTCGCCAGGGACTCGGAACCGGCCGTCAAGATCGGCGGCGTGAGCTTACCTAGACGCCTGCGCCGCTGAGGACCGGATGGGTCGCCTTGAGGCTAGACAGGTGACCAGATTGGTGCCCAGGACGCTACATCACATGGCGATAGCGCGCACAAGAGGTGAGACGGTGGCGTCGCCGGAGCAGGTCACTGGGATATTGAAGTATGGACACGACGGTGTGAGGCGCTGCATGCCGACTCATAACCCTGGACCATTCTGGCCGAAATATCCCATCCTGGACTAGAGAACATTACTTGCTGCCATGCAGTACTCCTTACCTCAAGTTGATCGTCCTGTTCGATAGGGATCCCTATACGTACATCGAAGCCGCTTGCTACTTGGCTCGGATTCGCCGCCAGCGTCGACGCGGTGGCTGGCCTGTCATGGCTCTTGCACGCTGCGGTAATACAGCCGAGTTCACAGGTGGTCGATCAATTCTGGTGGTCCTCCCTGTTTGGGTTTTCCGCTGCGACAGGATCACGGACATGGGAGGTGGCTGTGACGTTCGCGGCGTAATCCAGATGTCACGCGATGGACAAGAAGCTGACGAGCATGGTGGTAAAGGCAGCGGATCAGGAGGTTGGGCACTGTTGCATTAAGCGATCGCCCCGCCCAGGCTGGTTGCACCTGCCCACCAAGAAGCCACTCAGCTGGCCCCGGATGCCGGGTTTGTCATGGTTTTCCACAGGCCCTGAAGCGCCTGCTTTGTTGCTTTGGATCACGGCGAGGGCGCCCGTCGCCTTAATGCAACAGTGCCTCGCCGGTACATACGTCCTCGGCGCGCGAGGTGGTCCTCCCGCGGCAGGGGGTGGCCTGAGTCGCCTCGGCGGCGTCAGAGCCGGATGAGGAAGTCGCCGACCGCCCGGTTGAAGCGCGCCGGGTCCTCGACTGCGGACAGATGCCCCACATCCGGGATCTGGACCAGGGTCGCGTCGGGCAGCGCGTCGGCCATCGCCTGTGCGTCGCTCGGGGGCGCGCGCCGGTCCTGTTCACCGACTACGACCAGGGCCGGCACCGGGCAGCCGCGCAGGGTGTCGAATGAGTCCGGGCGGGCCGCCATCGCCCGCTGCGCCCAGGCGACGGCAGCGGGCGGCGCCGACTGCACCAGCGCCCGAATCCGCCCGTAGATCAGGGGGCGCTCTGCCCGCGTGGACGCTGCGACCAGGGTCGGGAGCACCTCGTCGACCAGCACCGTGCTCGCCGGATCGGCCAGCACGGCGGCAGCGATCCGCTCGCGCGTCGCGCGCCCCTCGGCGGAGTCGATAGCTGCCTTCGTATCGGCGAGAACAATCCCGGCCACCCGCTCACCGTGCCGGCGCAAAAACGCCATAACCACGTACCCGCCCATCGACAGGCCGCCGAGGACAACGCCGTCCAGCTCCAGCCGGTCGAGCAGGGCCGCGACGTCGTCGGCTACGGCATCCAGCGACGGTTCGTCGTCACCCAGCTCCGAGCCGCCGAAACCCCGCAGATCCGGGGTCACGACCCGGCAGCAGCACGACAGCGCCTCCCGCTGGTCAAGCCACATGGCCGAGGACAGCGGGAAGGCGTGCAGCAGCACCAGCGCACGCCCGTCGCCGGCTTCGCGATGGGCCAGCTCGATGACCACAGGGCGAGATTAACGGGTCACCCGGCGGTCAGGCCCCCTTGACGAGCAGCACCCTTGGGGCTACGGATCCCGCTCAACGCCCTCAGCCAAACGCGCCTTAACCAACCGGCGACCATCCTCATCCTGCATCTCCCCATCGTGGCGATCTTCCGACCAGTCATCACCCACAAACAGCAACCCAACCCTCCCCCTGTCCAAACCCCACCGCCCGGCAGCCCACGGGAAATCGCAGCGTGTGGGTGCCGAACTGGTCATCCACGGCGCGTGACCTGCAGCATCGTTAGACGGTGGGCGTGGGGCATGATTGCCTGTCGTAGCGTCTGACACCGGGTGGTGCCCGGCGCAGAGCACCTCTTCCAAACGGGTCAAATCCACGCGGACCGCGGTTAGCGCACGCAGATGATCCTGCCGCACGCCATCGCCGATGTTGCCGACATTGCCCCCGCTCGTGGCGCCGCTGGTGCCTCGCCCCTCAACATCCTCGCTGCGCTCGGGACCGCTGTCGCCTCGATCCCCTGTGTTGGTCATCATTACTCCCAGTCAGCAGATCAGGAACCCCAGTATCTGCCCTCCGGGCCATCGGGCGCTGCGGCCATAGCAGTCAGCACAGTCGACGGGCCGGTCGCGACCGATCCGTGACATGCCATCCACCACTCACGGCGATCCTTCGGCCGCAGATCTTCAGGGCCTCCTGGCCGCACATCGCCACTCCGTCCACCACCGCTGGCGTTCCACAACTCACCGTCGCGAACGGCGCGGTCGAACCTGGGCCACATAACGGAGCCGGCCACAGAACCCGGAAAATGTTCCACGGAACATTTTCCGGGACCAGCCGGGCTGGCACGCCTCCGAAGAACGCGAACGCCTCCACATGCGTGGTAGTCCACTCGCGCTGATTCATCTCCAGGGTCGGGCGCAGGAACATGTGCCGCGAGCACGGCAGCACCATCACAAACGCCCACACCGACCGCCGCCGCCCCGACCGGGGGTCCAGCCACATCCCCAACCGGCCATAGTCGATCTCCGCCAGCGCACCGGGCGGCGAACTTACGCAACACCGTCACCTGCGCCCGCCGCGCGTCATCAGGCAAGTTCGCCCGGATCCACCGGCGGACGCTGGCCACACTCGCATCCAGACCGCGCTCATCGACCAGCCGCTGATGGATCGTCGCCGCGGTTATCCCCCCTTGAGCTGGGGCGGCGATGTAGTAACGATGCTCCTCGATCGCCGGCCAGCTCGTCTGGCGCAGCCGAGTATCGACCAGCTCCGGGAACCACTCGGCCACCAGCCCGCGCCAGTCAGCCTCACTCATCGGCGGGGCCACCAGGTTCCATCCCCGCCGCCCGGGCCGGGCCGGTGTACTTACGCAAGGTCTTGCGATCCACCCCCAAGCTGGCCGCCAGCTCGTTCTGCGACCGGCCCGCCTACCAGTGAACCAGGATCTCCACAATGTCGATCACCTCGAATGACCTCCTCGCCAACTCCTGCTCCCCCTCGCTGCCCGGCAACAAGGGACGAAGCCTGTGGTCATACGAGGACCAAACCCGGCACCGACACGCACGCGCTCCCCATGAGGAATTACGTGACCGCCGGGTGGAGAGTTACGTGATCGCAAACCCCTGCAACTGGGGAATTTCATGATCGCCGACACCGTCGGCCCGCGGCATCGGATCGGGACCCGCTGCTGCACAGCCCAGCATCCTGCACCTGACGGCCCAGACAGGCCCCCTGCGGATGGGCGTTACCGGTGCCGGGCGACCAGTACCGCGGTCGCGGCACACCGCTTTGAACAGCAGGTCACCCCCGGCGGCCCCCCGCCCGGCCGAGGAAGAATCCCACCAACCCGCCGACGAACAAACCAACCGCAAATACCACAGCGAGGAAGGCCACCACAGCTCGGCGCAGAGTCTGGAGGATTCCCGCCGCCATGAGATGGTCGGTAGTGATCAATAGCAACTGATGGGCCAGCATGCGGACAGCATGGCAGGCGCCACAGTGACCGGTAGCGCCCGGGTACCAGCGCGGGCTTCGGTAAGTCTTTTACATCTCCCGATCCATCAGAGGACAGACATGGCCACTCGCGACTCGCGGCATGTCGACGGCAACTGAAAACTGACCACCGCGCGGCAACTGAAAGTTGACCAGCTTCCCCGAGACCCTGGCTCGATCCGAGCTGGGGAGGAAGCAGGTGTTAGACGTGGAGGACTGGGCTGAGATCCGGCGGTTGCGCCGGGCGGAGGGCTTGGCGATCTCGGAGATCGCGCGGGTGATGGGGGTGGCGCGCAACACGGTGCGCGCGGCGCTGGCCGCTGAGGGACCACCGCAGTATCAGCGTGCGCCGCGGGGATCGGTGGTGGATGGATTTGAGCCGCGGATTCGGGAGTTGCTGGCGGCTTGTCCGACGATGCCGGCGACGGTGATTGCCGAGCGGATCGACTGGCCGTATTCGATCCGCACCCTCAGCGGCCGGGTCGCACAGCTGCGCCCGTGGTATCTGCCGGCCGATCCGGCGGGGCGGACCAGTTATGCGCCGGGTGAGATCGCGCAGTGTGATTTCTGGTTCCCCGACATTGGGGTGCCGGTGGGGTTCGGGCATACGCGCACCGCTAAGCAGTTGCCGGTGTTGACCATGGTGACGGGGTATTCGCGGTGGTCGTCGGCGGTGTTGGTGCCCAGTCGGGGTGCACCGGATTTGTATGCCGGCTGGTGGCAGCTCATGGAGCAGTTGGGAGCGGTGCCGCGGGTGTTGGTCTGGGACGGGGAAGGCGCGGTGGGCCGGTGGCGACGTCGCCAGCCCGAGCTCACCGCCGAGTGTCATGGCTTCCGCGGCACGCTGGGCGCGAAGGTGATCATCTGCAAGCCGGCCGACCCGGAGGCCAAGGGCTTGGTGGAACGCTTCCATGACTATCTGGAGACCTCGTTTTTGCCCGGTCGCTCGTTTAGCTGCCCGGCTGATTTCAACGCCCAGCTGCAGGACTGGCTGCCGCGCGCGAACGCTCGCCAGCACCGGGTGCTGGGTTGTCGCCCGGTCGATCGCCTGGAGGCCGATCGCGCCGCGATGCTGGCCTTGCCTCCGGTGGCGCCGGTGGTGGGCTGGCGATCCTCCCAGCGGCTGGCGCGGGATCACTATGTGCGCCTGGATGGCAATGACTACTCCGTGCACCCCGGCGTGATCGGGCGGCGCATCGATATCACCGCCGACTTGCACCGCGTCCGGGTGTTCTGTGACGGGCGCCTGGTGGCCGACCACGAACGGATCTGGGCTAAACACCAAACCCTCCACGACCCCGACCACCTGGCCGCTGCCCGAACATTGCGCCGCCAGCGACTGGAGGTGGTGCGCCCGCCGGTGGAAACCGAAGTCCAGACCCGGTGCCTGTCCGACTACGACGCGCTGCTCGGTGTCGATGGTGGGGTGGCGTGATGGTCACGGCAACACCCACAGCTCGCGACCTCAACGCGGAGATCACGTTTCTGACCCGCGCGCTTAAAGCACCAACTTTGCGTGAATCGGTGTCCCGGCTGGCCCAGCGAGCTCGCGCGGAGTCCTGGACTCACGAGGAGTTCTTGGTCGCCTGCTTACAGCGCGAGGTGTCCGCCCGGGAGTCCCACGGCGGCGAAGAGCGCATCCGCGCGGCCCGCTTCCCGGCCCGCAAATCCTTGGAAGAGTTCGACTTCGATCACGCCCGAGGGCTCAAACGCGAAGTCATCGCGCATCTGGGCACGCTGGACTTCGTCACCGCTAAAGACAACGTGGTGTTCCTAGGCCCGCCCGGAACCGAGTAACACTGCGCATGCCTTTCATGAGGGTTGATCAAATAGTCCAGTCTGGTCGTTGGAGACCTTGATTCGCAGGCCTTTTCGTCGGCCGCGGTTGACGTGGACGGCTTGCAGTTCGCCGCGTTGGACCTTATGCAACACCGTCTGCCGGGCCACTCCGAGGATCTTGGCAGCCTCGTCGAGGCCGGCCCAGCCGTGGGGCACCTGGGGAACGACTCGGTCGCGTACGGCCTGGTCGATGCGGATGCGCCACGGCGCCCCGGCGGTGAGTTGTTCGCCGGTGATGAATCCCTCCCGCAGCCACCGGTAGATCGTTGCTTTGCCGACGCCGAGGAGGCGTTCGGCTTCGGCGACGGTGACCACAACGGCATCATCGTCGTTGGGTGCGAGGGTTTTGGGTGGCTGGTAAGCCGGGATGCCCCGAGAAACCCGCAGCGAATGGACCCGGCTTTTGGTGAACGGCAGCCCGGTGCCGGTGCGGCGCCGCTGCCGAGACAAGATCAGCGCGATGGTGGTGTCGTCGTACTGGGTGGCCAGCCGCCGCACGAGCTCGATGGTGTCCTCGTCGGTAGTTCGCAAGTGCCCGCCTGTCTTGGCCATCGCCATGTCAAGCTCGGTGCAGGCACCGCCTTGCCAGATGATCCGCAGCGCCGCCGTCCGCGCCTGGGTGTCGACGGTGACGACGACCTCGGAGATGATCGCGCGCAGCAGCTGCTTGCGTTCCCGGAATGTGGTGGACGGCGCGGCGAACACCGCCCGGACGTCGGCGCCGGCGCGCGAGAGCCAGGCTAGTTCTTCGTCGGTGAGCCTGACCGGGCGGCGGGCTCGCGCGGCGAGCAAGTCTCGTTCGGCTTGTTGCTGCGCCGCGAGCTTGGCCTCCAAGGCGCGCGGACACCAGCACGCTGACCCCCGCGCCGCGTCTGTCGCCTGTGGCGCAGAGGGTGACGACGTGGTGACCGACGACAGCACAGCGGCGGTGACGACCGCAGATGTCGACTGGCTCATTGCACGTCTGCGAGCCATGGTCACCGCCAGCACGGCCGTATGGGCCGGCCGCGGAATGACACTGTTACAGCTGATCGCGCTGCAGTTCATCAGCGCCTTGGCGCCGGTTACGGTCAGCGACCTCGCCCGCGCCCTGGGCACCAGACCGCCAGCCACCTCGGCGATGATCGATCGCCTGGCTCATGCTGGGTTAGTGCGCCGCTTGCCGGATCCTCAAGACCGTCGACGCGTCCAATTGACCATCACCTCGGCTGCCCACCCGATCGTTGGGGACACCGACGAGGACACCGCCCAGCGCCTGTCGGCAGTCATTCATGCCATGAGCGCACACTGTCACCTGCCACGGCGATGGGACCACCGGTCTGCCACTAGGTAGGGACCACTTCGGTGCGGTCATGGGCCGTGTGTTGATCGTGCTGTAGGGGTTGGCTTGTCGTCAACGGGTGGTGGCTGCTGGGCTGTTTGGTCGGCTGGCCTTGTGGGCTGGGGTCATTGCCGTGCAATTCGTTGTTGATCGAGTCGGGGTCGTTGGCGTTGTCGGTAGCTGTCGCCTTCGATGACGAGTTCGAAGGCTGCGGATTGCAGCCGGTCGAGTGCGGATTGGCCGAGCAATTGGTCGGCCATCATGGACAGGATTTCCGGGCCTTCCCGGTTTGAGGTGATGATCGTGGAGTGCTGTCGGTGGCGCTCGACGATCAGCTCGTAGAAGTCGTTGGTCTGGTCGGTGCCTAGCGGGTGCAGCGCCAGGTCGTCGATGATCAGGAGTTGGACGCGGTTTAGCTTGCGCATTTCCTGTTCGTGGGTGTGGTCGAGCCTCGCGGCGCGCAGGCGTTTGAATAGTTTATCGGCGCGCTCGGCGTGTACTGAGTACTTGCGCCGTACGGCGGCGTGGCCTAGGGCGTTGGCCAAGAAGGTCTTACCGACCCCCACAGGCCCCATGATCAGCAAGTTGAGTGCCTGGTCCAGGAACCGTAGTGAGCACAGCTCGGCCCACAGCGCGCGGTCGAAGGCGACGGCGGTGGAGTCGTCCCAGGCTTCCAGCACCATGGTGGGGTCGAGGTTGGCCTCGCGAGCGCGCCGGTCGACGGCCTGGCGGTCGCGGCGGGTGACCTCATCGGCCAGCAGCATCTCCAAAAAGTCGTGATGGGGCAGGTGCTGGGTGCGGGCCAGGGCCAAGCGTTCGGGCAGGGTGTGTAGTAGCTGGCCGAGGCGCAGTCGGCGCATTAGGTCGCGCAGTTCGGCGGAGACCTCGACGCGCTGGAGTGGGGCCGAGCTGGTGGTGGGGCGGGTTGTGGTGGTCACTAGTGCACCCTCCGTAACGCGGATGTCTGGATGGCGTCTGTGGTAGGGAGGAGGCGGAAGCCGGGGTGACGGCCCGTGGTGGTGGCCCGTGGAGGGCCTGCATGACACTGCCGCCCCCGGTTTCCTCGGAGCCGCTGAGCGATAACAGAGGGATGCGCCCTGGAGCGCCGGTTAGTGACCACTCGACTGTCGGTTCCTTCGCCGCTTGAGACCTGCCTGGGGTTCTTGGGAGAAAGGCGACGGGGTTGTCGCTGGATGAGGCGTTGTTCTTCGTTGGAATCGATTGGGCAGCCGCCGAGCATGCGGTGTGCGTGCTGGATGCGGCCGGGAGAAAAGTGGCCGCGTTCAGCGTCGAGCACACTGCGGCTGGGTTCGCTGGCTTGGCTCGACGATTGGGCAAGCTGGCCGGGGCTGAGCAGGTCGTGGTGGCCATCGAGCGCCCGGACGGCCGGTTGGTCGACGCGCTGCTGGAAGCGGGGCATCCGGTCGTGCCGGTCAAGCCGAATGCGATCAAGGCGTGGCGAGAGGCTGAGGTGTGCTCCGGTGCCAAAAGCGATCCCGGTGATGCCGAAGTCATCGCCGACTACCTTCGAGTTCGGCTGCACCGGCTGAGCCCAGCTACCCCGTATTCGGGGCAGACCCGAGCGCTGCGCACTGTGGTACGGACCCGCGAGGATTTGGTCCAGGCCCGGGTGAGTGCAACCAACCAACTCGCCGCCCTGCTGGATGCTCATTGGCCCGGAGCCAAGGTCATCTTCGCCCACCTTGACTCGCTGATCAGCCTGGCGTTTTTGACGCGCTATCCCACCCCCGCTGACGCGGCCAACCTGGGTGAGAAGCGCCTGGCCGCGTTCTGCGCCCGGCAGGGCTACTCCGGGGGCAAACCCGCCTCGGTACTGCTGGCCCGGCTGCGCTCGGCCCCGGCCGGCACCACCGACCCCACCCTGACCGAAGGACTGCGCGACGCAGTACTCGCCCACGTCAGCGTGCTGACCGCGCTGAACACCGCGATCAAAAACCTGGACCGCTCGATCGCCGACCGAATGGACGCCCACCCCGACGGGAAGATCTTCCGATCGCTGCCCCGCGCCGGCACCATCAACGCCGCCCAGATTCTCGCCGAATGGGGTGACGCCCGCGAGGCATTCACCCACCCCGACCAGGTAGCGGCCCTGGCCGGGATCACCCCGGTCACCAAGGCATCCGGTCGCCAACGCGGCGTCAGCTTCCGCTGGGCTTGCAACAAGCGCCTGCGCACGGCGCTGACCACCTTCGCCGCCAACAGCCGCTTCGCCAGCCCCTGGGCCGCCACCATCTACAACCAAGCACGCGCGGCCGGCAAGGACCATCCGCACGCCACCCGCATCCTGGCCCGAGCCTGGGTCCGCGTGATCTGGCCCTGCTGGCAAAACCGAACACCCTACGACCCAGTACGCCACGGCGGAGCCCAACGACTCAGCGAACAAGCCTCGGCAGCCTAATTTCGATCTTGAGGTTGACACAGGGGGTGTCATGAGGGCCGCCGTATCTGCGCCACGCGGGTGGTGCCGGTGGCGAATTCGGTGGCGTCGCGGGCGAACCGGGCGGCGGCAGGAACCACTGTCGCGTCGAGGTCGCGGCCGGGCTCGGTGGTCAGCAGACGCGGCTGCACGCCGGCGGTGTTGCTGCTGGTGGGCTCGGCTTCCAGGCCTCGGGCCAGCATCCGTTCAATCAGCCCGACGCTGACCACCTCGACTTCCAACGCCCGGGCGCAGGCGTGGTCGACGCGCGCGGCGTCGTGGCGGCCGACCAGGCCCAACAGGCGATAGACCTGGCGCATCTTGGTCCAGGGCAGCGGGTGATCCAGCAGCGCGAGGGCGTAGGCGCCGACGTGCTCGCCGTGTCCGGCGGCGCGGCGGGCCAGCGCGTCGAGATCCCGCATCGCGTAGGTGGACACCTCGCTGGGCAGATCAGCCGGGTCGGTGCTGCGTCCCCCCGGGGCTTGCCGAGGGTGGACTTTGATCAGCTGGCCCCGGTGGTAGAGCTTGACCGTGTGCGCGTCGGCGCGGGCCACCAGCCGATGCCCGATCAGCTGTCCGGGCACGGAGTAGAGCGCTCGGTCGACCTGAACATGCCGGTCACGGGCCACTTTGGGTTTGGAATAGGCCGGGACGGCGAACGGCGCGGTCGGGGCCGCCAGCAGTAGCGGGGCCTCCTCGGCGGCGAACACCTCGCCCGGCCGGGCCCGGGTGGTGCCGTGGATCCGGGTTGCGGCCACCTGCGCGCACCATTGCTCGGCGCGGACGCGGCAGTCGGCCAGATCAGCGAATTCTTCCCCGGCGAAGAAACTGGACCGTACGTATTGCACACATTTTTCGACCCGTGGTTTGTCCTGCGGGCGGCGGACCCTCGCGGGATCGATCGCGAAGCCTCTGGCCTGGGCGTATTCACGGAACGCGTCGTTGAATCGGGGCTCGGTGTTATCCGCCTGATCCACGATCGCCTTCAGATTATCCGGAATAACCACCTTGAAGACACCCCTGAAGAACGCCCAGGCCGCCTCGAACCCGGCGATCACTTCCTCCACGGTCTGGCGGTGGGTGGGGTAGACGAACATGTGCCGCGAATAGACCGCAGTAAAGATCAACCCATGGACCACCCGACGGCCACCACCGACCGGATCCCCAATCAGCCCCAGCCGGCCAAAATCGACCTGCACCTCCACCCCAGGATCCCCATCCACGACCGGCACGGTGGGCCGGCGCCGGCCAAACCCCAGCTCATCGACCGCATACCGGTGCAGCGTGCGATACGGCACCACCACGCCACGCCGGGCCAGCAGCACGTGCACCTTGGCCACCGTCACACCCCGATCCAGCCAGGCCTGGATCTGTTCTCGATGCGACGCCAGCGATTCCCGGGCCGGCCCCACACCCCGCGGCCGGTCCGGGCGCACCGCAGCGATCACCTGCCCCAACAGCTCATCAGACAGCTGACCCACACCACATTCCTGGCCCACCCCCACGGCCTGCGCCGCGGCCAGATACCGGCGGACCGTTTTGCGGTCCACCCCAGCCAAATCCGTCACCGACCGCAGCGAATGACCGGCCAGCCACAGCCGAAGAATCTCCCTGACCTCGATCACCGACACCTCCCGGTAGCTCATGCGGGCAACCAATGGCCGCATGACCGGGCGGACGAGGCGCCACGCCGGATGGTCCCACTACTGGCAACCAGGTGGTCCCATCACTGGCAAGCCCCCGGTCCCATGCTTGTGGCAGCACCACCCCTCAGGTGGTCCCATGCTCGTGGCAGCTGACACGCACACAGCCGCCGCCCACTTATCGACCTTCTCGTAGACACCGTGCGACGCTTGGCGGACAAGTCCAGCACACCACCACTCATTCGCCGACCCATACACGAATCAGAACCGATGACGGTCAGGACCGAGGATGGCCACAGCAGCCAAGCCACAGCCGGGGCCTGATCAGCACACCGCCCGAGTCCGGGGTGAGCCCGGTGCTGGTCGAGGCCCTTAGGGAGCCCTCGGGCAACTAAGCCAAACTCGCGAGCGGCGTGCACCGGCAAACCCGAGTAGACACGCGTGCTGGACGAAGACACCCTGATCTGACGGCGGCGGGCGCTGGGTAACAACCACCCTGACCTGCTGCGCTGCGCGCACAAGCTGGCCGTCGACTTTCGCCTAGGGGAAACACCAGTCCCGGACGAGATCTCAACTACGAGGCTCAGTAAGACAATTGTGCGTCGTAGGGGCCACCGGGCGTGCCGTTAGGGCTGGCCGCGCAGACATGGAATTGGGTGCCGGCGAGGACGTCGCTGACGAGGATTGAGGTTGTCATTCCGACCTTCACGAGCTTCTGCTCACCGAAATACCTCCCGTTCTTGGCGTCCTGGAGCCTGACCAGCAGCTGGCCGGCAGGGGCGTGGTTGAGCAGCATGGTGATGCTGCCCGGCAGGTCTTTGGTGCGGGTGCTGACCCCGCAGACCAATTGACCGGAACTCCCGGCTGTTCCGGTGATGTGGTGGACAGCGGCGCTGGCCTGCGCCGTGGCCGCGGCGGCCTCACCGGCCGCGAGGGCGCTGATCCCCACCGCGAGTACCGACGCTGCGGTCGCCAATTTTGCCCGAGCTCTCATCACGCTGTTCCTTCCGACGCTACGAACCATGTGGACCTGTCAGGTCTGCGGGGACGGAACCTAGCGCTGCCCGGACTTGGCTAGCTGCGGGGGCGGTTGATGAGTTCGGTGCTGGCGGAGGCGAGCGGGACGGCATGTGATTGGTCCGCGACGGCGGGTAGGGGTTGGCGGGCGGCGTGGGAGATGCGTAGCAGCAGCGCGATGAGCAAGTAGTTGGCCAGCAGGGAGGAGCCGCCGTAGGACAGGAACGGGGTGGTGAGCCCGGTTTCGGGGATGAGAGGGTAAAGCCGATGGCCAGTTCGCCGAGGCCGATGCAGACCCCGAGAGTGATCGCGGCGTTACCTCGGTTGCTGATCTTTTCTGTCCGTTGGTTTCGGGGACGGCTCCCTGGGAGGGGGTTTCACCTCGTTGATTCGTGTGCGGGCCCACTCGCGGCGATGCGCCCATGCAACAGTGCCCTGCCGACTACGTGTACGTCGACGTGCCGGCTGAGACAGGTGTCCGATTGGGGGCCGGCCGGGCCGTCCCGCTGCTGGTCATTTGGCGACGCTCCGTGCTGGACCGAAGTTTCTGGATCATGGTCGGCCGATACTGCCGCTGACCAGGGCACTTTCCGCGCCTGCGCAGATCCTTCTGTCTACTTCCAATGACCTGGGGAAACTTGTCTCAGGGTAGGAACGGATCTACGCCCGAGAGCGCACGACCCGCTTGCGACACGCTGGGTTCTGTCCACCAGAAATCGGCCAGTGAAGGGACCGCTGTCCGATAAGATGATCAATAAATTCGCTGGTCAGGCCATTTGTAGACAGGAATCGAGCGGCCTGATGCTTGATCGTGCCTGGTTCAAGACCTGACTGCCACCCGAAGATCAAGAAACTTCGGGCTAGACAGCCCTTACAGCTCGATCAAAGTTCGATGCGCGAGCCCATCACAACCGTGCGGTCGAGGGGCAGTTTGAAGTAGGTGGTCGGGGTGGCCGCGTTGTGGGCGAGGGCGATGAACAGTCGCTTGCGCCAGGTACTCATGCCCGGCTGGGGGCCGCGTTCGATGATGATGTGGGACAGGAAATACGACACGGTGTCCGCGTCGAATTCGAGTTCTTCGCAGAGGCCGCGGGACTCACGCAGCAGGTCGGGGATGTGGTGGTCGTCTTGGAAGCCGAGCCGGGCGAGCAGGTGCACGATGCCGTCCGCGGGGTGGCCGAGCTGGTCGATGGTCACCCGATCGTCCGGTGGGACGTGGGGGACGTTCTCCGACTGCACGCTCACGATCACGATCCGCTCGTGCAGCACGTGATTGAACTCGACGTTGGCCCGCAGCGCGAGTGGCGCGGTTTCCTTGGTGGGGTGGGGGAACACGGCGGTGCCGGGCACCCGGGGGATGGCGTCGGCGTTTAGCTTTTCCACGAAGTCCGGAAGTGGTCCCTCCACCTCGACGCGGCGGGCGGTCACGATTCGGCGGCCCCGCTGCCAGGTGGTCATCACCGTGGCCACCACCGCGGCGACGAGCAGTGGCAGCCAGCCACCGTGGACGATTTTGGTCAGGTTGGCGGCGAGGAAGGTCAGCTCGGCGCCGCCGAACACGATGGCGGCTAGCACCAGCTTCCACCGCGCCCAGTGCCACGCGTTCGTGGCGTGAATGAGGAACAGCGTGGTGGTCAGCAGCAGGGTCCCGGTGACCGCCAGCCCGTAGGCGGTGGCCAGGCGGTCCGAGGAGCGGAAGACCACCATCAGCACGAGCACGCCGCCGAACAGCAGCCAGTTCACCGCCGGCACGTAGATCTGGCCGCTCTCCTGGGTGGAGGTGTGCCGGACGGTCAGGGGCGGCAGGTACCCGAGCCGGACGGCCTGGCGCGACACCGAGAACGCCCCGGAGATCACCGCCTGCGAGGCGATCACCGTGGCGCAGGTGGCCAGCACCACCAGCGGCAGCTGCGCCCAGCCCGGGGCGAGTCGGTAGAGGGGGTTGTCGATGGCGTGGGGGTCGGTCAGGATCAGCGCCGCCTGCCCCAGGTAGTTGAGGGTCAGCGCGGGGAAGGCCAGGACGAACCACGCCACCCGGATCGGGCGCCGCCCGAAGTGGCCCACGTCGGCGTAGAGGGCCTCGGCGCCGGTGATCGCCAGCACCACCGCGCCCATTGCCAAAAACGCGGTCAGCGGGTGGACGGCGAAGAACGACACGGCGTAGGTCGGCGACAACCCGAGCAGCACGCTGGGGCGCGCGGCGATGTGCGGTACACCGAGGACGGCGAGCGTGCCGAACCACAGCACCATTACCGGTCCGAACAGCCGCCCGACCTGGTGGGTTCCCCAGCGCTGCACCACGAACAGCAGTGTCAGGATGGCGATCCCGATCGGCAGCACCGCCTCAGCGAGCTCGGGCCGGGCGACCTCCAGGCCCTCCACCGCCGAGAGCACCGAGATGGCCGGCGTGATCAGCGAGTCGCCGTAGAACAGCGACGCGCCCAGCACGCCAAGGGCCAGCGCGATCGGGGCGAGCCGGGCCGAGGAACCGGACACGCCGCGGACCAGCGCGGCGAGCGCCATGACGCCGCCCTCACCGTCGTTGTCGGCCCGCAGGATGAAGGACACGTACTTGACCGTCACGATCAGCGTGGCCGACCAAAAGATCAGCGAGACGACCCCGTACACGTCGCCCGGCGTCGTACTGACCGCGTGGTTGTCGATCGAAAACACCGTCTGCACCGCATAGAGCGGGCTGGTGCCGATGTCACCGAAAACGATACCGAGCGCGCCGAGGGCGAGCCCGAACAGGCCGCCGCTGTGGGCAGCCGGATGGTGGGGATCGCGGCCCGCCACAGCCGGCTCGGGTGCTAGCTCCGCCGCGCGGTCGGCGCCCTGGCCATCGGTCACCCAGTCAGTCTGTACCCGTTGGCCGCGCCGCAACGGACGGGAACCTCGGCCTGGATCACCACAGTTCGGCCCGCCCTGATCCACGCCAAGCAGACCAGAAATGTTCGGTAGAGCCCCAATCGGACGTTCTCGCTGGTCACTCAGTCCGGATCAGGGCGCCACAGGGCGCCGTCACCGGTCCGGAGCTCCTGGAAAACCGAGCTTCGCGCACAACACTGGTGGCACCAAGGCGAGGTCGTCAGGACTCATCACGGCGACCCGCCCGCGCGTCTGGATGAGCTTCACCGACTCCTGCAACAGATACCGGGCGATTCCGTAGTCGTGCCTGACCGGCCTTACGAATAGCCGTCCGATCACCAAAAGATCGCCGGGCCGCCCGTTGATCTATACGACGACGTCGCGGACCCAGGGGGCATCGGGCGGGTGGTAGATCTGGATCTGGCCGACCACATTTCGGGTCGGAGCGACGTGCACCGGCGCTTGGTCGAACACCCACGAGCGCTCTGCGTCGACCTCCTGCAGCCAGTCCCGTGGGCGCCGCATCGCAAGGACGGCGACGTGATCGTTCAATTCGCCCAGGACGTCGCACAGGCGGTCGAGATCCTCCGCCCTGCGATCACGGATCATCGTGAGCCGAGGCTAGCGCAACAGTTGGCCGGCGGAGAGCACGAAACCGATCCCTTTGCAGGACATCCGACGCTTAGCCTCGCTAAGAGCCTGTTGGTAAATGATGTTGGTTGAGTTGCCCGGGGTGGCGGTGGGTAGCGATTTGATCACGGTGGCGTGTCGCGTCGGGGAATGAGAATGGGCTCCTGGTAGCCGAGGAGTGCCATCTTCTCGATCTACCAGAAGCCCGGGGATGTCTGTTTACCTTGTCGAGGCCACGAAGGCCAGTTGCCGCGTGTCTGGATGTGGCTGTCACGATCGCGTGCCGCGGTATCCCTCGGATGTGACCGATGCCGAGTGGGCGCTGCTGCGTCCTCAGGCCCAGGCGGTGATGGCCGAGTTGCGTCGCAGTCCGGCGGGCAGACCGATGGAGCATGATCTGCGGGCGGTGCTGGATGCGATTGGCTATGTGAGTCGCTATGGCATCGAGTGGCGGGCGTTGCCGGTGGATTTTCCGCCCTGGGAGGCGGTGTATGCCTTCTTCGAGCGGTGGAGTGCGCGCGGCCTACCCCAGGGTCTGGTGGACCGGCTTCGGGGGCGGCTGCGGGTGGCCTTGGGTCGGTCCGAGCTGCCCACGGCCGGATCGATCGACTCGCAGTCGGTGAAGGCGGCGGACACGGTCGGCGCTGCGAGCAGAGGATTCGATGGCGGGAAGAAGATCAACGGCCGCAAGCGGCACATCGCCGTGGACACTGTCGGCCTGGTCTTGACCGTGATCGTCACCGCCGCCTCGGTCCAGGATCGTGACGGGGCGTTTCGGCTGCTGGCCCAGCTGCGCGAACGGTTCTCCACGATCACCCTGGTCTGGGCCGACGGCGGCTATGCCGGCCGCCTGGTGAGTTGGGCCCACCAGGTGCTGGCCCTCACCCTGATCATCGTCAAACGCAGCGACGACACCACCGGATTCGCCGTGCTACCCCGCCGCTGGGTGGTGGAGCGAACCTTCGGCTGGCTGATGCGCTACCGCCGCCTGGTCCGCGACTACGAACGACGCCCCGAACACCACGAAGCCATGGTGCTCTGGGCCACCGTCGCAATCATGACCCGGCAACTGACCCGCACCACAACCCATGCGCCACCTCACCCCCGATGGGGCCAACCCCGCACCGTAGCGTCGGCGCCCCAACAACAAGATCAACAAGCCGCATGACCATTTACCAACAGGCTCTAAGCGTCCGGCCGCGACCATCGACCCGCGGTCAGCTGTTGTTCAGCTCCTCGGCGAACATCACGATGATGCCGCTGGGGCCGCGGACATAGGTGAGTTTGTAGACGTCCCCGTAGGTCGCCACGCCGCGCAACGGGTGGCAGCCGTGCCTCGCGGCGATCTCGAGGGCCTCCACGAGGTCGTCGACCGAGAAGGCGACGCGGTGCATGCCAATCTCGTTGGGCCGGGTGGGCTTGGTCTCGATCGCGTCGGGGTGGAGGTACTCGAACAGCTCAAGGCGACCGTTGCCGTCTGGCGTCTGGAGCATGGCGATGTTGGCCTGGTTGCCATCGAGGCCCACGGCAGTGTCGGTCCACTCGCCACTAACCGTGTCACGGCCCAGGACGGTCAAACCGAGGTCGGTGAAAAAGGCGATCGTCGCTTCGAGGTCGCGGACGGCGATGCCGACGTTCTCGAGTTTGATGGGCATGCGTTGCACGCTATCGAGTCAGGGCGATTCACGGACCTGCTCGACGCGGCACGCAAGTTCAACCTCAGCGACGACGACACCCTGGTCATCCAGCAGGACTACCTCGAAGCAGTCATCCGACTCTGAGCTGCTTTCCGTACCTCCTGGCTGTCGCCCCTGGGATGGCCCTGCACCGCAGCGCGAGACGTGTCCACTGGGGAAACCCAACCGGACACTCCTGATCTTGACCTTCTTTGATCAGCGGTCTGTCCGCCTCGTTGACCTGTGGAGTCTCACATAGGTGGTACGAAAAAATTCTCGGTGAGGGAGGGCTATCCACTACAACCCGATCATGTCCGCCATTCTGAACTGTTACGCCTCCTGCTCCGTCATTCCTTGGCAATCGCCTGATCTCCTGCACGGACCACTATGCACATCAAGCAGATGAGGACATTGCGGCGACCGCGTGCGTCCGGAGCGACGCGAGAAACATCCGGCGCGAGGTCGAGGGTCCGTGCGTTGCTCGCCGTCTCGCATCGACGTGATCAACGATCTCGCCGTAGGCTCAGCCTGCATGGCGGCGCGCGCCAGATCACCCGATAGGTGTGTCTTCAACGTAGGGTCGGGTTATCGATCCGGTTCCGCCCTTTGACCTCTGGGCTACGAAACATCGCTGCAGGGTTTCGCTTACGAACCGCTAACATGGTTAGCACTGGTATCCATGCACGCTCAGCGGCGCACAGTTGCGGTCCGCCGCCCCACCTTGGGGCGCACGCAGGTGCCCGCCGGCTAGGACCAAACTGGCGGCCAGCCGGCGGGTAAGCGGACAGGTCATGGGAATTCAAGCGGTACCGAACTGGTGGGACAACGCCTGTCCTCACGCCATGCCGTGGCCTACGCTCTGGGCTTTGGTGCCTGGGCGGTCTCCCAAGCCTGGACTACCTCGGTGGGCAGTCGGCCGCGGTCCCTGACGTTATGACCGTTTTTCTTGGCCCACTCACGGATCGATTTCAGCGTCTCGCGGTTGTAGCCCGGGGCGCGCACGGTGGTTTTGATGGCTCGGCCTGGGTGGGCATCGCTGCGACGCCGCCCACCGAGCTTTCGAGCTGCATTAACATACTGGGACAGCGCATCGTGCAGCTTCGCGCTGTTTTTTTCAGTCAGATCGAGTTCGTACGTCTTGCCATCAAGGGCGAACTCGACTGTACTGATGTTCTCGGCCACCTCACCAGTCAGATCGTCGACTAAGGTGACTATGGTTTTCTGCGCCATGGATGAAATCCAGCTCCTCGATCTTGCTTCTGGTGTTGCGGACCTTAACGTACCTACTCACCACATTGCAAATCAGCACAGTGGACAACGACACGCGCGGACTGGACCAAGGTGCTTACTGCCGTGTCCGGTCACCCGGTCCGGGTTTCGTTGGTTGCTTGCTGCTTTCCCGCTAGAGGTCATCATGCGGTGATGCGCTGGCGTATCGCCGCTGCGGACAGAGCGGGTTGATCCGGGCACCCGTATTGCGACGAACATGGGCAGCCGGTCTGTGCTGATGCGTCGTCGACCTCGTTAAGTACCTGCGCCGCATTCCGGGTTTGACCCGTAGGCTGAGTCTCACCGTAAGCTCACGGATTCGATCCGCAGCCGTTTTGGCCACCTTGCGTCAGGGAGCGCGCAAGAAAGGTGCCTTTCGAAGCAGCATTCGATCACAATCGTCCACGCCTCAGGAAGGGAGGCTTCCAAATCGACGCGACGCCCTAGTCAAGCTCATGAGGTTCTGGCTCGCCGCCACTGTCTGCTGTATCGCCCTTCACATGCGCAACTGCTGAGCCCTCGTCTTAGGCGCGGTGTTTCGTCGGAGATACCCAAGCGGATGACAGTGAGCCTACGCATGGATGATTCCTGAACGCTCGTTGGTTTACTTCCCCGCAGAACGATCAACAGCCGCTGACCCAGGCAACCAGGGCTGCTGCAGCAACGAGGGGCACGACGCTGCCGAATGTCGAGAGACGAGAAATCCCGTCTTCAATCGCGCTCATGCCGCTGGCAGCGCCAGACACCGAACCCCAACCGGACACTTCTGATCTTGACCTTCTTTGATCAGCGGTCTGTCCGCCTCGTTGACCTGCGGAGTCTCACATAGAGATCCTGTTCCTCCAGGTTCGTCTCTGCTTGAGCGGCGTGGTGGTTATGGCTGGTCATGGTTGATCTGGGGTTTCGCTCGGCCACCACTCGTTCAGGTGGCCTCCGGCGAATCGTGCCCAAGTTTCACGATTCGTGAGGGTTAGTGCGATATCACGACGTCTGACAGTGATTACTGAACTGGAGGCGTGGCGTGTCGCTGGCGGTGGTGCAGGATCTGCGGGCCGGGTTACGGCTGGAGACGGCGGCGGAGGTGGCCGCGTTCGAGCAGGACGTGCTGGCGGAATTTGTGCTGGCACGATCCTCGGCAGGGGTGGCCGACGCCACGATTCGACAGGATGTGGCGACGGTGTGCCAGTTGCGGGAGTGGTTCGGTCGGCCGTTGTGGGAGCTGAGGCCGACCGATGTTGACCGATATTTCGGTGCGCATCTGCGCGAGGCTGCGTCGGCGACGCGTCACCACAAGGCCAACGCGATGGCGATCTATTTCGAGTTCCTCGAGGTGCGGTATAAGCCAGCGATCCACGCGGCTACCGGGTTGGTGGTGGAATGTCCGCTGGATGAGATCAACCGGCCCCGCGGTGGTGTCGGTACCAGGATTCGGATTCCGCCGTCATCGCGGGAGATTTCCCAGCTGTTTGGTGGGTGGCAGCGCGCGTTGGTGAGCACCCGCAAATACGCCCCCTCGGCCCGCAACTACACCGCTTGTCGGTTGAGTAGTCTGATCGGTCCGCGGGTGTCGGAGCTGAGTTTGCTGCGCATGGGTGATCTGCGCTGGGATCTGGGCAGGTTCGGCAAGGTCGTGTTGCACGGGAAGGGAAGCCTCGGGCGGGGCAAGAAAGACCGGCTGGTGCCGTTGATTAACGGAGCGAGGGAGCTGCTGGAGTGGTGGGTGACCGGGCCGCGGTGGGCGTTCGATGATCGTGTCAACGACCCGTTGGCGCCGGTGTTTCCCTCCGAACGCCGCAACGATGACGCCACCAGCAGCCCGGTGGAGACTGACGCATTGCGTTATGGGCTGGCCGTGGCGGTGGGCAAGCATCTGCCCGATCATGCCGGGCGGCTGACCCCGCACGTGCTGCGGCATTTCGCCGCCTCGGATCTTTACCGCAACGGCATGGACGTGGTGGCCATCCAAGAGATGTTGGGTCATCGCTGGCTGAACACCACGATGATCTACGTTATGGACCGGACTCACGTCGAAGACGCTTGGGCCCGCGCCGGGCACCGGGCCGCTCAGCGGCTGGCAGGTCGATGACGATGAAGTGGAACCTGCGCCTGGCCGCCGCCCACCGCGAGATCTGGAAGGCCTCGCAACTGCAAGGCATGCTCGCCCAGGCCGGGCTGGTAGTCAGCGCCGGGAAGATGTCGCACCTGTGGGCAGGACAGCCCGTCACCATCCGCCTGGACGACTTAGAGATCATCTGCACGGTGCTCGGCTGCACCCCCAACGACCTGCTAGTCGTTGAGCAGCGCACCGCTGCGCCACCCACGGCGAACCAGGCCGCAAAGTCTGCAGCGGCCGCGGGCGGCGAGCATCCCATCCAGCGTCGTCACACCGGCCGGATGTCCCCACCGGTATGACCACCACCCCCGACCGAGGGCGCAGCGATCCGCGGCGGGTGCGTAGCTGCGTCGATTGCCTGGCGTGGGGCCTGCTGTGGCGCCCGCGCTGCCCGTCGTGTCAAGACTTCGCCCACCGGCATCCGCGGGGGCGCTGCCGCACCTGCCACCGCGAGCTGCCCGTGCGCGACGGGGTCTGCCGGCTGTGTCGCAAGCAGGCCACGCTGATCGCCAAGTGGCAGGGCCACGACTACCGCAACGTCGATCTCACCGTCGCTGCCCGGACCGGCCACCAACTGTTTTTCGCCAACATGGAAAGCTTTCGCGGCCGCACCCCCAGCCAGCCCGTGCCCGCCGCGCATCCCCCCGTTGCCCCGCCGGCGCGGGCCCTGCTGCGGCCGGCCTGGCAGCCGCGGGCAGCGCCGTTGATGCTGTGTGACCCGCCGCGGGACTGCCGACAAGCCAGCTCCCTGACTCCACCACGCGACCCGGCGCTGCTGGAGCTGCTGCTGCGCCACGCCGATGCCCTCGCCGAACGATATGGCTGGCAGGCGATCACCCGAGGCCAGGTCCGATACGGGCTGAAAATCCTCACCGGCTCCCATGACGTGGGCGAACCAATCAGAACCAGCAGTGTGCACACGCTGGGCTCACGGCGGATACCACCACGGCGCGTGCTGGAGGTACTGCGCGCTGTGGATGGCCTGCTCGTCGACGACCGCCCGGATGCGCTCACCGTGCTGATCGACACTCAGTTCGCCGGCCTGCCCAGCCCCATGCGCCAGGAACTGCAAACCTGGATCGATGTGCTGCGCCACGGCGGGCCGCGCCGACACGCCCGACCCGAGACCACCGTCCGGACCCGGCTGGCCTGCATCCGCCCGTTCCTGGCCCAGCTCGCCACCCGCTACCACTCGTTGCGCCAGGTCACCCCCGACGACATCACCCAGTGGCTCGATGATCAACCCCGGCCCAGCGATCACCTCAGCGCACTGCGCGACCTGTTTCGCGTACTCAAACAGCAGCGAATGGTGTTTGCCAACCACACCAGCCGCATCCACCGACCCCGGCCCAACCTGCCCACACCCAGGCCCTTACCCCCGCATGCGCTACACCAAATCGGGCAAGCCGCCAGCACCGACCCCGTGCTGCGGCTCGTGGTCGCGCTGATCGGGGTCCACGCCCTGCGACCCCAACAAGTGCGCCTGCTGCTGCTTGCAGATATCGACCTGCCCAACCACACAGTCCACATCGATGGCAGTCCCCGCGCCCTCGATGCGTTCACCCTCGACGCGATCACCCACTACCTCGCCTACCGACGCAGCCGCTGGCCCCACACCAGCAACCCCCACCTGCTGGTGTCTTCAATCAGCACTCACGACCACGCCCCGGTCTGCGGGCCATGGCTGTCCAAGTTGTTCCACGGCCTGCCGACCACCGCCACCCAACTCCGCCAAGACCGCATCCTCGACGAGGCCCGCGCCACCGGCGCCGACCCCCTACACCTGGCCGCGATGTTCGGCTTCGCCGCCGAAACCGGGCTGCGCTACGCCACCGCAATCGCCCCCGAACTCACCACCCCACAACCCTGACCACCCCCAACTCCACACCGGAATACCTTCAGAAATCCCGAACCCACTGCTTTTGTGGTACGAAAAAATTCTCGGTGAGGGAAGGCTATCCATTACAACCCGATCATGTCCGCCATTCTGAACTGTTACGCCTCTTGCTCCGTCATTCCTTGGCAATCGCCTGATCTTCTGCACGGACCACTATGCACATCAAGCAGATGGATACATTGGGCGACCGCGTGCGTCCGGAGCGACGCGAGAAACATCCGGCCGCGAGGTCGAGGGTCCGTGCGTTGCTCGCCGCCTCGCATCGACGTGATCAACGATCTCGCCGTAGGCTCAGCCTGCATGGCGGCGCGCGCCAGATCACCCGATAGGTGGTCTTCAACGTAGGGTCGGGTTCTTTATCTGGTGCCACCGTTGCCCGTCGTCCCCGGATCCAAGTGATCAGCACTGGTGGTGCGGTGGCCCTGCCACTGACCGCTCGCTGGCAGCGTTCACACCAACTGTGGAACCGACCATAACCGCGCTTTCCGGCATTACATTAATTCTTAGTAATCGCTGGCGTCGCCGTGCCGAATGGATGCCTCTTCGGTCCTCCGCCTGGGAGACGCCGTTTACGCAAGTCTTTAACGTGCCGTGGACTCCGGCGATGCCGCCCTCACAGGGCGTTGTGCTGCCGAATACGCCTCTAAATAGGTTTTCAAGCGCGCGCCTGCGGCGGCGCGGCCGTGGCTGAGTCCGTCGTCCTACTCGCGTGCCCGCCGATCTGATGCCGCTTGCTGCGCGCGGCCTGAGGGCGGTGCTCCCGCGGGCCGGGCCCGGCGGGCGTGGTGGTCGGCCCACCACAGTCATCAGGCCGGGGCTGCAGGACGGTGCCGGCTGGGGAGCGGAGACCAGGTTCGGCACGTCTTCGCGCGGGTCCGGCCGAGGCGTTGATTGGTGATCCGAGGTTGGGTATGACGAGCTGCACTGACGCTCGGCCTCGATCGGCTACGCACCGCTTCCGGACACCGGGTCCACGCTGCTCACCCCGGCTCGGTGGGACTCGCTGCCCTGCTGGGCGGCATCTTGCTGTACTGGCGACGCTTTGTTCCGTCGGTCGGCCCAGGCGCCGGGTGACGTGCTGGCGGTCGGGCTGGTGTGAAATCGGCAGGCGCTGATGCTGGCTACCGCGAGGGTGAGCCAGAGCGCGCCGAAGGTCCAGCCGCCGAGGACATCGCTGGCCCAGTGAACCCCGAGGTAGACCCGACTGAGGCCTACTGCGACGACGATCAGACCGGCTGCCGCCACCACGGCGATGCGGGTGATGCGTCGGGTGAGGAGGGGCCAGAGCAGGGTGACCAGGAGTCCGTAGGCCAGCATGGCGGTGGTGGCGTGTCCGGAGGGCCAGGCCCGTCCGCTGGCAGCGATCAGCCAGTCGGCGTGTGGTGGGCGGAGTCGGTCGACCCACCGGCTGGTCAGAGTGCGCAGGCTTTGGCCGGAGATCAGGGCGGCGGTGACCAGAGCGGCCTCGGCGCGGCGGCGGTAGCCCACGGCGACGATCACCCCGGCGGCCAGGATCAGCGGGTAGACCACGGTGCTGCTGCCGAGCTGGGTGGTGACCGTGGCCAGCGTGGTGAGCCAGCCGGTGCGCAGCCCCAGCGCGGCGGCGTGCAGTTGCGGGTCGGCTGTGGCCACGCCGTCGCCGGAGAGCACGTCTTGCAGCACGCCGGCGAACAGCCAGCCGATCACCGCGAACGCCACGGTATGTAGGGTCAGTGGCCGGCCGGTCCAGCGATCGGTGCTCAACCGGTGATCCAGCCAGCGACGCACTCTCGGGTGATCACGTAATCGCGCGACTGCGTACCCGGCGATGATCAGTGCGAGCAGCCCGGAGCCGATCAGGGACAGCCGATGCTCGGCGGCCCGGTAGCCACGCCCCGCGAGGTAGCCGACCAGGGTGGTTTCGGTGGCCCAGGCCGCTCCGCCCAGGACATTCCACAGCAGGAAGGAGCGGTATGGCAGCCGGGCAAGGCCGGCCATGCCGGGCATCAGCGCGCGCAGGGCGGCGGTGAACCGGCCCAGGAAAATGGCCCATCCGCGTCGCCGGTCGATCAGCGCCTTGGCGCGCTGCACGTGCTCGGGTTTGACCGGTCGGCGGGGTAGCCGGTCTAGCAGCCGCTGGCCGAAGCGCCGGCCGACCTCGTAGCCGATCGAGTCCCCGATGATCGCTCCGAGTGCCGCGACCCCGATGACGGCCCACAGGGATAGTCGGCCCTCATTGGCCAGCACACCGCCGAGCAGCACCGCGATCTCGCCCGGGACGATGACCCCGACGAACAGCGAGGCCTCCATCGCGGGAAGCAGGAACACCAACGCCAACACCAGCCAAGCAGGCAGCCCGAGAATGGTGTCGATGACACGACTCACGTCTGGGCCTGGTCCTGACAGCGGTCGTAGACGGCCCGCGCGTAGCGCTCCAGCGCGCCCGTGACTACCTCCAGGCGCGCCGTGGCCGCGGGTGCCGACGGGGCGCCGAAGATGTCCCGGTCACGTAGCTCCTGGTACCAGCGTCGCAGTCGTTCTAGGCTCTGCTCCTCCTCATCCAGCTCGGCGAGGGTGAACTTGTCTTGGGCGAACTCGCGGTCGATCTCGCCTTCGAACTTGCCGCACTCGGCGAGGAACTCACCCCACTCGGCTTCCCGGGACTGCACGTGGGCCGCGCGCAGCTGCCCCACGGTGGCCTCGTCGGGGATGGTCTGGAACACATACACCTCCCCCGCCGCGGCGGTGGCCAGCACACGCAACCGATCGAGCACCGCCGGTGCATTCTCTCCGTCGGGCAGCGCCCACGTTCCGTTGGACAGCGACACCGCGGCAGCGCGGCGCAGCTCCCGCCAGCCCGCGACCCGATGCCGTGAGGGCTCGGTGGGCAGCTGCAGCGAAACCACCCACCACTGCGGCATGTAACGTACGCTACACCGCTACCGATAGTGACGAGTATCGCGACGATCGCCCCCCGGGGCCCGTGTTAGCAGAGGAGGACGAGGCGCCCGAACCGTCCGGTGACCACGCCCCGCCCCGGTCGCCGTCACGCTGATCGCGCAGCGCCAAGACAACATCATGGCCGATATCACCTACCTGCAAGCCATCAGCGTCGCGCTGCTGCAGGGGATCACCGAGCTGTTCCCGGTCTCCTCACTCGGCCACTCCGTGCTCGTACCCGCGCTGCTCGGAGGCTCCTGGGCCCACCTGGTCACCGAGTCGTCGACCCCCAACAGCGAGCAGTCGCCCTACCTGGCGTTCATCGTCGCGCTGCACGTGGCCACCGCGCTGGCCCTGCTGTTCTACTACCGAGACGACTGGATCCGCATCATCAGCGGCTTCCTGCACACCCTCAAGACCCGCCGAGTCGAGACGTCCTCCGAACGCCTGGCCTGGCTACTCGTGGTCGCCACCATCCCGGTCGGCATCACCGGCCTGCTCCTGGAACACACCTTCCGGGCCCTGTTCGCCAAACCGCTCGCCGCCGCCATCTTCCTCACCCTCAACGGCTTAATCCTCCTCGCCGGCGAGGCGATCCGCCGGCGCTCCGAGGTCCGCCAGCTCATCCTGGCCCACGCCACCCACGCCACCGATCCAGCCGACCAGCAACCGGCGCGACGGCTCGACACCCTGGACTACAAGGAAGCCGCCGTGATCGGGCTGTTCCAAACCTTCGCACTGCTCGCCGGCATCTCCCGCTCCGGGATCACCCTGGTCGGCGGCCTGGTCCGCGGCCTGGACCACGAAGACGCGGCCAAATTCGCCTTCCTGCTCGCCACCCCCGTCATCTTCGCCGCCGGCGTCCTGAAACTGCCCGTCCTGGCCGGCCCAGCCGGGCACGGCATCCATGGCCAGATCCTCATCGGAGCCCTCATCGCCGCGGTGTCGTCCTACCTCTCGATCAAATTCCTGACCCGCTACTTCCAGACCCGTACCCTGATCCCCTTCGCCATCTACTGCCTCGCCGGCGGCCTCTTCTGCGTCATCTACTTCGCCTAAGCCACACCCTGAACCCGGCACCGCCCACAGGATCACCGGGCAAACCGCGGTTGACCAACCCGCGGGGTGGACCCTCATCGCGATCAGGACCCGATCCGCGGCCAGATCCCATCGGGAACCTCATGCGGGCGGAAACAACCGGAGGACCGGACAGCACCCCCCCGGGCTGGGCCTGGCATCGTGGACCTCGTGCACGAGGTCACCGGATTGCGTGAGCCCACCGACATACTCGGCACCCGCTTCGACGACACCGATAAGCGCCGACAAGCCAACCGGGCAGTCAGCGTCAGCGCCCTGGGTCTGGCCGCCACCGGCCTCATCGAACTGGTCATCGCACTGATCACCGGCTCGGTCGGCCTGCTTGGCGATGCCCTGCATAACCTCTCCGATGTCTCCACCAGCCTGGCGGTGTTCCTCGGGTTCCGCATCAGCCGACGCGCCGCCTCCGAGCGTTACCCCTACGGACTAGCGTCGCTTCGCCCCGCGAAGCCGGGAAGATCAGGCTCCAGCGTCAATCTGAGGGACGGGCTCAACCCGCGCCAGGAACCAACGACGTCAGCGGGCGACGCGCCCCAAGTTTCAACGACCCGCGAGCGCCGCGCCAGCGGCATCGAAATCTGAGGGGCTGAGCGGTGAGCGGATCGGTTTCCAGCACCGTGGTGTCTGTTCGAAGGACCGAGGCCGGTCTCCAGGAGGGCTTGGAGACCCGGCCTCGGTGGTCGTGCTAGCTGACGTTGAGCGCCGTGTCGTCGATCACGAACGAGGTCTGCAGGGTGTAGTCCTCGCTGCCGGTGAACTTCAGAGTGACGTTCTGTCCGGCGTAGGCGGACAGGTCGTAGCTGTGCTGGGCGTAGCCG
>DASUVX010000159.1:0-2544 GCA_036378735.1 Pseudonocardiaceae bacterium | reverse complement strand
AACCCGGTCGTATCTCGCTCGTGCAGAACGTGACAATCCCGATGGGGTCCGGATGGCAGTAGGTTGCATCCGGTTGGCCGACTGTGAGGAAGGTTCAATTCCCCAGCGGGCGCAGGACGATCCCGCAAGCTAATGCCGGTGGCCGAAAGGCAACAGGAAATCGGGACAATGGAAGCGGTCCTTCACCGCTTGTCTCGTATAACTGGCTGGATACGGGCGGATGCCCGGACCTGAAAGGGTGCTGACGGGGATCGGGTGAGCCTGCGAAGGCCCGATGACCGACGATGCTGGAACCGAGGGATAAGTTGGACGTCACGGCGGTGCTTGACGCGATGACGGTCGCGGATGGCGTCGAGGTGGTGAACGGACCTGAGCCTGGATCCACCGCCGAAATTGTGGTGGGGAGTGTGTCGTAACAGCAGAAGTGCCCTTTGACCTGGGAAGATCGGAGTTGCTGAGGCTCCGGAACCCATCGTCGGAAGGGCACTTCGTAGATGCGATTGTTGCATACGGCGGCCAAGACCCGCGCGCGGTTCGATGATCCGAATCTGGTGTCGCATGCTGGGCTGGTGTCAGTGGTGCGGCTGGCCGAGAACGTCGGCTTGGAGGAGCTGGCCGCCGAGCATGTACATGTGGCTGCCAAGGTTGGTGCGAATCCGGGTGTGAAGATTGGTTCGCTGGTGGCTGGGATGGTCGCCGGCGCGGATGGCATCGACGGGATGGATCTGTTGCGCCACGGGGCGATCCCCGCGACGTTCAGCGGGATCCGGGCTCCGTCGACGTTGGGGTCGTTTGTGCGGGCCTTCACCCATGGCACCGTGCGCCAGCTGGCGGCGGTGCACCGCCGGGTGCTGATCCGGCTGGCGGCGCAGACCCCGCTGCTACCCGGCGCGGACACGCTGGTCTTTGTCGATGTCGACTCAGTGCAGCGGCGGGTGTATGGGGCCACCAAGCAGGGCGCGGCGTTCGGGCACGCCAAGGTCGCCTCCAAGTCGCTGCTGGTGCGCGGGCTCAACGCGCTGGTCGCCACGGTGTGCACGCCGCTGGCGGCGCCGGTGGTCGTGGCGGCGCGGTTGCGGGGCGGTAATGCCGGCTCGGCCCGGGGCGCGGCCAGCCTGGTGGCCGAGGCGATCAGCACCGCCCGGGCGGCCGGCGCGCGGGGCATGATCGTGGTGCGCGCCGATTCCGCCTACTACGCCGCCGCGTTCATCGCCGCCTGCCGCCGCGCCGGGGCCCGGTTTTCGGTCACCGTGCGGATGGATCCCAAGATACGGCGCACCATCACCAGCATCGATGAACGCGCCTGGGTGGCGATCAAATACCCCAACGCCATCTTCGACGACCAAGCTGGCCAGTGGATCTCCGATGCCGAGATCGCCGAGGTGCCTTACACCGCCTTTGCCACCAACCGCGCCCACCGCACCGAGGGTCGGCTGATCGTGCGGCGCGTCAAGCGGCTCAACCCCAAAGCCACCGCGCAGGGCCAAGGTGAGCTGTTTGTCACCTACCGCTACCACGCGGTGTTCACCGACAGCCCGTTTCAGCTCGCCCAGGCCGAGTCCCACCATCGCGGGCACGCCATCATCGAGCAGGTCTTTGC
Source organism: Pseudonocardiaceae bacterium (assembly GCA_036378735.1). Lineage (GTDB taxonomy): Bacteria > Actinomycetota > Actinomycetes > Mycobacteriales > Pseudonocardiaceae. The sequence continues at coordinate 944 of DASUVX010000159.1, read as the reverse complement.
CGATGTGATCGACGGACCATTGGCCCACCTGCCCTCGGCCGCTTTCAACGCCAATGCTGCCTGGCTCCAACTCGCCGTCACCGCGCACGCGCTGACCCGGGCACTGGGCACCTTGGCCTCAGCCCGCCACGCCCACGCCCGCGGCGCGACTATCCGCACCGAGCTCATCCACCTCGCCGGCCGACCCGCCCGCACCGGACGCGACCAGATCACCTGGCACCTGCCCACCGAATGGCCCTGGCGCGACGCCTGGCTCGGCGCCTTCGAAGCCACCCACCGAGGACCCCCAGCCCTAGTCGCCTGAACCAACCACCCGCCCGCAAGGGCCCAACCGGAGACACTAAGTGGATAAGCCGGACCAAGGGCCGGCAGCTATCACACGCCCACGACCGGGCACTCCCGAACAAAGATCAACTATCCCGCTCGGAATGATCACTCAAAGTCGGGCGGTGGATCCAGGCTCAGGGCCGAGGGCGTCTTTTACTCCGAGGCAGTAGACGTCGGCGAGGTATCCACATACCGAGACCTTGTCGTAGCGGTGTCGACGGACCACCAAGACCGCCGCTAGACCGTCGGTGCCGGCTGATGGGTCCTCGTGCACGGGCCAGTCAGGGTGATCTTCCAGGCTCAGACCGGTACTCCAGGTCGGGCTGATCCAGCAACCGACCAGCGCGGCCTCGGGTGCCTCGGCCCGGGCCAGGGCCGCAGCCGGGCGGACCAGGCGAGCCGCCTCCGCCGAGCCGATCCCGAGCGAGCGGCCACCTGCTTGGGGGTATAGCCCTGATCTCGTAGCAGACGGACCTGGCGCACCCGTTCATCAGCCCGCATGGGCGCTGATCGTAGAGCAGCTGGATGTCGCGCAATAACCGCCCGCGCGAGAATGACACCGTGGCTCGAGCGACCATTGCGGCAGACCAGTATCAGCCGCGGTGGTGAAAATGCCC
>DASUVX010000158.1:0-15368 GCA_036378735.1 Pseudonocardiaceae bacterium | reverse complement strand
TTTCGGTTGCGGAGAAACACTCCGAGTGGACCACGCCAGACGAAGTCTCCGCCATTCCCCACACCGGCCACATGGCGGTTGCGGGCAGGCCCGCAGGCGCTAGCATCTGAAGGAAACGGCGGGCACAGGGCGCGGAAATCGCCTCGCCAGCATTGATGAGCACGCGGACACAGGAGAGGTCCCGCTGGTATCCGTTACCGAGCTGCGCCAGCCGGTCCGTTACCAGGCCAAAGGCAAAATTGGGCGCCCAGCTGACACTGACCCGATAACGGCTCATCAGATCCATCCAGCGGACTGGATCACCCAGCACATATTGGGTAGGCACATGAACCTGCGGGCAGCACGCGTCGATGCTCGCCGCGTGCAGCATGACGACGCTGCCGACGTGGTCCAGCGGCATCCAGTTCAGAACCACATCAGCACTGTCCATGGACATTCGCCGCGTGGATCCGCGGACCTGAGTAAGAATGGCGCGATGTTGCTGCATCACAATCTTAGGAGTCCCGGTGCTGCCTGAGGTGAATAGCATTAACGAGGTGTCATCCGGGGAACCGTCGCGGTACGGCTGCGCAGGATCATTGTCAAGGAGATCCTCTAATACCCCGATCCGCAGCGCGCCCCATCCCCGGGCATCTGCGAAGTCACGCAGTGCGGCTTGTTGCGCAGCCGCGGTCAGAATCGGCGGCCTATGCAGGGCGCGCCAGGCCGCCTCCACCTTGCTGACACCAGGGACTCCGTCGACGTAGTCCGCGGGAACTGCCACCAGCGCCGGAACATATCCCCCGAGCAGGCAACCCCACAGGCCGGTGAAAAACTGGTGACCCGCGTCCAGCTGCAACAACACGGTGGCGCCGGGCTTCAGTCCGATGAGCGTCAATCCCTGCGCTACCCGGCAGGCATCGGTGAGCAGATCCCGGTATGTCTGGCAACGTTGCACACCATCGGCGTCGACGTGGACGATGGCGTGATCTCCATGGTGGTTGGCGGCTCGCAACAACAGCTGCACCATCGTCTCCGCAGCGTTACGCTCGACGGCGCCGCCATCAACGTAGGAAAGCGCTACTGGGCCGTGCTCACCGGGAAGGGCGTGACTACTCGCCGCCTCGCGTCGCGTGCTCTGTGCAACCTGGATGATGCTGTGGTTTCCCGGCGCATCGGCGATACCGACCTGAAGCCGGCCGGATCCGAAACTGTTATCGAGGGTGCGCTGCCAGGTGGTAATGAGCTCCTCGTCGAGTACTGCAACGCCGGCGGCATCGAAGGCGGCAACGTCCGGGTCAGGTGGCAGGCTGCTGACCATCACAACCGTCAAAGGCGGCGCCTCGGCAGGAAGGCGATCCCGCACGAAACCGGCCAGCACCGCATCATCGACCGACCCCATAGCGACCACATAAGCTACGAGACTGGCGGCGCCGTCGGCCACGTCTTTGGACGCGATAAAACAGTCTTGGACCGTCGGGTACGACAGGATAATCGTGCGTATCGCCCGTACGACGCTAGAGTGTTCCCACATCGCTGATCCTCTCACTGGCTGTGACAGTTCAAGTGTTTGCGGCGGGAACGAGATCGGTCATCGGAACCGACTTCGGAACTTTTGCGATGCAATGCCGGATAATTGGTCAGCCGCTTTCCCGATTCACCCGATCAGGTAGGGACCGGGCGTATTTATCACCGGTTGCCGGCCCTCTTTCAGGTGGTCGCTGGAGTCTCGCCAGCACACGGAGGTGGTCGCCGAGATGCCGACGCTGCAGGCGCAACGATGCACCGTAGGGCTGTTGGAGCGCGGTGCCGAGCTTGCGCGTATCGATGCGGCGATCGCGGCGCTGGCGCAGGACCGCGGGGACGTGCTCGTCATCCAAGGTGCCGCCGGGATCGGCAAGAGCACCCTGTTACGGGCGGTGTGCGAGCGGGCCACCGAACGAGGAATGCAGACGTTGACCGCGCGGGCCAGCGAGCTGGAACACGACTTCGGCTTCGGCGTGGTCCGCCAGCTGCTGGAGGCGCGGATAGTTCGGGCATCGGAGTGTGAGCGAGCTGAGCTGCTGGCCGGCGCGGCCGCGCTGGCCGGCCCAGTGCTCGGCGTGGGCGGTGGCACTTCGGGTGATTCGTTTGCCGCGTTGCATGGCCTTTACTGGCTGGTGGCCAATCTGGCGGCCAGCGGGCCGGTGGTACTGGCGATCGATGACCTGCAGTGGGCTGACCAGCCGTCGCTGCGGTGGCTGGCGTACCTGTGCCACCGGTTGGAAGGGCTTCCGGTGCTGGTTGCGGCCACCACCCGGCCGCCACGTCCCGGACACTGCCAACTGGTGGCCGAGTTGCTCGCGATAGGCAGCGCGCAGATCCTGTGTCCCAATCCGCTCACCGAGCCCGCGGTGGCCCGGTTGGTTCACGACGGGTTGGACGCGGTACCCGATGACGCTTTCGTGGCCGCCTGTGCGCGAGCCAGCGCGGGAAATCCATTCGTGCTGCGCGAGTTGATTTTCGATCTGGCAGCAGACGGTGTTGCGCCGGTGGCAGCGCAGGCCGCGAGGGTGGCTGAGCGGGTACCCGATCAGGTGGAACGAACGGTGCTGGCTCGGTTGCGCCGGCTGGATGAGGCGGCCACCCACCTAGCCGAAGCGGTGGCAGTGTTGGGCGAGGGCACCGGGCTGCGCCTGGCCGCGGAGCTGGCGAACCTGGATCTCGACACTGCGGCCGCGGCGGCGGACGCGTTGCTGACCGCGGAGCTGTTTGACGAAGGCCGGCCATTGCAGTTCCTGCATCCGCTCGTGCGCTCGGCGGTGTATGAGCAGCTCGCACCCGGTGCACGCGCCCTGGCGCATGCCCGTGCCGCGCGGCTGCTCGTCCGGGAAGGCGCGGGATACGCACAGGTCGGTGCGCAGCTGCTGTTGTGTGAGCCGGCAGGCGACGCGCACGCCGTCCGGGCGTTGCGAGCGGCCGCGGCCGCCGCGGTGGACCGCGGCGCGCCCGAGACCGCCGTCACCTACCTGCGCCGAGCGCTGGCCGAGCCGCCTGCCGACAACGAGCGAGCTGCGGTGTTGGGTGAGCTGGGCGGCGCAGAACGCATCGCCCGCGATCCAGCCGCTCGTGTGCATCTTGAGCGGGCCTGGCAGGCCACCACCTGCCCGGTAGCGCGGGCACTACTGGCCGAACAGCTGGCCAATGTGCTCTTCTATGCCACGGACTGGACGCGCTGCTCGGCTGTGCTGCGGGCCGCGCTGGGCGACCTCGGCGACCGTGATCCTGATCTGGCGGTGCGCCTATGCACCCACGCGGCGGTCCTGGAGCTGCTCACCCTGTGCCCCACCGAAGCACCCGAGGTCGCGCTTCGACGGCTGCGTGACTTGGCTGCGCGCAGCACTCCGGCCCGCCGTGCCGCGCAACTGTGCCTGGCGGCGGTACTTGCGATCCGTGGCCGGGATCGTCCCGAGGTTGCCAGGCTCGTGCAGCGCGGGCTCGACGGCGGCCGTTTCGTCGCTGAGCAGACCGGCGAGGCGGTGCCGGCCCTGCTGGCCATCTGGGCCCTCGTCGTCACCGACGATCTGGATGGGGCCGATGCTCTGATCGAAACGACACTGGCTGATGCCCGGGCGCGCGGCTCCGTGGTCGGCTTTCAATCCGCCAGCGGGCGCCGGGCGCTGGTCGCGATGCGACGCGGAGAGCTGGCCGAGGCCGAGGCCGACGCGCGCGCCTCATTGGAGATGGCCACCGATTACAACCTGACCCTGTCCATTCCGCTGCATGCCGCCACCCTGGGCCTGGTGCTGCTGGAACGCGGGGAACTCGACCAGGCTGCGGCGGCCGTGGAAGGGATCGTGCTGCCAGGCGACGGAGCGCCAACCGGAATCGCCCTGCTGGAGGCGCGGGGCCGGGTGCGGCTGGCCCGCGGGCAGTGCGAGCAGGCCATTGCCGATCTGCGCCACTGCGGCCGGCTCGCCAACGTCTTCCAGGCAACTCCGAACACCCATACCTGGCGCTCAGCGCTGGCCCTCGCGCTGACGAGGCAGGACCCGCAGGAAGCACGCGCGTTGGCAAGCACCGAACTTGAGCTGGCCCGCTGCGCCGGTGCGCCGCGCGCGATCGGCATCGCGCTGCGGGTCTGCGGCCTGCTCGCCGACGCTGCGCGGCGTATCGAGCTGCTCGAACAGTCCGTCGCTGTGCTCGAGCCCACCCCGATGCGACTGGAGCTCGCCTACTCGCTAACCGAGCTGGGCGCTGCAATGCGCCGGGCCGGTTCCCGCGCCGCCGCACGGGAACCGTTGCGCCGAGCCCTGGATCTCGCAGTACGCTGCGGCGCCACACCGCTGGCCGAGCGCGCCCGGGAGGAGGCCGTCGCTGCCGGTGCGCGACCCCGGCGACCCTGGACCAGCGGCGTGGACGCGCTGACGCCCAGCGAACTGCGGGTGGCCCGGCTCGCGGCGCGAGACATGGGCAACCGTGACATCGCGCAAGCCCTGTTCATCACCGCCAAGACCGTCAGCGACCACCTGTCCAGCGCCTACCGCAAGCTCGACATCTCCTCCCGCGACCAGCTTGCCGCCGTCATGGCCGCTGATCACCGGTGAACACCACCGGAAAAGGCTGAAGTCCTCGAAGGATCATGCTGGGTCGCCACTGCAACTGGTCGAGGGGTACGGCTGGGCACACGGTGGGCATCCGGCGAAGCAGGGTACTGATGGCGATCTGACCCTCGATGCGGGCAAGTGGAGCGCCGAGGCAGAAGTGGATGCCCTTACCGAAGGCGAGATGCCGGTTCTCGACTCTCGTGATGTCCAGCTGGCCGGCGCAAGCAAAGCGGGTGTCGTCGCGGTTGGCCGAAGCCAGGACGACGACCACCTGATCGCCTTGCGGGATCGTCACGCCGTTGATGTCGATAGCGGTGCTGGCGTAGCGCAGCGTCGCAGTCTCCAGCGGGCCGCTGTAGCGCAGCAGCTCCTCCATCGCGGACTCGACCAGTCCAGGGTCGCACATGAGCATGCGAAGCTGGTCAGGATTGGCGAACAGGGCGCGCATGCCGTTGCTGATGAAGTTGACGGTGGTCTCGTGCCCGGCGACGATCAGCAGGAAAACCGTGCCGAGCAGCTCCTGCTCGCTCAGCGCGTCACCCTCCTCGTGGACACCGACCAGCTCGCTGACCAGGTCGTCTCGCGGGTCGGCACGTTTGCGCGCGAACAGCGCGCGGACGTAGCCACTGAAGTCGGCGAATGCAGTTCGCCGCCAGGCCTCGACCGGCTCTCCGGTGGTGATGGGCTCCCCGGTGACAACAGCGTTGGACCAGCTCCGGAACTGTGCACGGTCTGAGGCCGGCACCCCGAGCAGCTCGCAAATGACCATGATCGGTAACGGGAATGCGTAATCATCGATCAAATCCATTCGACCGATGGGCGCCACCGCGTCGAGCAGCTCTTCAGCAATGCGCTGGATGCGCGGGCGGAGTCCCTCGACCAGGCGGGGAGAAAATGCTTTGCGCACCAGCCCGCGTAACCGGGTATGGTCCGGCGGATCGCAGTTGAGCATATGTTTCGTCAGCGGCCGGATTTCGGGCGGGAGACCGTCGAAGGGGCCGGCTTTCACCAAACGAGAATCGCGCAATGCCCGCTCGGCATCGTCGTAGCGGGTGATAAGCCACCGCCGGCGACCGCTGGGCAGTGTGACGCAATGGACCGGTTGGGCGGCGCGCAGGTGAGCATAGACCAGGTAGGCGTCGCGCCGGGCAGCAGGACTGAATGGATCCCCCAGTGCAGATTGTGTCATTGGTGCACTCCTTCCGATTTCCGGTCAGCCGCTGACAGTTCGACCATTGCGTTGCCGGCGGGTATGGGCATCGGCCTCGCTGGCGGAGGTTTTGCCTGCTCTTGCCGGGTAATTGGGGCCCTAGACTTCCGGCATGGCCGGGGTGGTGCGGCAGCTGCTGGAGCGTGGCGGGGAGCTGGCGCACATCGAGCAGGCAGTCGCAGCCCTGCGCCGCGGGCACGGTGGTGTGCTGGTCGTTCAAGGTGCTGCCGGAATCGGCAAAAGCTCGCTATTACGGGCGGTCAGCGAGCACGCCGCGGTACAAAAAGTGCAGATGCTGACCGCGCGGGGCAGCGAGCTGGAACGCGATTTCGGCTTCGGCGTGGTCCGCCAGTTACTCGAGGTGCGGTTGATCCGGGCCACCGAACCTGAGCGGGCCGAACTATTGGCCGGCGCAGCCGCACTCGCCGGTCCGGTGCTCGGCCTCGGTGGGGCTGTTGCTGATTCCTTTGCGGCATTGCACGGGCTGTACTGGTTGGTGGCCAATCTGACGATCGGCGGCCCGGTGGTATTGGCGGTTGACGATCTGCAGTGGGCTGACGAACCGTCGCTGCGCTGGCTGGTGTACCTGTGCCACCGCCTGGAAGGCTTGCCCGTACTGGTCGCGGCCACCACCCGCCCGCCACGTTCCGGGCACTCCCCGCCGCTGACCGAACTGCTCGCCGTGCGCGGCGCACAGATCTTGTCTCCTGGTCCGCTCAGCGAGACCGCGGTAGGCCGCCTGATCGGTGAGGGTTTAGGGGCCCAGCCCGATCCGGCTTTCGTCGCTTCCTGCGTCGCAGCCACTGGAGGTAACCCGTTCGTGCTGCACGAATTGATCCTCGATCTCGCTGCCGGCGGTGTCGATCCCGGTGCGGCGCAGGCGGCGGACGTCGTCAAGCGGATCCCAGGCCGGGTGGAACGGACCGTGCTGGCCCGGTTGGGCCGGTTGGACCAGGCTGCCGCGCAGTTCGTGCACGCCCTGGCGGTGGTGGGTGAGGGCAGCGAGCTGCGCCTGGTGGCGGCCTTGGCCGGTCTCGACGTCGGGACGGCCACCACAGCGGCGGACGCGCTGTTGACCGCCGAGCTGCTGGCCGAGGGCCGGCCATTGCGCTTTGTGCATCCGCTGGTGCGCTCGGCCGTGTATGAACAGCTTGCCCCGGGTGCCCGCGCCCAGGCCCATGCGCGCGCCGCCCGCCTGCTCATGCGGGAAGGCGTCGAAGCGGAGCAGATTGCCGCCCAGCTGCTGTTGTGCGAGCCGGCACGGGACGCCGACGCCGTCCGCGCGTTGCAGGCAGCCGCGGCAGCCGCGCTGGCCGGCGGCGCGCCGGACACCGCGGTGGGCTACCTGCGCAGAGCGCTGGCCGAACCACCGATCGGGCCGGCGCGCGCGGCGGTGTTGCGCGAGCTGGGTGGCGCGGAACTGATCGCTCGCGACCCAGCCGCTGTGGTGCATCTGGAACAGGCCCGGCAGGCCACCACCGATCCGATAGCACGTGCCGAGCTGGCCGATGAACTCGCCGACGTCCTGTTCTACGCCGGAGACATGGAGCGAGGCTCGGCCGTGCTGCAGGCCGGGTTAGACGACCTCGGCGACCGCGATCCAGACCTCGAAGTGCGGCTGTACGCCCACAAGGCAGGTCTTGAGATTCACGGGGACGCCATGCTCGCGCGGCTGCGCGAGCTGGCCGAGCGCCGCCTGCCCGCCAGCCGTTGGGCGCAGCTGACGCTGGCTTGCCTTCTTGCCGGCCGGGGCGAGAGTCGCGATGAGGTGGCTAGGCTGGTCGAGCGGGGGCTGGACGGCGGCCGCTTCATGGCCGAGGAGACTTCTGACGCCCTGCCCGTCATTCTGGCGGGCTACGCCCTGGTGCACACCAACGAGTTACAGCGGGCACACGACTTGACGGAGGCCATGCTGGCCGACGCCCAGGCGCGCGGCTCTGTGGTCGGCTTCGTGGCCGCCACCACCCACCGGGGCCTGGCGATGCTGATACGCGGCGGGTTGGCCGAGGCCGAAGCGGACATCCGCGCCGCGTTGGAGCTGGCCTTCGAACACGACCTGACCTATACGATTCCCATCATCGCCACGTACCTGAGCTGCACGCTGCTCCAACGCGGAGAGCTCGAAGCAGCGGCCGGCGTACTGCAAGGCGTCATGGTGCCCCCCGCGATGGCGGAGTTGCCCGCGGCCCTTCTCCTCGTCGAGGCACGGGCCCGGGTGTGCCTGGCCCGCGGTCACCGAGCGCACGCGATCTCGGAACTGCGCCGGTGCGGGGAGATTGCGAACCGCCGCCGGCTGCACAATCCCGCCTTCTTGGCCTGGCGTTCGGCGTTGGCGCTCGCGCTGGCACCTGAAGACCCCGAGCAAGCACGTGAGCTGGCGCAGACCGAACTCGAGCTGGCTCGCCGAGGCGACTCACCCCGCGCGATCGGCATCGCGCTGCGGGTGTGCGGCCTGCTCGCCGAGCCCCAGAGCAGGATCGAGTTGCTCGAGCAGTCCGTCGCCGTGCTCGAACCGACCCCGATACGGCTGGAACTGGCGTACTCGCTGACCGAACTGGGTGCTGCGCTGCGCCGCGCCGGGGCACGCACCGCCGCGCGGGAACCGCTGCGCCGAGCGTTGGACCTGGCGCACCGCTGCGGGGCCACCCGGCTGGCTGACCAAGCTCGCCAGGAGGCAGTGGCCGCCGGCGCCCGCCCCCGCCGACCGTGGACCACCGGGGTGCACGCGCTGACGCCTAGCGAGTTGCGCGTCGCCCGGCTGGCCGCGCAACCCTTGAGCAACCGCGACATCGCCCAAGCGCTGTTCATCACCACCAAAACCGTCAGCGATCACCTCGCCAGCACCTACCGCAAACTCAACATCAACAGCCGTGACGAACTCGCCATCGCCATGACCGCTGAGCTAGCGGGCCCCGTCAGCGCGTGGTGAACAGCACCGGGAGCCCTCGCATGATCATGCTGGGGCGCCACCGCAGCTTGTCGAGTGGTATCGCCGGGCGCAGATCAGGCATCCGGTGAATCAACCTGCTGATCGCGATCTGGCCCTCGATGCGAGCCAGCGACGCCCCGAGACAGAAGTGGATGCCCTTACCGAACCCGAGATGGTGGTTGCCGGTTCGGGTGACGTCAAGCTGGTCGGCACGGGCGAAGCGGGTCTCGTCACGATTGGCGGAGGCCAGCACGATCACCACTTGATCACCCTGCGGGATCGTCACGCCGTTGTACTGCAGGTCCGTGCCGGCGTAGCGGAATGTCGTTGTCTCGGATGGACCCGTATAGCGCAGCAGCTCCTCCACCGCGGATGCGATCAGGCGCGGATCGCGGATGAGCGAGCGCAGCTGGTCGGGATGAGCCAGCAACGCACGCATCCCGTTGCCGATCAGGTTGACCGTGGTCTCATGCCCCGCGACGATCAGCACCGCGACTGTGGAGAGCAACTCGTCACCGCTCAGCGCGTCACCCGCCTCCCGCGCCAAAACCAGACCAGTGACCAGATCGTCCTGCGGATCGGCACGTTTGCACTCGAACAGCGCGCGCAAGTAATCGCTGAACTCGCCCAGCGCTGTTCGCCGCCACGCCGGCACCGGCTCTCCGATGGAGAATGGCTCGTCCGCAACGAAGGCGTTGGACCAGGCCCGGAACTGGGCGCTGTCTGCGGACGCTACCCCGAGCAGCTCAGCGATGACCATGATCGGGAGCGGCAAGGCGTAGTCGTCGATCAGGTCCATCCTGCCGGCGGGCATCACCGCATCCAGCAGTTCGTCGGCAATCTGCTGGATGCGCGGGCGAAGTCGCTCGACCAGACGTGGAGAAAACGCCTTGCGCACCAGCGCGCGTAACCGGGTGTGGTCCGGCGGGTCGGTGCTGATCAGGCTTGTCACCAGCGGCCGAACCTCGTCGGGAAGATCGTCGACTGGTCGGGCCTTCACCAGGCGGGGATCGCACAACGCTCGTTCGGCGTCGGCGTAGCGAGTGATCAGCCAGCGTCGCCGGCCGTTGGGCAGCACGACGCAATGGATCGGCTGGGTAGCCCGCAGATGCGCGTAGGCCGGGTACGGATTGGACTTCGCGGCGGGACTAACCGGGTCCCCGACTGCCGATTGCGCCATCGCACTGCCCCCCTTTGTGCTGCTGCTCGAGCTGGGCCAACGGCATCAATGTTGCGGTGGTGCCGTGCGGCGGGCATCGGACGAGCCGACGGATGTTTTGTGCGGTGCCACCGATGTTTGCCCCGCCGTTGCGCTGCCCCTGAGTAGGATTGATGGTGTGGCAACTCGTAAGGTCACATTGTCGATCGATCACACCGCGTGGGCCCTCACCAAGGCCGCGGCCGCCCGAGCCGGCATCTCTCCTTCGGCCTGGCTGTCGGCCGCAGCCCGCCGTGAGGCAGTCCGGCTCGGTGCCGGCACGGAGTGGGGTGACTCCGAGGCTGAGGCCTTGACCCAAGACGCCGACTTGGCCAGGGCCGAGGAGGACTTGCATGCGGCGGGGTGAGCTGCGCCGCTATATCCGACCCAGCACACCCGAGCGTCCGAGAACCGTCGCGATCATGTCCAGCGACGGCATCAACGACTCATCGCGACCGTGGCTGTTGGGCATCGAGCTACGCGAGCGCGACCCTGGCGACATCCTCGCGGTCCCCCTAGCAGGTCACGGATGGGCTTACGCGGGCGACCTGTCCAAGCTTTACCGCGCCTGGATCGGCGCGACGGTGGACGAGCTGGATACCACGACACTGTCGCGCCTCGACGGCGCTCTCCGGGCGGCACTCGACCTGTAGCGGTTCCCCGTGGTCGCGGGCCCGGGCCCGGCTGACAGGATCGGCCGGGTGCCGGTTTCCCGTCTTGACTTGCTGCGGTGGCAGTTCGACTTGACGTGGTCGCTGTTCGAACTGCATCTGGAGCAACTCAAGCCGGAGGACTTCCTCTGGGAGCCGGCAACCCGGTCGGCGACGGGTGCGTCGAGGCGTCGATGGGGGGTGGGTGCCCGATTGGCCCGAGCCCGAGCCTGCGCCGATCCCCACGATCGGTTGGGTCAGCTGGCACATCGGCTGGTGGTGGACCGTGACCTTGGACCACGCGCAGGGTCGGGCGCCGCGGGATCGGAGTGAGATCGAGTGGCCCGGTGCGGGCAGGGTCACCATCGAGTGGTTGCGCGGTCTTCGCAAGAACTGGCTGGCGGTACTGGACCGGCTCACCGACGCTGACCTCGACGTTACCGCGCCGTTCCCATGGCAGAACAACCCCGAACGGACCGTCGCCCATATGGTCGGCTGGGTGAACTCCGAACTGATGAAGAACGCCGCCGAGATCGGCCAACTCCGGTTGCTGCGTGCCGCGTCCGCAGGCTGACCATGCCGCGCCAGCCACCGAGGTCGACGGGGATGATCACGGTTTGGGTGCCGTAGGCGACACCAGATGTCGCGCAACGCACCCAAACCGTGATCATCCCGCGCCACGCGGAGTAGGGGACGTTTCGCTTCACGAATCGATGCGCCGGGCCCCGAGTTGCTCGGCGAGTAGCTCCAGGGCCACCTGCTCCGGATCGAGGCGCGCGGAGTGCACGGCCTCGTCATGGGCCGGGGCCGGCGAATCGAGCTCCTCGGGATCCAGCGGTTCCGGCGGTGGCGGGACGCCGTCGTTCGGCGGCTGCGGCACCTCGGGGCGCCGGGCAGCCGGCCGCTGCGGCGGCGCCTCGAAGCGGCGGCCGGCCGGACGCCCCGGGGAACTCTGCTGGGCACCGCCCGGCCCGGTGTTGCCTCCGGGGTGCTCGCAGCGCACCTGCCAGTCGACGCCCAGGACCGCGTGCAGCGCCTTCTTGATCATCTCGATGTTGCGTTCCTCGCCCAGCCGGCGGGCCAGCGGGGCGGTGGGCAGGCTCAGCACCAGGGTGTTGCCCTCCACCGCACTGGCGGTGGAGTTGCTGAACAGCACCTGAGTCGCCCGGCTCTGTTCACGCACCGCGTCGAGCAGCGCCTGCCACACCCGGCGCACCGCCGCGGCGTCCAGCTGACCGGGCGCAGGCTGGGGCTGGGCCTCGGCGGGGTGGGCGGGGTGGATTTCGGGCGGCTCGACGGCAGGGCTCGGCGGCGCCGGTTCGGGAACGGGCTGGTCTCGGCGCTGATCTGTGGGCTGCTCTACAGCCGGCGCGGCAATGGTGAATCGCTGCTCCAGCCGCTCCAGGCGCTGCAGCACCGCGCTGTCCCCCTCGCCAACCGCGGGCAGCAGCATCCGCGCACACAACAGTTCCAGCAGCAGGCGAGGGGCAGTGGCGCCGCGCATCTCGATCAGCCCGTTGTGGGTGATCTCGGCGAACCTGGTCAGACTGCCCACGCCCAGGGCTTCCGCCTGCGCGGTCATCGTCCTGAGTTGGTCCTCGGGAGCATCGACCAGCCCGTGGCCGGCCTGCTCCGGCGCGACCCGCAGCAACACCAGATCGCGGAAGCGTTGCAGCAGATCCGAGGCGAAGCGGCGGGGATCGTGCCCGGCCTCGACCAACCGGTCGACGGTGGCGAACACGGTGGCCCCGTCCTGGACGGCCAGCGCAGAGACCATCTCGTCGATCAGCGCGACGTCGGTGACGCCGAGCAGCGCCACCGCACGGGCGTAGGTGACCCCCTCGGGGCCGGCTCCGGCGAGCAGCTGATCCAGCACCGACAGCGAATCCCGGGCGGAGCCACCGCCGGCACGGATCACCAGCGGGTAGACCGCGGGCTCAATGGTGACGCCCTCACCGGCGCACACCTGCTCCAGCAGCCCGCGCATGGTGCTGGGCGGCAGCAGGCGGAATGGGTAATGGTGGGTGCGGGACCGGATGGTCGCCAGCACCTTCTCCGGCTCGGTGGTGGCGAAGATGAACACCAGGTGCTCCGGCGGCTCCTCCACGATCTTGAGCAGGGCGTTGAAACCCTGCGTGGTGACCATGTGCGCCTCGTCGATGATGAACACCCGGTAGCGGGACTCCGCGGGGGCGTAGAAAGCGCGATCTCGCAGGTCGCGAGCGTCGTCCACACCGCCGTGGCTAGCCGCGTCGAGCTCGACGACGTCGATCGATCCGGGGCCCTCCGGCGCGAGCGCAACACAGGACGGGCAGGCTCCGCAGGGATCCGGCGTCGGTCCCTGCGCGCAGTTCAGCGAACGGGCCAGGATGCGCGCGCTGGAGGTTTTCCCGCAGCCGCGCGGGCCGGAGAACAGGTAGGCGTGGTTGATCCGGCCGGCGGCCAGGGCGGTGCGCAGCGGTTCGGTGACGTGGTCCTGGCCGACCACCTCGGCGAAGGACGCCGGGCGGTATTTGCGGTAGAGGGCCAGTGCCACGGCCGCGAGGCTACCGCGCGGTGCCGACGGTCATTAAGGCACGAGGTGCACCACGGGCCCGTCCCCGTTCAGCTTGTCGGTAAGCCGGCGATCGCTTGTCCACAGCGGCGCACGTAAGCGCTCGGCGAGAGCGAGATAGTGAGCGTCGTACGTCGCTGACAAGTTGTGCTCACCGGCGAGTTCCAGCGCGCGGACATGCAGGCGTGCATCGCCGTGAAGTGCAATCGGCAGCTTTAGGGCAACGTCGAGTAGGTCACTGGCCCGCTCAGCGGGAAACCTGCCGATGCGGCACTGCTGGTGGAGCGCGTTGGCTAGCTCGTAACTCAGCAGCGTCGGCGCAACGAGCATCACGTCTGCCGCCCCGAACTCCGCCCACAGGTCCGCGACTGCTGGGTGCTCCGGAGCATTCAGCAAGCGCAGGACGAGGTTGGCGTCAATGCAATGCGTCCCGAATTTGCTGATCTCGCTGCGCACGGCCGTCACGGATCACCTCCGCCCAGTCGACATCCTTGAGTCGATCGACCGTGCCGTCCTGGCGCATCCGCTCATGTAGTTGCGCGAGCATTGCGTTGGCTCGGGCCCATTTGTCGGCTCGGCCGGCGCGCGCGGCTTCCCAGTCCTCGACGGACACCACCACGGCGACCTCCTTGCCGGCCCGTTCCACGAAGACGACGTCGTGGCGAGCCGTCACGCCGTCGAGTAGCTCACCAAAGCGCACCCTGGCCTCTGTCGCGCTGACTCTGCGTTCGGTTCCGGGCATATTGAGACCTCATCAATCGATCCATCGATTGACTGTACTCCTACCACTGCCGCTCCCAGAAGCCCTTGACGTACAGCGCGCCACGGTCGACGCCGCGCTCATTGAGGAGATGTGCGCGGATCCGCCGCACCGTCGGGATGTGCCCGGCGAGCCAGATGCGGCCTTGTCCCGGCGGGAACTGTGCGGCGCGCAACGCGTCGTCCAGCAACGTGGAGGTGCCGGGCGCACGGCCGTTGCGGTGCAGCCACCGCACCGCTGGGGTAGCTGGTCCGGGCATGGCCTGTTCCTCGGCGGCGTCGGCGACTTCGACAGAGAGCGCCACGCTGGCGTTGGCCGGCAGCATCGCCACATACGCCTGGATGGCCGGCAGGGCGGTCTCGTCACCCGCGAACAGATGCCAGTCCGCGTGCGGATCCGGCCGGTAGCGACCGCTGGGACCGACGAATTCCAGCGCTTCGCCCGGCTGCGTTCGGCGCGCCCAGTTGGCCGCCGGTCCATCGCCGTGCAGTACGAAATCGATGTCCAGCCTGGGCCCTGCGACGGCGTCGTCCCGGTAGTCGCGAACCGTGTAATCGCGGGACACCGGATGGCCCCTGACGAGATCCGGCACGTAGATCTTGATCGTCTGCCCGGGGATTGCGGCTAAGCCCAGCAAACTGTCACCGGACAGCCGGATCCGCGTCATCCGGGGAGTCAGCTGGTGCACCGACGCCACGGTCGCGACGGTGCTGGCCACCCGCCTGCGCACGGGAACCTGCGGCGACATCCGGATTCCCTCCTCGGCGCACGACGACCTAGGTCGCCGAGTCAGCCTCCGGTGGCGTCCGAGTCAGCAGCGAAGTTGGCCTCCGCCTCCCGAAGGCGGGTCTGCAGCGTCTGGTACTCGTCGTAGTTCTGCAGCCTCTGCTTGACCTTGATGTCGAACAGGTCTTTGGTCCGGATCGGTGAGCTCCACTTCTCATCCACCTCAGCGGCCGCCTGCTCCTTGAGCGCGGCCATTCGCTCGCGCAGCTGATCCAGCTCCTGCCGCGCAGAGTCGGCGCCGCCCTGGCCACCCTCCTGGCTCACGTTACCGGCCCGCCTTCCGCCCCTTGGTATGAGGGGACCCCGCGCACCCGCCAGAGCATGCTGACCCTTGCTGCCTTCCGACCCTGGGGGAGTTCGCAAGATGGACGCCGCGCGGGGTCCACGTTCCAGTCTAGGGGCTGCCCACCGGCCAACGCACAACACCCTGGGTCAACCCGGCAAGCAGCTCGGCCTGCCCGCAAGGAGACCGCCGCTACCAGCCGCTTTGGTTGGCAGCGACACTGCCGGTAGCCTCGCGGGCGGAGGATTCGCCTAGTGGCCTAGGGCGCACGATTGGAAATCGTGTTGGGGTTGATAGCCCCTCGCGGGTTCAAATCCCGCATCCTCCGCCAGCTAGCAGCACAAACGCCGAGCATCATGATCATTCGATAACGGGCATCCGGGCCGTTGGGTCTCAATTTGGGTCCATCGTGCCCGTTCACCGCAGTACAGCT
>DASUVX010000157.1:0-2544 GCA_036378735.1 Pseudonocardiaceae bacterium | reverse complement strand
GGTCGCGTCGCAGCTCCGGTGTAAATGAAGGCGGACGTAGGTTCCCCTCGAAGACGACCAAGTCACGAGGAAGGAGCCCACGCCCGTGTCGAAGAGAGTAACGCCCAGCGAGCGGCTGCGTGCCGAGGTGGACGAGGTGTTCGCCGGCGGCGCGGATCTGGCCACCGCGATCGAGCAGGTGGCCCGGATCGGAGCGCGGCTGCTGCTGCAGACCGCGCTGGAGGCCGAGGCCACCGAGTTTTTGGGGCGGGAGCGCTACGCCCGCGCGGCAGCCAGCCCGGAGGCTCGGGAGGGCAGCCGCAACGGCTACTGCGAGACCACCATCAAGACCACCACCGGGCCGGTGACGCTGTCGCGACCGAAGCTGCGTGGCACCAGCGAGGCGTTCGCCTCTCGGCTGCTGGGCACCGGCGTGACCAAGACCCACGCGCTGGAGAGCCTGGTCATCGCCGGGTTCGTCCGCGGCCTGTCGACCCGGGACGTCGAGGCCGCCCTAGCCGAGGCCCTCGGAGAGCAGGCCACCGTGTCGCGCTCGACGGTGTCGCGGATCTGCACCGAGATCGGGACCGAGATGACCCAGTGGCAGCAGCGTCGCCTCGACGACGTCGAGCTGGATTACCTGTTCCTCGACGCTAGCTTCTTCCGATACCACCTCGGCGCCGCGGCCGAGCCGGTGCTGGCCGCGTGGGGCATCACCACCGCCGGCAAGCCGGTGTTCGTCGGGCTGGACACCGCGGCCGCCGAGTCCACCGACGCCTGGGCGGCCTTCCTGGCCGACCTCGCCGCCCGCGGGCTGGCCTGCCCGCTGCTGGTCATCTCCGACGGCGCCGCCGGCCTGATCGCCGCGGTCGAGCAGACCATGCCCGCCGCGCTACGCCAACGCTGCCTGATCCACCGCGCCCGCAACCTCCTGGCCAAGATCCCGAAGAATGCCCAGGCCGAGGTCAAGGCCGACTACTGGGCCATCTTCGAGGTGCCCGACACCCTCAAGCCCGGCCTCGACGCCGTCGCCCACGCCCAAACCAAGATCGACGATTTCGCCCGCCGCTGGCGCGACTCCTACCCCGCCGCGGTGCGCATCCTGCTGTCCGACCGCGAGTCGCTGACCCACTACCTGCGGGTGCCCCGCGAGCACTGGACCCGGGTGCGGCACTCCAACTTCATCGAACGCACCTTCGGCGAGACCCGCCGCCGAGCCAAGGTCATCGGCCGGCTACCCGGCGAGACCAGCTGCATCAGCCTCGTCTGGGCCGTGCTCGACCGCTCCTCCCACGGCGCGCGCGGATTCACCATGACCCCCACCGGACTACGGCTGCTCCAGGACCTGCGCCGCAGCCTGCTCGAACCACCCATCCCGCTACGACACCCCGAACCAGCCCCCGCCGCCGAGCCCAACACTGCCGGGGCCGTGGCCTAACATCAACCCAGCGAGAGGATCTCTACGTTCCCTCATTTACACCGCTCGTGAGACGCGACCACCGGCGACAAGATCAAGGGCAAGGTGAAAGAGGCAGTCGGGAGCGTCACTGGCAGCGACCACCTCCGTAAGGAGGGCCAGGCGGAGCAGCGCAAGGGCCACCACGAGCAGAAGGCAGCCGAAGCACGCGCGGTTGCCGAGAAGCACGAGCGTGAGGCTGAGCTTCTCGATGACGAGAAGCGGGCACGGCAGGTCGTCCGCCGTGACATGCGGGATGAGCCCGTGGTGTGACTGTTGGCATAGCTCTCTAACGAAACGGACGTTCGCGTATGGCTCGGGCGTTGGCTGGCCAGCACGTCCGTAAAACCCTTGAAGTGCCGCCTGCATCCCCGTAGCGGCCCAGCGTGTGGACAAGGCGATCAAGAAGGCCCTTAGGAGAAGTTGGGGGTACTTGCTCCTGCCGGTGCTGTGGGCGTGCAGATCCGTTCGGGGAGTATCCGCGATGGTGCCCGCAGGCGATGGCTGCGGCTTATAGCTGAAATTTCTCCGGTCCCCGACTTCGGGGATGCGCGTTAGGTCCTCCGTCAAGGGATCGGCTTCTACTTCGGGTCGTCACAGTCTAGACACGAATTTGTGGTTCCAGGGGTTGCTATTCCGCTACCTTGCGTGGCCATTCCTTCACCATCACCGACAGCCTGACCGACAGCCTGACCGCGGTGTTACCACGGTGAAAAATTTGCCGTGCTGCACTTGGTACGGGCTACCAAGCATGTGAACATCCACGACGTGGACGTATCTGCGGCCGACGTCGCAAAGGTTCCCGCGGGCAACATGCGGGTGTCGCGTACTGAGTTTGCGGCGCTGTGGCAGACCGCGGAGCGGTTCCACGACGAGCAAGTCCGGCGTGGTGTACCAGACTGGTATGGCTCCGGTGTGGTGGAGACCTGTCGCTGGCTGGCCAACGCGATCGTGAAACCGGAGATTGGCCCCTGGCGCCTCGCACCGTCGCCGGTGACCAAACGTACCCAGGTCGCCTCCGACGAGTTGATCGAAGCGGAATGTCGGGCCGCCGAGCAACTGGCCGGACGTCGACCGGTACCTGCCCACTTGCAGCGCCAGCCCGGATG
>DASUVX010000156.1:0-2049 GCA_036378735.1 Pseudonocardiaceae bacterium | reverse complement strand
GACCCGGGCGCAGTTCGAGCAGCTGGCGGCGGGCCTTGATCTACCGATCGTCCGGGTGCTGGTCGTTAGACCCGGGGACGCCGAATCGGCGCGCCGAGTCCTCGAGGAGTGCCGGCCGGCTAACCGCTCGGAATAATCCGCTCGACCCGGCCCCGGTTATCGGTGATCCAGAGTGAGCCGAAGCCGCTGATCACACTGGTCGTGCTCACGTCGATGGTGCCGCTGACCCGATTGCTTTGCGGATCGACGCGCTGCAGGCTGTCACCTGATACCCAGACGGATCCGTCCAGGTACGCCATGTGGTCCAGTCCGCGGCGTCCCGGTCCGAACATGACATCCAGCCTGGCGACGATGCGATTGGTCTGCGGGTCGACCCGAACCAGCTTGCCGTCACCTTCGGTCTGTACCCAGACCGCGTCCCCGGTGGCGAGAACGGGCAACGGCATGGTGCCCACGTAGCAGGGGCCAGCGCAATCGATCGGGATGGTGGCGACGACCTGATTGGTGGACGGATCGATATGGGTCAGCGTGCCCGCGACCGTGCCCGTGACCCAGACGGCTTGATCGGACACGGTCAATCCACCGGCGCCGTCGGGCACGGTGAATCGGGCGACCACCTGGTTGGTCTTCGCATCGATCCGCACCAGCTGATCCGCCCAGTACGCGGTGACCCACAGCGAGGTGTCGGTCGCGGCCATGTCGAAGGGAACGATGCCCACGGGGATCCGGGCCAGGATCCGCTGCGTCTTCGGATCCACGCGGAGCACCGCCTGGTCATCGTTCTTTGCCACCCAGAGCGAGCCGGCGCCGGTGGCGATGGCACTTGGCAGGTCGCAATCTCGAACGTGGAAGGAGTTGACCATGTAGGAGTGCACGGAGCCTTTGCTTTCGCAATCGCGTTTGTAGAACGCCAGCTGGTTCCCGATCTTGATGGTGGCCTTCACCCGGTTCGTCGTGGGGTCGATCCGCGAGATGGTACCGTCGCCGGTGTTCGGGACCCACACCGCGCCCTCGCCGGCTACCGGAACCCCGGGCCGTGACCCGACCGAGATGATGGCTTGCGCCGGCCCGGCTGATGTCGGCGAGGCCGGCCCGTTGGCACAGCCCGCCACCACCACCATCCCGAGCACGGCGGCCAGCCGTCTGCTGCCCCTTGCCATCGCTAGACCGCAGTATAAGAGTCTGGCTAACCAGCTAAATTGTTATAGATGGTTAGGGGCTGGACGTTCCACATTACTGGAGACGCGCTCTGCCTGAACTTTGCCAACACCGTCAGCTGGCGTCGGTCGGCACGACCGATCGAGCGCGTCGTCACCTCCGCCGACCTCCACTCGTGGGCCCGCCAGGTCGGCGTCATCACGCGCGCCGACGAGACTCGACTCAATCGCGAAGCGACGCGTCATCCCCGGCGTGCCATACGTCGGCTTGCTGCCGCACGCTTGCTGCGGGAGGCGATCTTCAATGTCTTTGCCGCCGTCAGCGAGGGGCGCCAACCAGCCGCGTATGACCTGAACCAGCTGACCGCCTGGATCAGGCGGGCCGTTGGCCACAGCGGTCTGATCCGGCGCAACGGCCAGTACCACTGGGTGCCTTTGTCGGGAAGCGCCAGCCTGATGGACGCGGTGCTCTGGAGGGTCGCACTCTCAGCCGAGGAGCTGCTGACCTCGCTCGGCACGATTCATGTCGGGCAGTGCTCGGGACGCGACTGCCGCTGGTTGTGGATCGATCGGACCCGCAATCGCAGTCGGCGCTGGTGCGACATGGCGGTCTGCGGGAATCGGGCGAAAGCTCGACGCCATTACGAACGCCTCACCGCAGCCGGCTAGCACGGGAGAAGACCCCAGGCCTGCTTCAGGCGGAGGATTCGCGTGGCGGAGTCGTCGACCAGCCCGCGAAAGCTGGCATCGGTGGCGGCTTTGGCGCGGACCGCCATCACCATGGCATGGGTGGCGGCTGACGTCTTGGAAATGATGAAGTTGCCACCGGCGGAGAGGAATTCCACGGCTCGGCTTCCCGCAGGGATGTTGGCTACGGCGCCGGTTGCACCGA
>DASUVX010000155.1:0-7241 GCA_036378735.1 Pseudonocardiaceae bacterium | reverse complement strand
GCCGCAGGCCACGGCCATGGATGACCAGTTCGGCACCCACACGTCATCAACCCGGCCCGCCCTTCGCAACGCAACAGCGCGGTCTCGAGTAGGTCCCCGGTTCTTGGTCCCCGATTTGTCACGTCCGGTAAGTATTTGGGTGATGTCGTCGGCAGGCACGATCACCGTGACGCCTTGGGACTTGGCGGCCCGAATATTGGAAGAGCCAGTCGTCGTACTCGGCCGCTCGTCGGCGTGTCTGTGAAGATCACCCGTATATCAACCAAATGAGTCAGACGGGAAGCGTGGTTAAGATCCGGGCTCGTTCGGCGTCGCTGAGTCGCGGGCAGCTGGCGCACGGATGCTCCACTCCGGGCAGCGCGTAGAGAAAGCAGCACGAGCCACGCCGGCGGGTCCAGTGAACACGCCCGCGGTCATCGGTCACTTGGCGGATCCTCGACGCCGAGGTCAGCGGTTTTTCGCCGTCGGCAAGCACCAGCCGCGCATCGTCCGCACCGGCCTGCGCCGACCCGCACGAACGACCTGCCAGGAGCAACGCCTTATCCAGCCTGTCGGTCACTTCTGCCCACTGCGTGTGGCGCCCGAAGCGCACCTGCGGGCCGTACACCGTGAGGAAGCGGGTGGCGTGTGCGATCACCTCGTGGCGCAGCACCGCGGCCAGCGCCGCCTCGTCGGGCACCGGCACGGCATCGGGATGCCCGGCGTCGGGATCACTGGGTAGGCACCAGAACCGGCCTGGTCGCAGCGCCACCTCCTGCAGCGCTGCCGACTCGAGCCGGAAGCTGAGCTGCCGGGGCTCCAGCGAGGGCACCCGCCGCGCGGAGTGAAACAACAACCCACCCAAGTAGCTCGGGATCGCCAAATACCACAGCAACACATAACCGCCGGTGGTCTGTTCCGGAACCACGACCTCATCGGGCACCGGGGCGTACTGCTGGGCTAGCCGTGGTGCGACCGCCGCCCGCCACCACGGGAAAAAGGCCGCCGGACTGGGGTCCATCGATAGTACTCATACCGGAGCGCCTCGATGATCGCCTGAATCTTCTTCAGGCTCATGCTATCTACAGTATCCTCGTTCGAGCCGGGCGTCATGGAGCCGTCATTGCGGTAGATCTTGCCGTAGGCTCGCAAGTACAACTCCGGATTGAACAAATGCCGGTACAACTCTCCAGCGGCAGTCCCCTCTTGTCTGCCACCGACCTGGCCGAACGGGCGCTGATCAGAGTGCTGCTGGCCGAACCGAGCCGGGTCCGTGACGTGCGCGACTGGCTCCGACCCAGCGATGTCAATCACCCCAAGCCCGCGCGATCTACCCGACCCTCACCGAGCTACACCGCCAGGATCGCACCGTGCCTGTTCGCGAGCTTCCCGTGGTGATCGCTGCCGACGATGGAATTGGCCGATGACGCAAAGTGCACGCACTGGCAGCGCCACTGCCGCCGGGTCGACGGGCCTGCCGGTCACTGGGGTTGCCGGCGGCTGCCAGTGTCCGTTCGCGGATCCCGCACCTCACGACCACACAGGACGGCAATGGCTATTTCTGATGATCCGCCACTTGGGCGGAGTTGATGATCTGGTCAACAACGCTTGCTGGTGGTGCGCCCGCGCTATCGGACACGGTCACGAAGATCAGCGAAGTTGGGACCGTTCCGGAGGCAGCGGGCCCGGTCTCGACGGCCGCAGTGGCAGCTTGGAACTTCGTGTTGGCGTGGGTGTAGACAAAGTGCACCTGGTAGCCGCTGTGGCCGGCGATCTGCGTGGGCCCCTCACTGGTAACGCTGGTACCTTGGACGCCGGACAGGCTAGTGATCTTCTGTTCAGCGCCCGAGGCTGCGGCCTGTGCGCTGGGGGCCTGGCCACTGACAAGGCGCGCCACCCCGGATGCGCACGGCGATCCCAAGCAGGTTTCGGGATACACCATCTGCAGCAGTTGGGGGCGATTTTGATCGGCCAGCGGGTGCCAACCCGCGGGGATGGCCACGGAAATAGCGACTGCTGATCCGGATAGTTGGGAGCCACCAGCCAGGCTGCTGGATGATGCAGCCTGAGCACCGGTCGCTGTGCTGGTGAATAACATGGCTGAGCAGGCTACGCCGCCAATAACGGCAAGACGGCCGTTCGTAAGACGCATCGTTCCCCCCTGCGACTTAAATCTATCCTCGATAGTAACCGCATTACCTGTTGATTTAATTTTGTGTGTCATCAAATACGTGGCCGAGTGACAAGAATACGTGGCCGCTCGCCGCAAGCCCCGTAGCGCACGGCGCGCACTGCCGTGAGCACGGGACATGCCGCCAGTCGTGTCGGTGCGTCGTGCGACCGGTGGGCGCTGCTTTACTACGGTGATGTCTCGGGACAATCCCGCCACCGCGATGGCCGGCCTGCGCAGGCTGTGCGGCGTCCTGGCGGGGGACGGGGCGAGCGCATTGCCGGATGTGTCACGCGACCTTCGAATGACGAGGTCCTGTTCGATGCCCACCGGCGCACCGCAGTGTGTCTTCCTCCGCGGTGCCTGGATCTGGTGACGGTGGACGGTGTGTGGTGCCGGCTGCTGGCGGGCGAGCAGACCGCGGCGTGCTCAGTCCGCGTGAAGACGACAGGTGTCATAACTCCGTAGGCGCTCGACAGGTGAAACACTTCGCTGAGGTTGGGGCTCGCTGCCCTCAGGCTCGCCACAGGAGTGGGCGGGGCTGTTGTTGTCCATGGACTCCTTCGAACAGCTAGTGCATGCAGTAGCTGAACTGGCGGTTCGGGTCGTCAAGCCGGCGGCGACCTGGGGGATCACTCTGGCCCAGGACGATCAGGTGATCATCGCCGCCACGGGGGGACGCGCTGGCTCGCCAGCTCGACGAGCAGCAATACGAATACGAATCGGACCCGTGTCTGCAGGCTGTTCAGCCACCCATGCGCTATCCGACACCCTGGGCCGGCTGCCTCACGGCGCGGAGTGCCAGGTCAATGCGGCCTCCGCGGGAATGGGAAGCCTGACCCGAGAAAGAGCCACAGCCGGAAGGGAGCCTGCATGTCCTGGATCGTCGATCGCTGGGAAGATCTTGGCACGGTCGCCGGCAAGGCGATGCTTATGTACGTGACCGCGGTGGTTGGGCTACGTCTGGGCGAACGGCGCACGCTGGCCCAATGGACCATCATCGATTTCGCCACCGCGGTAGCGATCGGCGCGATCGTCGGACGCACCGCCATCGCCGGCACCCAGTCCTACGCCACTGGCGCCGCCGCGTTGCTTACCCTTATTGCCGTCCACCGGCTCGCCAGCCTGCTGCGGTTTCGCCCGGTGGCCGGCAAGCTGTTCGACCACCGGGTCCGGGTTCTTGTCGACCACGGCCAGCTGCGCCGCCGCCAGCTGCGGATGTGTGGACTGACCGACAACGACCTCTACGCTCAGCTGCGCCAACGCGGCGTGTTCGACCTCACCCGGTTGCGCTACGTCCTCTACGAAGCCAAAGGCGATCTCACTGTGGTGCCCGACCGAGACGCCCCGGACCCCGAGGCGCCGCTCGTCCAGGCCGGTCTGGACAGCGCCGACGGCTACCTGCACCGCAGCAACAACCCGGGACCATGACCAGTGCGAGGCTGCTGAAATGGCGTCGGGTTCACGGCCCGATCAGGTTGCAGATCCGTCGGCCGACCTCGGCGTGCCGGTCGGGATGCAGCTCGGCGACCGGGGCATCGCCGATCAGCCAGGTTCGGGGTAACGCGCTGATGCGATCCAGCACCGCCTGGCCCACGTCGGGGATCGGTTCGGTGACTACCCGGGATCCGGGACGGTTGGTGTCCCGGATCGGGACGGCCAGCATGTTGTCCTCGTTGAGCTCCAGGTACAGGTCGTTGGAGACGATCAGCCAGGGCTCGGGTCCCATCACTCCGCCCTTAATGGTCCAGACATCACCGAAGCGCGGAGGTCTAGGCGGCATCGCTGGCGTCCCGGCCGCGAGCGGCGCCCAGGCGATCCAGCTCCGCGGCCGCGTCGGCGGCCAGGTGTGCCCGCTGCTGTTCGTAGTCAGGCCCGCTCAGGCCCTCGGCGGCGCACCACTGCTGGTGGCGGGTCAGCGCGTCGCGCATCGTCTCGGCCCGGGTACACCGGGAGATCCACGCCGATACGCTCATCTGATGCTCGGCGGCCGCGGCCAGGGCGTCCTGGTAAACACCCTCATCCATCGTGATCGTCACGCGAGTCGTAGGCACCCCGCCACTCTACGCCAGTGCATATCAAATGGTAAGCAACACCGGTGCTACCTGACGTGCCAACCACTGAGGAGCAGCTGAAGGCAACTAACTCAGTAAAATTTCAATTTTTGAAGGTTAGCTGCTAGAGTGGCCGGATGGCTGGCATGTCGCTTTCCGGGGCCATCGACGAGTACCTCGCCTGGCTCGAGCTGGACCGGCACGCCTCACCCGGCACCGTACACGGATACCGGGCCGACCTGCAGCGCTTCAGTGACTTCGTCGGCGGTGATGCCGGCGTGCCCGACATCGCCGACCTGGACCGCGAGTTGCTGCGCGGCTATCAGCGCCACCTGGCCCGAGCCCGCACCGGCCCCAAAGCCGCGCGGCGGCCGCTGGCGATCTCCACCCGCGCCCGCCGGCTCGTGGCGCTGCGCAGCTTCCTGCACTTTGCCGCCCGCGAGGAATGGCTTGCGGGCGATCTTGGTGCCACCATGGATGTGCCCAAGCTGCCCGAACGACTCCCCAAACCCCTGGAGCCCGGCGACCGCGATCAGCTGCTGGCGGCTCTCCCAAACGACACCCTGGCGCAGAAGCGCGACCGGGCCCTGATCCTGCTGCTGCTGTCCACCGGCGCCCGCATCTCCGAAATCCTGCGCCTGGATCGCAGCCAGTGGAAACCCCAGCGCCTGTGGGTCGTCGGCAAAGGCGACCGCGAACGCACAGTCCACGTCACCGACAAAGCTCGGGCCGCGGTCGCTGACTACCTCAACGCGCGCACCGACCACTCCCCCGCCCTGTTCATCAGCTTCCAACCGGCCAGCAAAAACACCAGTTCCAACCGGCTGACCATCGCCGGCGCCCAACACGTCTGCCGCCATCTCGCCCACCGCCTCGGCATCCCCGCCTTCCACCCCCACCAGCTGCGGCACACGCTGGGCACCCTGCTGCAAGAAACCATGGGTGATGCTCGGCTCACCGCCGAAACACTCGGCCACCGGGGCCTGGCCTCGGTGGCCGGATACACCAAAATCACCGACCAACGCCGCCGCGAAGCCTACGAAGAAATGCAACGCCGAGGACTGTGAAAAATTAGGACGCGGAGAAGCATATTCTAGAGATTGTGAGGAAGTGCAGCCTCTAGGATACTGTCGAGCTTTCTTAAAAGTCGCCCATCCGCCAGCCCTTTTCGATCACCTTTATCACTATTTTGTACAACAGATTCAAGACCCGGTTAGACGAACATGGGAACGCATAGAAGATTCGGGTAAACCTGTTTACTGGAGTCCAAGGATGATTCGTAAGCCTTCCTCGACGGCTTGAAGTTCGTCAGCTGTGGCGCTGTGAACACGAGGGAGACCGAGGGATGCCACCTATCGACCTGGTCGAGCGGACCCAGCTCTGGTGGCGGCGTGAGGTTCCTCAAGCAGATGGATTGCGCTAGAAGCGGCATACGACCTCTAGTATGGTACGGCCGGTAGGCCCCTTCGCTCCTTCCGGCCGCATGCCGACTGGACCGCGAACCGTACACGTCATCATCCACGGCACTGCCTCGGCTGGTGTCCGATCCAGCAGACACATCGCGCCGGGTCGTTGCGGCTGGCTCATCCGGGAATCAGTCAGCCCACGCGGTCGTCGCAACGGGTGTGCAGGATCTCGTCACCCCAGCGGCTGTCCGGCCATTGTGCGTCCGCGCCGACCCGGGCGAGAAGCGGCTCGCGAGGTTGGTATCGGCAGCGCCCACACCATCCGCTCGCTGAACTGAGCCTATGTGCAGCCGTACGTGCGCGAGCGCGGCGTCACCGACGAGCAGATCGACGTGATGCTGATCGATATGTCCACCGGGTGTTGGAGCCGTGTCGTTGATCGCGGTGATCTCGCCGACGATCCAGTCGCCGAACCATCACCGGTCGGCACGCCAGAGGGTGACTCCACCAACCCGAGGCTATGGTGTCCAGGCGTATGTCGTCGCCGACCCCGCGTTCTCGACATAGCTGCGGTTGCATCTCGTCTCGGCCGGGCGGCCGTAGACCGTAGAATGGGCGGGATGCGTCATGAGGTGACCGACGTCGACACCGCTGCGGCGCTGGGCAGTGGTGATGTTCCCGTGCTCGCGACTCCGCGGCTGATCGCATGGTTGGAAGCAGCCACTGTGCGCGCCGCGGCCGGCTTCCTCGACCCGGGCCAGACGACGGTGGGCACTGCGGTCCGCATCGAACACCGCCGCCCGACGCCGGTAGGTGGCACGGTCGAGGTCACCGCGACGCCGCCGGCCGTGGCCGGGCGTCGGCTGACGTTCGTCGTCGCGGCGGTCGATGGCAGCGGACAGGTCGTTGCGGCCGGCGAGATCGACCGGGCGATCGTCAACCGGGACCGGTTCGTTGCCGTGGCCGACGGACTCGTCCCCTCACCAGGGTGATCGGCAATCAGGTCGAGGTTGGAGACCGGCGTTGTTGTGCGCGTCGGCAAACGCCTTGATGCGGCCGACCACCGGGCCGGGTGATCGGTCTGTCTGTCTGATCGGAACGCGAAGGGACTAGCGTCGGACCATGGGCCGATGGAGTTTCCTGGAGTGGCCGGTAGCCCGGCAGGTGCGCTCGGGAGACCTGCCGGCCGCGGTCCGGCGGTGACTTCCGCGCGCACCCGCAGCCTCGCCCCGCGGACGTCGACCGCTGACCGCGTCGTGCAGAGCGTGTGTCCCTACTGCGCGGTGGGCTGTGGCCAGCGGATCTTCGTCAAGGACGAGAAGGTCATCCAGATCGAGGACGACCCTGACTCGCCGATCTCGCGTGGTCGGCTGTGCCCGAAGGGGGCGGCGAGCAACCGGGACCACACATCACCTACGACGACCAGATCCAGGCGGCCAGGAGACATGCAGATCCCGGTCAAACCGATGGGCATCAAATCAGACAGCAGAGCTTTGCCACCAGCGTCGGGATGAGAATGTGGACAGCTCCCACGCACACTGCGGCACCCGGGCTTGATCAATTCGCTGCGAGGTCACCGCGCGGTACATCGGCTACCTGCCCCGGGTCGGACGGCTGCTGGGGTAGCGACTC
>DASUVX010000154.1:0-35640 GCA_036378735.1 Pseudonocardiaceae bacterium | reverse complement strand
CCGCGATACCCCGAAGCGTGCCACCCGCGAGCAACTGCTCGCAGGCGTCGGCAACCGCGCGGGCTTCCGCCGGAACCGGGATCATCTTGTCTTTCTGGTAACCGAACGGCCGGCGCGTCCACGGGTTCAGCCTCCCGGCTTCGGCCCGCTGCAGATACGCGCGCCGCTGCCGAGCGGCCTTACGCTCCATCTCACCCCGGGCCACCGAGGCCAGGATCCGACCGACCAAGCGGCCCGCGTCGGTGCTCAAGTCAATATCACCACTCACGGTGGCCAGCTTCACCTCGGCGTGCTCGCAACGCTCGATCACGTCTTCCAGGTCAGCGAGCTTGCGCACCAGCCGGTCCACAGCCCACACCACTACCACGTCGACGGACTTCTCATCGATCATGCGTAACACCCGGGTGAACCCGGGCCGGGGCTTGCCATTCGAGGCGCTGACGTCGTTGTCGATGACGGTCTCGGTCACTGTCCAATTGCGCTGGTCGCACAGCTTGCGACAGTCCGTCTCCTGCCGAGCCACAGCCAGGCCGTCGCCGTTGCGGTCGAGGGACTGCCGCGTGTAGATGATCGCTCGCACGTGTGGGATAGTACACAGCAAAGAGCACCCAGGTTGTCATCGGTGGTAGGCCCGCCGTGCCCGTAGTCGCGGGTGTGGTCGGCGTCTGCGGTCCTGGCGGGGGCGCGACAGCCGATCATGGTGCAGGACCGGTCGCGGACCACCAGGTAGCGGCGCAACGGAAGGTCAGGGGTACGCCGGTGGATGTCGCTGGTGTAGCTCGCGACGCTGATGTTGGATGTTTCCCACTGCCGGATCAGGTCGGTCACCACACCAGTCCAAGCGCCCAACTCGTTCGTCTGCTCCTCAAGAGCGACCAACAAGGACGCCGAGACCTGAAGTTCCACGATCGCGCGGCAGGCCGCCATGCGACCGGGTGCGCCGGTGGGCCGGGCGGCTGTGATCCCGCACTGGCTGAGATGGCCTTGTTCGTCGGTGATCGCAAAGCGCCATTGCGCACCGCCCAGCGTGGTGGCGAGCTCCCGGGCCAGCGCAGCGTGCACCGGACCCCAGCCGGCCAGCTCGGCGGGATACTCGTCACGTCCGAGCAGCGTGGACAGCCGCACGCGCAGCTCCATTCCAGCACCTATTGGCCCGCGCTGCGTCCGGCCACCAACCGCGCCGGACTGTAGGTCGCCGCCTTCGGTGTCGCTGCCTTCGGTGTCGCTGCCTTCGGCCTCGTCAGGTCCGCTGCTATCGCAATCAGGTACGTCCCTGTCCCCCTCAGCGTGGCGCAGGTGCTCGAGGATGGCTGCATCGTCCAACCCGGCGTAGCTGCCATCGGTCATGCCGAGGAAAAGCTCGGCACGAATATGGTCGATCGGTCGGCCATCGCCGGCGCGTTTTGCGGCCTTGGCCAGCGCGTCGATGCGCCCGCAGGCGGCGGCGGCGACCCGGTCGACAGGCAGGCTGTAGCCGGATAGGTTCGCCGACCCGTCCGGATTGCGGTGGCCGGCCACCTTGCGCTCGGCCAGAGCCTGTTCGTAGCGACGCTGCGCCCAGTCCGGATCGATGGCGATGGCCAACTTTTTGATCTGCTCGATGAGCTGACCCGTGGTCAGCGTTGCCGCGCGAGACAGCAGCTCGTCGCACAGCGCACGCGCCTGCTCCGGGTACAGCTGAGTGGTCCAGTCCGAGAACACCCGAGCGCGGGGCTCGTCCAGCACCCCGGCAGCCATCGCGGCATGGACCGCGGGCAGCCGCGACACCAGGTCATACGCCAGCCAGAACTGAGCATCAGCGGCACGCCGGGTGAGCATGAGAGCAGCGCGAATCTCATCGGCCGAGAATTCGTCAGGCACCGCCATACGGGGCGATTCGCCGGCCGGGCCGACACCGCACAACCCAACCTCAACCATGGCGGCCATCAACCGCGCCCGCTCGTGATTGACCTGCCGGAATTGCGCCTTGAGCACCTCCACACAGTCATAACCCGATAAGCTGGACAGCTCCAGACCGGCGAGTGCACGCGCCAACTCGGGACCTGGCGATATATCTGCCAGGTCCTCGACAATCAACTGCTCCGCGGGCACGAGCAACACGCTACAACTCGACCCTGACAGTCTGAGGACGATCAGCGACGTGACAGCGCCATCAGCAGATCGGTGCAATTGTTCTGCGTGGCCGAGAGCGGCGTCGCTGACTGAGTAACCGGATCAGCGACCTTACCGCGATCTCACCTGTGATATCAGCAGATCGATGAAATCTTCCGCGGCGCTGGCATCGAATTGTTCGTAACGGTACCGCGCCACCAACGAGAGTCGTTGTTCGCTGGTCGCGACGCCGACAGACAGGGTGCATGTTGGGTCGCACGGCGGCGAAAACCACAATTCAGATGCGGGTTTGGGGCCGAAGGTGGGGGGAGCCGGGAGACGGCCCAGGTTCGACAACATTGCGGTGTCGACGAACCGGTCACCGGTCACGTGAACCAGCCTCGGCACCGCGCGCTTCACCATCATCGGTGCCGACTTCAGGGCGTCGAGAAGGTCGTACAAACCGTAGGCACGATTGTTGCGCCGCATTTCAACGGTCTGCTCGGCCACCGCGGCAGTCGCCGACGCCAGATCAGCCCGATCATCCGGCTCCGTCGAAACGCTGACCATGGAGGTGAGATTGCTCACGACATCCCATGCCCGGTCAGCGGGGCGAATATTGATCGGCATCATCACCCCGATGCGGTCCGAGGGCGCATCGTGCTGGGTATTCCAGCACTGCACGGCGCAGTGCAGCGCGGCGACGAGGACATCGTTGATCGTCGTATCCGGGGGCCGCTGCACCAGCCCAGGCGTTGCCTCGCCGATATCGAAGTCGCGAAAGACGAACCCGAAACCATCACGGTCGGCGCCGCCGACCGCCGCGATGCGGCTGGGTGCATCGAGCGCCTCGTGCAGTCGCCGCAGCAACTCCAGCTCCCGTGTCCACTTCTCACTGCGGGTCTCGGGGGCCAGGAATGAGCCGACGTCGCGAGCCTCGTCTAGCGGCAGCGGATCTGGGGGATCCGGCTCTCCCCGATACGTCCGGGCGATGGTCTGCATCAGGCGCACGGCACCGGCTCCGTCGGCAACCATGTGGCTCGTGGC
Organism: Pseudonocardiaceae bacterium; assembly: GCA_036378735.1. Classification (GTDB taxonomy): domain Bacteria; phylum Actinomycetota; class Actinomycetes; order Mycobacteriales; family Pseudonocardiaceae. The sequence goes on along the minus strand of DASUVX010000154.1, from coordinate 32,502 downwards.
GAGCAGGACGAGATCCCCGCCGGGGCACCGGGCCAGCGCTACCCGAAATCCCGGACTGGCGTCAAGGGCGACAGGCGGCGTGTAGAGCTCAGCGCGTAACGCGTCCAGCGCGGTGGCGTCCGGGCAGTCCACCACCCGCAGCGGGTCTCGATCCACGTCATCGGCGATGTCCCACTGGGCGTAGCTACTACCGTTGTCTGCCGGTGCCAGTCGAGCTCGCGCCATCGGATGGCGCCGACAACACGACCGCACCGCTTGCCGGAGCCGGTCGCCATCCACGCGGTGGTCGGCAGCGACCTCGAACTGAACGTTCCACGCCGCGCGGGTCTCCTGTGTGATCAACAACGATTCGTCCAACATGGTCAACGGCAGCAACAAAGCGGCATCCCCCATTGGACAGTTGACGTCAGGCGGCTCCGGCCGAACCGGCGGTCCCGCAGTCGCCGTGAGATCACCGTGGTAACAGTAACGCCATCGGCACGCATGCATGAGACTCATCACATGACCGGGACTAGCTTCGATCTTGCGGCCGCTGCTCCGGAATCCGTGACCCGGCTCGCGTCAGGCGGCTCCGGCCGAACCCGCGGCACCACGTAGCCGCTGCGAGATCACCGTGGTCACGCCGTCGCCGCGCATGCTCACCCCGTATAGCGCGTCGGCAACCTCCATGGTCGCTTTCTGGTGCGTGATCACGATCAGCTGCGAGCGGTCTCGCAGCAGCTCGAACAGCGCGATCAGGCGGTTGAGGTTAGTGTCGTCCAGCGCCGCCTCCACCTCGTCGAGCACGTAGAACGGCGACGGGCGGGCCCGGAAGATCGCCACCAGCATCGCCACCGCAGTGAGCGCCTTCTCCCCGCCGGACAGCAGTGACAGGCGTTTGACTTTCTTGCCGGGCGGGCGGGCCTCGACTTCGATGCCGGTGGTGAGCATGTCGTCGGGCTCGGTGAGCAGCAACCGCCCCTCCCCACCAGGGAACAGCGTGGCGAACACGGTCTCGAACTCGCGCGCCACGTCGTAGAAGGCCTCGGTGAAGACTTCCAGGATCTTCTCGTCGACCTCGGCGATAACGGTGAGCAGGTCCCGCCGGGTGGACTTGAGGTCCTCCAGCTGGGTGGACAGGAACCGGTACCGCTCCTCCAACGCAGCGAACTCCTCCAAAGCCAGCGGGTTGACCTTGCCGAGCAGGGCCAGGTCGCGCTCCGCGCGCTGGGCACGGCGGCTTTGCATTTCCCGGTCGAAGCGAACCGGCGGTGGGCTGCTGACCGGCTCGCCGCGGTGGCGCGCCAGCTCGTATTCGGCCACCTCGGCCGCGGACGGCGGCACCGGCACGGCCGGCCCGTACTCCGCGACGAGGTCATCCAGGCCGATGCCGAAGTCATCGGCGATCTTGGTCTCGAGTTGCTCGATACGCAGCCGCTGCGCAGCGCGCAGCAGTTCGTCTCGGTGCACCGTGTCGGTGAGCTTGTCCAGCTCCTCGGCGAGCTCACGAACCACGGCCCGGACCTGCGCCAGGCCCTGCTCTTGCTGCGCGCGTTCGACAGCCACGGCGTCGCGCTCGGCCACCGCGCGCCGCAGCGATATCTCGATGCGCGCCAACGCCAGCTCCCCAGCCCGCACGACCTCATCGGCCACCGCGGCGCCGCGCTGCCGGGCTGCAGCGACGGCCGCGGCCCGTTGCCGGGCCACCCGTTCAGCTTGCGCGCTGCGACGCAAGCCCTCAGCCCGGCCGGCCACCGCCTGCGCGCGCTCCTCTGCGGTGCGCAGCGCGAGCCGTGCCTCGACTTCCTCGCTGCGCGCGGTCGCCAGCGCGGCCACCGCCTCGTCGCGTTCGTAGGTGTCCAGCTCGGCGTCCGCAGGCTCGTCCTGAGCCAGCCGCAACCGCTCCTCCATCTCGGCCAGGCTGCTCAGCGCACCGGCCCGGCGCTGCTCCATCTCGTCGCGCTGCCGGCGCAGCCGCTCTGCCTCGCCTGACGCCGAGCGGGCCGCCTGGCCGAGCCGGGCGAGCTGCTCAGCGACCGCCGACAGCTTGGCGTCCGACTCATGCAGAGCGGCCAGCGTGTTATCGACATCCTCGGCACGGGCGGCTTCCTCGGCGCCGGCCCCGTCCAGCTCGGCGGCCAACTGCTCGATGTGCATTTCGCACTCCGCCAGCCGAGCCTGCCCGTCATCGATGGCGGCCTGCACCTCGATGAAACTCTGGCTACGGCCTGATCCACCGTGCGACCAGTCGGCGCCGAGCACGTCGCCGTCGACGGTCACCGCTCGAGCGGTAGGCAGCGCCGCCAGCAGCGCCCGGGCCGCGCGCAGGTCGTCGACCACCGCGGTGCGCTCCAGCAGCCGGTGCAGCGCCGGACGCAGCTGCTCCGGCGAGCGGACCAGATCCACCGCCCACCGCACGCCGGCCGGCAGCTCCGGCCAGGTTGACCGATCCACCGCGGCTCCGGCGCAGGGGGCGCCGCCGACGAGCAGGCCGGCACGCCCGGCGCCCTGCTCGCGCAACAGGGACAGCGCCACGACTGCAACGTCCAGGTCAGCCACCGCCAGCGCATCCGCCGCGGCACCGAGAGCGGCCGCTACCGCGGGCTGGGCGCCGGCCTCGACGGTGAGCAGCGCAGCGACCGTCCCCGTCACGCCGGGAAGTTCGGCGGCCAGCAGCTCCTGCGTGCCGTCCTTACGGGCCAATCCGACCGAAAGCGCCTCCACCCTGGCCCGCCAGGAGGCCCGCTGCTGCTCCGCCTCGCGGTGTGCCGCGGTGAGCTCGGCGCTGCGCTGCGCCGCGGTGGCGTGCGCACTCACCGCCGCCTCATGGCGCTCGTTGAGGCCGACCTCGCCGGCGTGCAGGGCGTCGAGCGTGTGCTGCAGCTCGTCGAACTCCTGCTGGGCTGCCTCCGCGCGATGCCAGGCGTCGGCCAGCGCACCGGAAAGCCGGTCGATCTCCTCCGCGGTGGCGCCGGAGGTCGATCGCAGCGCCTCAACCTGGCCGGCGAGCCGAGCCAGCCCCTCCCGACGGTCCGCGACGGCGCGGACGGCGGCCAGGTGCGCCCGCTCGGCGTCAGCCACCACCTGCTCCAGCTCCACGCGCCGATCCAGCGCGGCCGACAGCACCGCCTGGGCCTGTTCCACCACCGCGTGCAGTTCGCTCTCCTTTAGTTGCGCTGCCTGCGCCTCACTTTCCAACTCTTCGGGATCACGACCGGGGCGATGGGCTTCGGTGGGAGCAGACAGATGCCGGGATCGCTGCGCAGCCAGCTGCACCGTGCCGCGCAGCCGCTCGGCCAGCGCGGACAGCTGATACCAGGTGTCCTGCGCCGCCGCCAGCCGTGGCGCGGACGCGGCGAGCTGCTGTTCCAGTTCAGTTTGCTCGGCGCGCGCGGCGTTCAGTGCGCTGTCCACCTCATCGCGGCGAGCCCTGGCGACAGCTTCGTCAGCCTCGTCCTTGGCCACCGCTGCGCGCAGCGTCACCAGATCGTCGGCGTGCAGCCGAAGCCGAGCATCCCGCAGATCGGCCTGCACGGCCTGCGCCCGCCGGGCAATCTCGGCCTGCTTGCCCAGCGGCTTGAGCTGCCGGCGCAGCTCGGCGGTGAGGTCGGCCAACCTGGTCAGGTTGGCCTGCATCGCGTCCAGCTTGCGCAGCGCCTTCTCCTTGCGCTTGCGGTGCTTGAGGACACCGGCGGCTTCCTCGATGAACGCCCGGCGCTCCTCCGGCTTGGCCTGCAGGATCGAGTCGAGCTTGCCCTGCCCAACGATGACGTGCATCTCGCGGCCGATGCCGGAGTCGCTCAGCAGTTCCTGGACGTCCAGCAGCCGGCAGCTGCTGCCGTTGATTTCGTACTCGCTGGCGCCGTCGCGGAACATCCGCCTGGTGACCGATACCTCGGTGTAGTCGATGGGCAGCGCACCGTCGGTGTTGTCGATGGTCAAGGTGACCTCGGCGCGCCCCAGCGGGGGACGGTCGGCGGTGCCGGCGAAGATGACGTCCTCCATCTTGCCGCCGCGCAACGCCTTGGCGCCCTGCTCCCCCATCACCCAGGACAGCGCGTCCACCACGTTGGATTTGCCCGATCCGTTGGGCCCCACGACGCAGGTGATGCCGGGTTCGAAGCGCAGTGTCGTCGCCGATGCGAAAGACTTGAAGCCCTTCAGCGTCAAGCTCTTCAAGTGCACGTGCGCTCCGACCCTCTCTGCCGTTCTCCTCTGGGCTGCTCCCCTACTGCATGCCCGAGCAGGGTACCCATGCCGTCCCATTCGGCGGCCTCAGCGGGCGAGCGCGAGTGGGCCACCTCGGAAAACCTCCCGCCGAGCACGCTGGTGATCGCGCTCGCCTTGATGATGGTCTCCTCGAATTCGGCAGCGTCATCGGACAGGGCGGTGATGGCCCCACCGACGCCGAAGCTCACCTTATCCGGCGTGATCACCAGCGTGCGGATAACGATGGCGAGGTCGGCTGCCCCGTTCAGCGAGAAGTAACCGAGAGCGCCGGAATAGATCCCGCGCGCACCCCTTTCCAGATCGTCGATGATCTGCATCGTGCGAAGCTTCGGCGCCCCGGTCATCGATCCACCGGGAAACGCTGCCCGCACGCAATCGACCGCCGAGACGCCCCTGCGCAGCCGCGCCCGCACAGTGCTGACCAATTGGTGCACGTGAGCGTAGCTTTCGACGTCGAAAATGCTCGGCACGTGCACCGAACCGGGCTGCGCGCACGAACCGAGGTCGTTGCGGACCAGGTCGACGATCATCAAATTTTCCGCGCGATCCTTCTCACTGGCGGCCAGCTCCGCTCGCAGCAGCCGGTCCTGTTCCGCGGACAACCCACGGGGCCTCGTCCCCTTGATCGGCCTGGACTCGACAGCCCCGCGCCTCGACACCTGGATGAAACGCTCCGGCGATGTACTCAGGACGAACAAGTCGGCGAAACGCAACCAGGCCGCGAACGGCGCCGGGCTTTGCGCGCGCAGCACCTGGTATGCCGGCCAGGGGTCAATCGTTGCCGCCCCGAGCACCATGTTGGTCAGGCACACCTCGTAACTCTCACCTTCCTTGATCGCCCGGTGGCATGCCGCGATCAGTTCGAGGTATTGGGACCGGTCGTGCCGCAGACCGACCTCGCCCAGCGCTAATGGGTGCCGGACCGGCCGAGGCGACGCACCGGCCAGCGCATTCAGCCGAGCAGCGGTGTGCCGAAGCCAGGCCCGCGCGCCGGTGTCGTCGGCCGGATCGGCCAGCGCGAGCAGGTATGTCGTTCCGGTCCCGTGGTCAACGACCAGCCCACGATCGGCGAAGATCAATGCTGCATCTGGGTTCTCCGAGCGGTGCACCAGCCTGGCGCCGCATTCGGCTTTGAGTTCGTAACCGGTGTAGCCGACCCAGCCGAGGGCGAAGTCGAACGGCAGCTCCGGCACCTCGACGTCCAGGGAGCGCAGATCGTCGTCCAACCAGTCGAAGAACCCGGTACGGTGCACCACAGTCTGCCCCAGCGTGTGCACGGTCACCGTGCCCCGCCAGACGTCGGCGTAGGCGATCCTGGCCAGCGGCCCGCTGGCGTCACCAAGGAAAGAAAATCTGCCGAGCTGGCCACCTTGCAGGCTGCTGTCCAGCCAGAACGCATGAGGAGACAATCCGTACAGGCCCTGGAACACGTTTTCGGTAGGTGCCGAGGTCAGCTGCGCTGCGACCAGCACGCGAAGTGCGCGACTTCTTCTCTTCTTGGCCGCAGTGACGGGCTCGCCAGGCGATTTTCGTCGGCTACCGCACCGGGGTGGATTGCGTTGGCGCCATCGGCTGGTGAGCGCCGCGAAGTTGCGCAGCAGATCCCTGCCGTACTCGGTACGGATCGACTCGGGATGAAACTGCACACCCCACGCCGGGCGGGACCGGTGCCGGACACCCATGATCACACCGTCGTCGGTCCGCGCGGTGATCTCGAGATCGTCCGATACACCGGTGACTACCAGCGAGTGATAACGCACGACCCGTAGCGGTGAGGGCAGGCCCGCGAACAGGTCAACGCCGTCGTGCCACACGTCCGACTCGCGGCCGTGGAACAACTCCGGTGCCGAGTCGACCACTCCGCCGCTGAGCTCGCACAGCCCTTGATGTCCCAGGCAGACACCGAGCAGCGGGATCGACGCGCCGAGCACGACGTCGCAGCTGAAACCGAAATCCGATGATCGGCTGGGCCGCCCCGGTCCCGGCGAGATGATGACGTTATCGAAGTCCTCCAGGTCCGCTACCCGCCAGCCGGGGGCATCGTTGCGGACGACGCATGGCTCGATCCCATTGATTTCGGCCAGGTACTGGAAAAGGTTGTAGGTGAACGAGTCATAGTTATCGATGATCAGCGTGCGCACGCGTGGCCTCATCGGTGCCGCCGCCGACGGGGGGCAAGTGGCATAGCCAAGGCGTCCCGGTCAACGCTCGACGAAGCCGCTGACCCCGCGGACGTCGTCGAACCGCTCGGTCACCTGCTTCACGTGCCCGGGCGCCGACCCGGACCTCAGCACGGCCAGCAGTCGCTCGCACGCTTCCCGTGGCCCCTCTGCAACGACTTCGACCCGCCCGTCGGACAAGTTTGCCGCGTGGCCGTCCAGTCCCAGCATGAGCGCTTGGGAGCGAGTCCACCAGCGGAACCCCACGCCCTGCACACGGCCATGCACCCAGGCGGTCATCCGCACCGAGCCCCCCTTTGTCATAGCTCAATAGTGCACCCGGTCATGCGGTCGTGAACTCGCCACCGACATTCCGAGCCATCCCAATGCCGGTTTCGCCGAGTTTACGGATTGGATCTTCAGTGATGGGGATGGCGGGGGCGGGGCTGGCAGCGGGGGCACGAGTAGGAGGAGCGGTTCATGAAGGGCTCCCGGTGGATCGGGGTGCCACAGCGGGGGCAAGGCTGGCCGGCTTGGCCGTAGGCAGCCAGCGAGCGGTCGAAGTAGCCCGAAGCGCCGTTGACGTTGACGTAGAGCCGGTCGAAGGACGTGCCGCCGGCTGCGAGCGCCTCGGTCATCACCTCCGTGACCGCCGCCAGCACGGAGCAGCCCTGCGCGCGGGTCAGCGTTGCAGTGGGCCGGGATCCGTGCAGCCGGGCCCGCCACAACGCTTCGTCGGCGTAGATGTTGCCGATTCCGGACACCAGGGTTTGGTCCAGCAGGGCACGCTTGAGGCCAGTGCGTCGCCGCCGCATCCCAGCGACCACCGAATCAGGATCGAACGACGGGTCCAGCGGATCCCGGGCGATGTGCGCAATGGGAGCAGGTAGGCCGTCGACCATGTCCTCCACCGACAGGCCGCCGAACGTGCGCTGGTCGACAAAGCGCAGTTCAGCACCGCTGTCGGCAAACTGGAACCGCACTCTCAAGTGCTTCTCGTCAGCGGCGCCCGGCGGCTGGATCCGCATCTGCCCGCTCATCCCCAGGTGAGCCAGCAACGCTTCCTCGGCACCTAGATCCAGCCAGAGGTACTTGCCGCGACGCCGGGCGGCTCGGATCTGCCGGCCGGCCAGCCGGGCGGCGAAGTCCAGCTCGCCGGCGAGGTGCCGGCGTACCGAGCGGGGGTGGTGCACCTCGACAGCGGCCACCGTGCGCCCGGTGACGTGTTCGGCGAGGCCTAGCCGGACAACCTCGACCTCGGGCAGCTCCGGCACGCTGGGCTACCCCGCCGGGGGGGCGCTCCCGCTGGCCAGCTCGGACAGCGAGCGCCAGGCGGCCTCAGCAGCACGCTGCTCGGCTTCCTTCTTGGTCCGGCCCTGCCCGGTTCCCCGCTCCACACCGGCCACCACCGCAGTCGCGGTGAACTCCTTGAGATGGTCGGGCCCGTCCTCGGTGATCCGGTACTCCGGCACTCCCAGATCGCGGCTGGCGGTGAGTTCTTGCAGGCTGGTCTTCCAGTCCAGGCCCGCGCCCAGCAGCGGAGCCATCACCAGCAGCGGGTCGAACAGCCGGTGCACCATGTCACGGGCGACGTCGATGCCGTGCTGCAGGTACACCGCACCGATCAGCGCCTCGGTGGTGTCGGCCAGGATGCTGGACTTGTTGCGGCCCCCGGTGAGCTCCTCGCCGCGGCCCAGCAGCAGGTACTCCCCCAACCCATCCGGACCGAGTCCGCGCGCCACACCCGCCAGCGCGTGCATGTTCACCACGCTGGCGCGCAGCTTGGCGAGTTGCCCTTCGGGCAAGTCGGGATGCGTGCGGAACAGGTGGTCGGTCACGACCACACCGAGCACGGCGTCGCCGAGGAACTCCAGGCGCTCATTCGGTTCGAGACCACCGCTTTCATAGGCATAGGAGCGGTGCGTCAGAGCAAGCGTGAGTAGCTCGGCGTCGATCTCAACGCCGAGCGCGGTGAGTAGCGGGGTCAGATCTGAGGGGTCGCCCCGCGATGGTCGGTTCACCAAAGGTATGTCGCGTGGCGTGCTCAGGCCGGCCGGGCGACCTGGCGACCGTCGTAACGTCCGCAGTACGGGCACAGCATGTGCGGCGGCTTGGGCCGCCGGCAGGCGCGATTGGAACACTCCGCCAGCGTGGGGGCGGTGGTTTTCCACTGGGCCCGCCGCGAGCGGGTGTTCGACCGCGACATCCTGCGCTTGGGGACGGCCACGTTACTCGTTCTCCTCTTCGGTTCCGCGCAACCGCTGCTTCAGTATTGTTTTCAGGGCAGCCAGGCGCGGATCCATTGTCTCATGCCGGTGATCGGTACCGAGTTCCGCCCGCTTTCCGCCGCATTCCGGGCACAGACCCAGGCAGTCCTCGCGGCACAGCGGCGCCTGCGGCAGCGCCAGCAACACGGCGTCTCGAACCACCGGCTCGAGATCGACCAGGCCATCGACGACTCGGCTGACCTCGTCAGGATCGGTGGTGCCGTCGGTCGCCGTGTCCGGGTAGGCGAACAGCTCGGTCAGCGCAACCTCAAGCCGGTCGTTCAGCAGATCCAGGCACCGGGCGCACTGCCCGGTGACCGTCGCCGAGGCCGTGCCCGATACCAGCACGCCTTCTACCACCGACTCCAGCCGCACGTCCAGGATGATGTGGCCGCCCGCCGGAACCCCGATCACGTCGATGCCCAGCCCAGCCGGCAGCTGGACGTCACGGTGGTATCGGCGCATCGCCCCGGCACGCCGGCCCAGGTCACGGGTGTCGATCACCCAAGGCGCGGACGGATCGGGGCGAGCAGGCGCGGTATTGCGAGGCATCACAATGCAGGGTAGGCCTTCCTCAGACCGCATCATGCGGACGCGGCTGTTTCAGCCCTGATACCCGCTCGCCCCGGCGGGCACCGGACCGGCGTGCTGGGCACGGCCGCGGACCAGCCCACGCAGGGTTCGGTTGAGCAGTTCTTCGAACTCCGCGAGGGTGCTCTCGACGTAGGCGTCGCATTCCGAACGGAGCCGGTGGACCTCGCTGCTCGCCTCATCGATGATCCGGGTGGCTTCAGCTCGAGCGGCCTGCACCACTTGGGTTTTGTCCACCAACCGAGCCTGCTCGGCGCGGCCGTCGGCGACGGCTCGTTCGTAGGACGCCCTCCCGGCAGCGGTCATCCGCTCCGCCTCGGCCTCGGCGCGCGAGGTGACCTCCTGGTATTCGCGGCGCCCGGTGGCTTCCAGGCGGTCCGCCTCGGCCTTCGCACCGGCGACCATCGACTCGGCCTGGGCCCGCGCCTCGGCGACCAGCCGCGCGGCCTCGTCACGGGCGGCAGCCGATGCCCGCTCGGCTTCGGTGTGGGCGTCGTCGCGTTGGCGCTGCGCCTCCTGCCGCGCAGTGTCGATCAGTTCGTCGCGATGGTCCAGCACGTCCTGGGCGTCGTCGAACTCGGCGGGAATTGCGTCGCGGATTTCATCGAGCAGTTCCAGCACATCGCCGCGGGGCACGATGCAGCTGGAGGTCATCGGTACTCCCCGTGCCTCTTCCACGGTGGTCACGAGCTCATCGAGGGACTCGAAAACCCGGAATACCCGTCCCTGCAGCCGATCACCGTCCATAACCGACATTTTGACCGGTAAGCAAGCTCAGATGCGGGAGCATCCGCCCAGTCGGCGTGTCCCCCCTGTCAGCGCTGCCGGGCCGGCCTCAGCGCGGCTCACCGGCGAGCCGGGTGATCAGTCGTTGGTGCACGGTGGCCGGCAGCAGGTGGCCGACGTCACCACCGTAGGTGGCGACCTCCTTGACCACCGAACTGGACAGGAAACTGTAGTGCGGTTTGCTCGGCAAAAACATCGTGTCCACGCCGGAGAGCTGGTAGTTCAGCTGGGCCATCTGGAGCTCGTAATCGAAATCGCTGACTGCGCGCAGGCCCTTCACGATCGTCGCGATTCCGTGTGCCGTGCAATAGTCCACGAGAAGTCCGTGCCAGGAATCGACCCGGACCCCTGGCAGATGCTCGGTAATCTCCTTCAGCATCGCCAACCGGTCGGATACCTCGAACAGGCATGTCTTGGTCTTGTTGATCAGGACGGCAACGACGACCTCATCGAATTGCCTCGCGGCCCGCTCGATGATGTCGAGATGTCCATTAGTGGCGGGGTCGTAAGACCCCGGACATATCGCGCGTCTCATGGCCCAAAACTTGTCATAACACGACAACCGTAGTACACCGCGGTATCGCCATACCGCCGATTCGTGAGTTCGAACACACCGTCCGGCCAGGCCGGCGGCAGCGCCCGAGCCGCGCGCTCCACGACGATCAACGCTGCGGGCGCCAGCCAGCCGCCGCTGACCAACGCGCTCAACACAGCACTCAAAGCATCGTCCTCGAGCCCGTAGGGCGGGTCGGCGAGCACCACGTCGTAGGGCTGGTCAGCACCGGCACGCAACACCACGGGAACATCCGCGATGCTCACCTGCACTGCGCTGCCGCCCGGACCGCCCAGCCCGAGCGCCTCGACGTTGCGGCGAACCACCGCAGCCGCCCGGCGGTCGGATTCCACGAAGCGGACGTGCGCCGCCCCGCGCGACAGCGCCTCCAATCCCAGCGCGCCGGACCCGGCGTAGAGGTCGAGTACCCGGGCCCCTTCGAGACCCCGGCGCGCCTGCAAGGTGCTGAACACCGCCTCGCGCACCCGGTCGGAGGTCGGCCGGGTGCCGTGCGGCGGCACCGCCAGCCGGCGACCCCCCGCCACCCCGGCCACGATCCGCACCACATGACCATGATGCCGCTACACCGCTGCCACTGCGCCGCGCCCGCCTGGTGCGGGTTGGTAGTGGAGAAAAGCAACAGCGGAGGGAGTTGGCGGTACTTGAAGGCCACCAGCTCAGCTGAGTTCCAGGATCAGGTCGCCGCCTTCCACCTGCTGGACTGATTTGATCGCGAGGCGGGCAACCGTGCCACCCTTGGCGGCGGTGATGCCCGCCTCCATCTTCATCGCCTCGATGGTGGCCACCGTCTGGCCGGCGGACACGGTGTCGCCTTCGGCTACTTGCAGGGTGACCACTCCGGCGAACGGTGCCGCAACGTGGTTGCTGTTCGCTCTGTCCGCCTTTTCGGCGACGGGGACTTTGGACGCAACAGAGCGGTCCCGGACCGGCAGTGGCCTCATCTGCCCGTTGAGAGTGCACAGCACGGTGCGCATACCGCGCTCGTCGACGTCCCCGATCGCCTGCAGCTGGATGAGCAGCCGCACCCCCGGATCGAGATCCACGGCGTACTCGTAGCCGGGACGCAGCCCGTAGAAAAACTCCTCGCTGCACAGCACCGAGGTGTCCCCGTAGGTCTCCCGATGCGCCTCGAACTCTGCGGTCGGGCCGGGGAACAGCAGCCGGTTCAGCGTCCGCGCCCGGTCCTCCTTCAGTCCCTGCCGGTCCTGCGCGGACAGCTCGGCCATCCCCCGCGGCCCGCTGCGTCCCTTCAACGCCTTGCTGCGCAGCGGTTCAGGCCAGCCGCCGGGGGGAACACCGAGCTCACCGTGCAGGAAGCCGATCACCGAGTCGGGAATGTCGAAGCGGGCGGGGTCGGCCTCGAAGTCCTTCGGCTCGACGCCGGCGCCTACCAGGTGCAATGCGAGGTCACCGACGACCTTCGACGACGGCGTCACCTTCACCAGCCGCCCGAGCATCCGGTCGGCGGCCGCATAGGCCTCTTCGATCTGCTCGAAACGGTCAGCCAGGCCCAGCGCCACTGCCTGCTGGCGCAGGTTGGACAGCTGCCCACCGGGGATCTCATGGTGATACACCCGCCCGGTAGGCGATGCGAGGCCGGACTCGAAGGGCGCGTAGACCTTGCGCACCAGTTCCCAGTACGGCTCCAGGTCGCAGACCGCCTGCAGATCCAACCCAGTGTTGCGGTCGGTGTGATCGGTGGCCGCGACCAGCGCAGACAGCGACGGCTGCGAGGTGGTGCCTGCCATGGACGCTGCTGCCGCATCGACTGCATCCACCCCCGAGTCGATCGCGGCGAGCAGGGTGGCGAGCTGGCCACCCGGAGTGTCGTGGGTGTGCAGGTGCACCGGCAGATCGAACCGGCTGCGCAGCGCAGCCACCAACGTCCGGGCCGCCGGCGGCCGCAACAGGCCGGCCATGTCCTTGATCGCCAGCACATGCGCGCCGGCTGCCACGATCTGCTCGGCCAGCCGCAGGTAGTAATCCAGCGTGTACAGCTTCTCCGCGGGGTCGGATAGGTCCGCCGTGTAGCACAGCGCCACCTCGGCGACCGCCCGGCCGGTCTCGCGCACCGCGTCGATGGCCGGGCGCATCTGGGACACGTCGTTGAGCGCGTCGAAGATCCGGAAGATGTCCAGCCCGGTCTCGACGGCCTCCTCGACGAAAGCGGCGGTCACCTCCGTCGGGTACGGGGTGTAGCCGACCGTGTTGCGCCCGCGCAGCAGCATCTGCAGGCAGATGTTGGGTACCGCATCGCGCAAGGCTGCCAGCCGCTCCCACGGGTCCTCGGCGAGGAAGCGCAGCGCGACGTCGTACGTCGCGCCGCCCCAGCACTCCAGCGACAGCAGTTGCGGGGTCATCCGGGCGACGTGCGGCCCTACCGCGACGAGGTCTCTGCTGCGCACCCGAGTCGCTAACAGCGACTGGTGGGCATCCCGGAAGGTGGTGTCGGTGACGCCGACCCCGTCTTGGGCCCGTAACCAGCGCGCGAATTCCTCCGGGCCCAGCGTGAGCAGCCGGTGCCGGGACCCGGTGGGCGGTCGAGAGTCCAGATCGATCGGCGGCAGCTTGCTCACCGGATCGACGAGATCGGGGGGATCGCCGTTCGGCCGGTTCACCGTCATGTCACCCAAGTACGTCAACAACCGGGTGCCGCGGTCGGCCGACTGCCGGGCGGCGAGCAGATGCGGCCGTTGCTCGATGAAGGAGGTGGTGACCTTGCCTGCCACGAAGTCCGGTTCATCGAGCAGCGCGAGCAGGAACGGGATGTTGGTAGCGACCCCGCGGATCCGGAACTCGGCCAGCGCCCGGCGGGCCCGGCGCACCGCGGTGGGGAAGTCGCGCCCCCGGCAGGTCACCTTGACCAGCAGCGAATCGAAGTGCGCGCTGATCCGGGCACCCGTTTGCATGGTCCCGCCGTCGAGCCGGACCCCGGCACCGCTGGCCGAGCGGTACGCAGTGACCGTCCCAATGTCCGGACGGAACTCGTTGGCCGGGTCCTCGGTGGTGATCCGGCACTGCAGGGCGGCCCCGTGCGGCACGATCATGTCTTGGCGCAGCCCGAGATCGGCCAGCGTCTCCCCGGCCGCGATCCGTAATTGGGCGGTGACCAGGTCGATGTCCGTGATCTCCTCGGTCACGGTGTGTTCGACCTGGATGCGTGGGTTCATCTCGATGAACACATGACTACCGCCGCGGTCGACGAGGAACTCCACGGTCCCCGCGTTGACGTAGCCGATCTGCCGGGCGAAGGTGACCGCGTCGGCGCAGATACGCCGGCGCAGATCGGGATCCAGGTTCGGTGCCGGCGCCACCTCCACGACCTTCTGGTGACGCCGCTGCACCGAGCAGTCCCGTTCGTATAGGTGAATCACGTCGCCGAGCGGATCGGCGAGGATCTGCACCTCGATGTGCCGGGGGTCGATGACGGCCTGCTCCAGGAACACGGTGGGATCACCGAAGGCCGACTCGGCCTCCCGGCTGGCCACCTCCAGGGCCATGCGCAGACCGCTGGGCTCGGTGACCCGGCGCATACCGCGGCCACCGCCGCCGGCGACGGCCTTGACGAAGACCGGAAACCCGATCTCGTCGGCAGCAGCCACCAGTTGGTCGATGTCAGCGGAGGGGGCGCACGACGCCAGGACCGGCACGCCGGCTTCGCGCGCAGCGGCCACCGCTCGGGACTTGTTACCCGCTAGCGCCAGCACGGCGGGAGGCGGCCCGACGAAGGTAATGCCGGCCTGCTGGCAAGCTATCGCCAGCTTCGGGTTCTCCGACAGGAAGCCGTAACCGGGGTAGATCGCATCAGCCCCGGCGCGCTGCGCGGCCCTGATGATCTCCGACACCGACAGGTACGCCCGAACCGGATGCCCCTTCTCCCCGATCTGGTAAGCCTCGTTGGCCTTGAGCCGGTGCTCGGAGTTGCGGTCCTCGTAAGGGAACACTGCGACCGTCTGGCAACCCAGTTCGTAGGCGGCCCGAAAGGCCCGGATGGCGATCTCCCCGCGGTTGGCGACGAGCACCTTGCGAAACATGTGCCGGCTCCCTTCCCCACGACCGGATCGGCCGGGATCTCCTGGCGGCCTCACCGAGCGCATCATCGCAGTTGGCAGCAGCGATTGGGGGTCACTAAGGATGTCTGATTCGCCACGTGGGAAGGCTCTGCCGCGCCGGCGCCCGCAGGGGTATCAAGGAGATGGCAGGAAGGACACCACCATGGGCGTAGCGCGCTACCACCGTTACCACCGTCGCGGCCCGGCGCGGCGAGTGGGTCTACTGCTCGCGCTGCTGTGCGCAGCGGTCCTGACCGGCGCCGGCGTGCTCGCCGTGACGCTGTTCGCCTTGGTGGCGCTCACCCAAGGCTTGGTGTTGGCAGTCGGCACGATCGTTGCGGTGCACCACCTGCGCCGCCGCTATCGCCGAGCGCTCTACCACCGGCAGCCGGTGGCGAGGCCGGCACCGGTTGCCCGGGCTGAGCCGGCCCCGGACTGGCGAGCCACCAGGGCCCGGTTCGCCCGGCTGCGCAGCGAGTACGGCCAGTTCGAATGCGACCCGCTGGCGGTGCTGCGGCTTCCGGCCCTGACCGATGTCACCGTGCCCTCAACCGGCCGGTTCGTGGACGCCTTCGCCGAGGCTCAGGCACTGGACACGGACACCGAACCGCCGGCCGAACACCGCGCTCGCTACGCCACCGCGGTGGACCAGGCGTGCCGGGCGTGGCAGGCCGCTAGGGATGCGGCCGAACGTATCCGGTTGGCGGGTATTCCCGAGCAGGAGCGGGCCACCGTGCAGCGGGCCATCAAGCTGCTCACCATGGCGCGCAACTCCGACCACGATGCCGAGCGCATCGCCGCCTACGCCAAGGCCCGCGCGGAACTGGCCAAACTGGAACGCACCGGCACTGTCCGGTTGCCCCCGGCCGCGGCCGCCGCCCTGGACGCCGCCGCCCGCACCCAACTCCCCCCCGGTCGCGCTCCCGTCTGAGTCGTCCCCCAGAGACTGCGGTTGGGGGGTCAGGCTTTTTGGAGGAATTGGGCGCGCTGGTCGTCGAGCAGGGCGGCGGGCAGGCGGGCCAGCTGGGGATGTTCGGCGAGTTCCGGATCGGCATGGACCAGCTGCGTGGCGGCCTGGCGCGCCGCCACAATCAGGTCCTCGTCGCGCAGCAGCGACAGCAGTTTGAGCCCGGAACGGCGGCCAGACTGCACTGCGCCGAGCACGTCGCCCTCGCGGCGCAGCTCCAGATCCAGGCGGGCCAGCTCGAATCCGTCGGTGGTGGCGGCGACCGCGTCGAGCCGTTCCCGGGCTGGGGACCCCGGCGGGGAGTCGGTCACCAGCAGGCACAATCCGGAATGCGAGCCGCGGCCCACCCGGCCGCGCAACTGGTGCAGCTGGCTGATCCCGAACCGCTGCGCATCCATGATCACCATGACGGTGGCGTTGGGTACGTCCACCCCAACCTCGACAACGGTGGTCGCCACCAATACGGCGGTCTCACCCTCGGCGAAGGACCGCATCGCGGCGTCTTTGTCGTCTCCCGGCAGGCGGCCGTGCAAGACGCCCAGCCGCAGTGGCGCGAGCGGGCCCTCCTGGAGCTGCGGAGCCAACTCGAGCACCGCCAGTGGCGGGCGCCCGCCTTCTTCGCCGGCCTCACCGCCCTCACCCGCCCCGCCGCCCTCGCCGGCCCCGTCGCCCTCGCCGTCTGAGGCGTCCTCCCCGGCAGCGTCCTGGCCACCGATGCGCGGGCACACCACATACGCCTGCCGGCCCGCAGCGACCTCCTCGGTGATTCGCTGCCACACCCGGTCTAACCAGCTAGGTTTCTCCCCGACTGGCACCACCGTGGTCGCGATCGGGGACCGGCCCTGCGGCAGCTCGCGCAGCGCTGAGACCTCCAGGTCGCCGTAGACGGTCATCGCGACGGTGCGCGGGATCGGCGTCGCGGTCATCACCAGGACATGCGGGCTGGTGCCGTCGGCCGTCCTGGCGCGCAGCGCATCGCGCTGCTCGACGCCGAAGCGGTGCTGCTCGTCGACCACCACCAAGCCCAGGTCGGCGAAGGACACCCGGTCCTGGATCACGGCGTGCGTGCCCACCACGATTCCGGCCGCACCGCTGGCCGCGTCCAGCAGCGCCTGCTTGCGGGCCCGGGCCGGCAACGATCCCGTGAGTAGCGCTATCCGGGTGGCATGCTCGGCTGATCCCAGCTCTCCGGCGCAGCCATGCGCGCCCATCATCTCCCGCAGGGATCTGGCGTGCTGGGCTGCGAGCACCTCGGTGGGCGCCAGCAGCACAGCCTGCCGCCCGGCATCGATGACCTGCAGCATTGCGCGCAGTGCCACGACCGTCTTGCCGGATCCGACCTCACCCTGCAGCAGCCGGTTCATCGGGTGCTCACCGGCCAGCTCCGCGGCCAGCACCTCACCCACCTCCTGCTGGCCAGCGGTCAACGTGAAGGGCAGTGCGGCGTCGAATGCGGCGGCCAGCCCGCCGGGCCGGCGCGGGCAGGCCGGGGCAGGCCGACCCGCCGCCTCGTGACGCCGCAGCGCGAGGGTCAGCTGTACCGCCATCGCCTCGTCCCACTTCAGCCGGTGCTGCGCGGCGGCGATCTCGGCACGGTCGTCGGAGCGGTGCACCGCCCGCAATGCCTCACCCAACCCAGGTAACCGGTACCGGGCGCGCAGCTGCGCCGGCAGCGGATCTGGCGGATCGTCCAGGAGGTCGAAGACCTGCCGAACACACAGCTGGATGGTCCAGGACGGCAGGTCTTTGGTGGCGGGATAGACCGGGATCAGCGGACGGGCGAACTCGGCGAGCTTGTCGGCGTCGCCGTCGAGCAGTTGGTATCTCGGATGCGTGAGTTGCAAGGTGCGGTTTTTGCCGTAGGTCGTCACGCGCCCCGCAAACAACGCCTTGCGGCCGGGTGTGAGCACCTTCGGCAGCAGCCGGTGCTGGTTGAAAAACGTCAGGTTCAAGGTGCGGGTGCCATCGAAGATCACCACGCTTTGGATGGTTCCTTCTTTATATTGCATGCGGCGTGACGAGCAGCTGCGTATCTCGGCGACCACGGTGACGTCATCCCCCACCGCAAGGCCCGCGATGGGGGTGAGCTGCCCCTGATCGGCGTACCGGCGCGGGTAGTGCCGCAGCAGATCACCGACGGTGTGCACATCGAGCTCACGGGCCAGCAGGGCCGCCGTTTTCGAGTCGATCACCCGGTCCAGCGCATCGTCGATGCCGGCCACTGATCACTCCACTCCCACCAGTAGCACGCGCTGCGGCACGTCACCGGCGTAGCACATCGTCTCGACCTTCGGGTGCGCGGCGCGTAGCTGTTCGGTCAGCACCTCCGCGAAGCCTTCCGGGGCGTCCTGGCCGAGCAGCACTGTCACCAGCTCGCCGCCCGCTGCGAGCAAACGTGCCACCAGCTCGCGGGTCGCCGCCAGCGCGTCACGGTTGCTCACGACGACCTGATCGCCCAGTATGCCGACGAATCCGCCCGGCTCGCCCCGGGTGGTGGTGAGCTCGCCGCAGCGGGTCGCGGTCGCGGCCGCTGACATCGCTGCCCGATCCTCGGCCGGGTGGCGGGTGCTGTCGTGCACCGCGACCGCGGCCAGCACCTGCACCGCAGATGCCGCCACCACGACCACCACGTCGTGGCCGGTGTCCCGGGCCTGCGCAGCGGCAGTCTCGGCGGCGCGGGTTGCGCTGGGTTCGGCCAGCACCGTGACATGCCGGGCGGGGGTGGCGGCAAGGACCGCGAGCAGGTCGGCAACGGTGCAGGTGGCCGGCGCGGTGAGGGCCCCTTCGCGGCGGCACAGTTGCGCCACGCCGGTTCCGCCGGCCAGGACGAGCACGGCATGGTCGGCGCGGTACCGGTCATGGTCCACCGCCCGATCCGGGACTTGGTCGGCGAAGCGCATGACGGTGATGCGGTATGGCCGTCCAGCCCGCGTTCCGGCGTCGATCGCGGCGCCGACGTCGGAGCAGTGCACGTGCACATTCCACAACGCGGTGATCCGATTGCCGGCTCGGCCGGCGGACGGACCGTCCCAGGCGGGGCTGGTACCGACCACCGCCACGCAGTCGCCCAAGGTGGCGAGTTCAGCGCGCAACCTGCTCACTTCGGTGTCACCGGCCCCGTCCAGCAGGTACATCACTTCGTACTCGTAAGCGGTGGCGCCACACTCCGGATGGACAACCTGCCTTGCGCTCGGGCGAATGTGGGCGCTCGGGGCGGGGCGAGCACCGGGACGCTCGGATACCACCGCCAGCAGTGCCTCCAGCAACAGGGTCAACCCGCGACCGCCCGCGTCCACCACTCCGGCGGTGGCCAGCGCGGCGAGCTGGCGAGGGGTGTCGGCCAGCGCGCCGGCTGCGGCAGCGGTGGCGGCCGACGCCACCTCGCCGAGGTCGTCGGAGGGCACCACCGCGGCGGCTTGCGCGGCCGCGTGCAACACGGTCAGCACCGTACCGGGCACCGGGTCGGACACCGCCGCCCTGGCCAGCTCGTCGGCCCGGCACAGACCCGCTCGCAGCCCGGCACCGTCCCAGGCCGTGGCCTGCGACTCAGCGCCGGCGCCGAGAAGGGGTTCCGCCAGGCCACGCAGTACCTGCGAAAGGATCACTCCGGAGTTACCCCGGGCCCCCATCAATGCGCCGCGGGCCAGCATCGCCACCGTGCTGCCCGGCGCGACATCCCGATCGTCACGGTGAGCCTTCAGCACCGCATCCAACCCGGCCCGCATGGTGGCCAGTAGATTCGAACCGGTGTCCTGGTCGGGCACCGGGAACACGTTGAGCGCGTCAATCTCGTCACGGTGCGCCGCCAGCGTGTCACAGCAGGTGACGGCCCAGCGCCGGACCGCCGCCCCGTCTAGCGACTGCAACACCGCGGCTTCTCACCGCCTTCATCGGGGATTTGCCGAAGATTACCCAATCGGCAACCCGGCCGGTCGGACAATCGTCCCCAGTGCGACTCGCCATGCGCCGTCGGTTACCCTTATCGAGCCGCCCGAACGCGGGCGTGCCACCCTCGCGACAAACCCAGGGAGTGTGTGACGTGGCTGCCGTGTGCGACGTCTGCGGCAAGGGACCGGGCTTCGGCATGTCGGTCTCGCACTCGCACCGGCGGACCCATCGCCGGTGGAACCCGAACATCCAGACCGTCCGGGCCGAGATCAACCCGGGTCAACGCCGGCGTCTGAACGTCTGCACCTCGTGCCTCAAGGCCGGTAAGGTCGCCCGCGCCTGACCGTCATGCTGCTGCCGTCCTGCTGCCGGCGGCTAGGGCAGTGCCCAGTCAATGGGATCGGCGCCCAGGTCTGCGAGCATGGCGTTGGCGCGGCTGAACGGGCGCGAGCCGAAGAATCCACGGTCAGCGGACATCGGTGACGGGTGTGCCGACTCGATGCGCGGGACATCGGTCAGCATGGGGCGCAGCGTGCAGGCGTCTCGACCCCACAGGATCGCCACCATTGGTTGCGCGGGACGCGCCACCAGCGCTCGGATGGCCTGCTCAGTGACCTCCTCCCAGCCCTTACCGCGGTGGGAGCCCGGGCGTCCAGGTTCCACCGTGAGCACTCTGTTGAGCAACAGCACGCCGCGCTGCGCCCAGGGACTGAGATCACCGGTGGAGGGGGTGGGCAACCCCAGATCGTCGCTGTACTCCCGGAAGATGTTGACAAGGCTGCGCGGCAGTGGCCGCACATCCGGTTCGACCGAGAAGGACAGCCCTACCGCATGGCCAGGGGTCGGGTAAGGATCCTGTCCGACGATGAGGACACGCACCGCGTCGAACGGTTGAGTGAAGGCCCGCAGGATGTTGGCCCCAGCGGGTAGGTAACGCCGGCCCGCGGCTATCTCGGCTCGAAGGAACTCCCCAGCGGCGGCGACCCGATCCGCCACTGGAGCCAGCGCATCAGCCCAACCGATCTCCACGATCTCTCGAACTGGCGCGGCCACCGCGGCAGCCTAGCGGTCGCTGCGGGACTCGAAATGCGCCCACCCTGCCCGGCCCTGGTAGGGCTGGCCGTCGACGGTGACGCCTGCACCTGCCTGTACCCCGCCGAGCCGGGTCCAGCCTGCGGGCAGCGCGGCGGCGAGAGGGAAGCACGCCAGCAGAGCGTGATCCTCGCCGCCGTTGAGCACCCATTGCCGCGCGTCGGCACCCAGCGCGGCGGCCACGTCGGCCAGCTCGGCGGCCACCGGCAGCGCCGCTGAATCGATATCGATGGCGACACCGGATGCCTCGGCGAGGTGACTGGCATCAGCGAGCAACCCGTCCGAAATGTCGATCATCGCGGTGGCTCCCGCCGCGGCAGCCTGCGGGCCGGCGGTGTACGGAGGTTCGGGCACCTGGTGGGCACCCACGACCGACGCCGGAGACCGGAAGCCTCGGCGCAGGACCGCCAGACCGGCGGCGGACCAGCCCAGCCTGCCGCATACCGCGGGCACGTCGCCGGCTCGCGCCCCGCCACGGGTTACCGGCGCCCGGCCGCGCAGATCACCCAGCGCGGTCACCGACAGGACGATCTCAGCGGAGCTGACCACGTCGCCGCCGATGATGCCGGCACCGACCCGCCCGGCCTCCTCCCACATACCCGTCGCCAACCCGTCCACCGTGGACACCGGAGTCTGCCCGGGAACGGCCAGCCCGACGACCAGCGCGGTGGGCACCGCGCCCATGGCCACGACATCGGCCAGGTTGGCCGCCACCGCCTTGCGGCCCACCTGGTGCGGCGTGGACCAGTCCAGCCGGAAGTGCACGCCCTCGACGAGCACATCGGTGGTCACCACGACCCGGCCGTCGGCGGCGGCCAAAACCGCCGCGTCGTCGCCCGGGCCGAGCAACGTGCCAGGCGCCGAGGCGCGGCCCGCAGTGATCCGGGCGATCAGACCGAATTCCCCCAGCTCAGCTACCGAAGGCGGGTCAGACGGCGGTGGTAGTGACGCACTACCAGCGGTTGCACACACCCCTCACACTCCCGATCCAGGCGGTAGGTTTCGTTCCAATCCCTCTTTTCAGCCCCACATGAAGTCCCCACATAATCCGACGAGATGGAAGGCCAGAACCGTGGTTCAGGCATACATCCTCATCCAGACCGAGGTGGGCAAGGCTGCCGCGGTGGCCGCGGAGGTGTCGAGCTTGCCCGGCGTGGCCAGCGCGGAGGACGTCACCGGTCCTTACGACGTGATCGTGCGAGCGGAGGCCACCGATGTGGATCAGCTCGGTCAGCTCGTAGTGGCCAGAGTGCAGAACGTCCAGGGCATCACCCGCACGCTGACCTGTCCCGTAGTCCACTTGTCCTGACGATCGGTTGAACGTGATGTCAGGCAGCACCGCGCGGTCCGCCGGCATTCCGCGTTGGCCGTTGGTGATGGCACTGGCCCTGGTGGTGGCGTTGGTGGTGGGGGTGCTCATCGCCGCCTCGCTGGTGCGCAACCAGCCTCTAGGGCCGCTTGGCTTGGCCACGGTACCGGCGCCGGCAGCCGGATCCGCGGACTGCACCCGGCTGCTGGCTGCGCTGCCCGAACAGCTCGACGGAGACGCACTCGGTGCCTTGGACCGCCGGCATCTGAGCGCACCGGCTCCAGCGGGCGCGGCCGGCTGGGGTGAGCCGCCGGTGGTGTTGCGCTGCGGGCTCGACCGGCCCGCCGATCTCACCGCATCCTCGCGGCTGCTGAGCGTCTCGGGAGTGCAGTTTCTCGAGATACCCAGCGGTGGCACGAGCACGTGGGTCGCCGTCGATCGATCGGTCTATGTCACGGTGGCCTTGCCACCGACCAGCGGCAGCGGGCCACTCCAGCAGCTCGCTACCGTGATCGCGCACACGTTGCCGCAGCGCGGCGTGGACATTCCAGGTTGACATCCCGCGCTGGCTCCAGCTACAGCCGGTACAGACCGTCCAGCACGCGTTCGAGCAGCGCTAGGTCGGGCGCGTCTCCCCAGCCGATGGGATTGCGGTGCACGTGTACCAGGCCAGTGTCGATCATGTCGGCAAGCAGTACTCGGGCCACTCCCAGTGGCAGCGAAAGCAGTGCCGCCACCTCCGCGACCGAGCGCATATCGGTGCACAGCTGGGCAATCGCGGCGTGCTCGGCTGAGCAGATCGACGTCAGGTCCCGGCCTTCGTCGCTGGTGGATACCAGTGTCTCGACGGCGAGGTCCTGCACCGGCCGGGTGCGGCCCTGAGTCCAGCTGTAGGGACGGACGACGAACCGGAAGTCATCCGGTCCGTCCCACTCATCGACCGCCCACTCGTCGGGTGCTTCGACCATCGCAACTGCAGGGGACGGCTCGGCAGCCTCTTGTACTGGGGGGCTGTCGTCGACGTCGTCCTCAGGTTGTGCATGGCGAGCGCGGTACTTCCCGCGGACAGGACCCAGTCCCAGCTCGGCGGCCTCGTCGATCAAGGCCGCATGCTGCTCACTGGCGGGATTATCGGCGCCGCTGCTTCCGAATGACCGGAACAATCGCGATACCTCCATCCCAAGGTCACCACTGACACCACCGTCACCAACGACACTCACGGCCGGGCGCACGAGCACCAGTCGCCCGGGCGGCTCCAACGTGCCTAACTAGCCCACCCTGGCTAGGTCGCTGGAATTCACCCGTTTGATCCAGCGAGTCGCGGCGACGGGCTCAGCGCAATCCGGTACCGCGGGCGACCGCGGTGTCGATCAGTATGGAGAGCAAGGTGGAATAATCCACACCGGTCACCGCCCACATTCGGGGAAACATGGAAATCGGCGTGAAACCGGGCATGGTATTGATCTCATTGATGGTCAGCGAGCCATCGGGGCCTACGAAGAAATCCACCCGGGCAAGGCCCTGGCAGTCCAGCGAACGAAACGCGGCGACGGCCATTGCCTGCACCTCGGCGGTGATGTCGTCGTCCAGTTTGGCTGGTATGTCAAATTCGCAGGCGTCGTCCAGGTACTTAGCGGCGAAGTCGTACCAGCCCGCCGAATCCTCCGCCACCATACGGATTTCTGCGGGCAGCGACGCCTCGATCCGCCCATCGGGGAACTCCAACACCCCGCATTCCACCTCGCGTCCTATCACTGCCGCCTCGACCAACACCTTCGGATCGACAGCGTGCGCAGTGGCGATCGCCTCAGGCAGCGCAGACCAGTCGGACAGCTTGGTGATACCCATCGACGAGCCCGCTCTGGCCGGTTTGACGAAGACGGGCAGGCCCAGCCGATCGCGTTGTTCCGCGCTGAGGGTGGCGTCCGCACCTCGCAACACCACTGTGTCGGTGACCGGCAAACCGTCGGCACGCAACACCTTGCGGGCGAAGTCCTTGTCCATTCCCGCCGCGCTGGCCAGCACCCCGGAGCCGACATAGGGCAGATCCGCGAGCTCCAGCAACCCCTGGATCGTGCCGTCCTCACCGAAGGCCCCGTGCAGCATCGGGAAGACGACGTCCACCCCGGATAGCGCCTCACCGAGGGTCTCGCCGGCGATGCGCACCAGTTCCTTCCGGGTCGGATCACCGGGCAGCGTCAGCGCCGCGCCGGTACCGTCCACAGTGGGCAGCGTACGATCCCGGATCGCCAGCTCGGCCGGCTTGTGGGTACCCAGTACCCAGGCGCCATCAGGGCTGATGCCCACCGGGATAACGTCGAATCGCGTCCGGTCCAGGTGGGTGAGCACGCTTCCCGCGGACACGCAGGAGATCGCGTGTTCGCTGCTGCGGCCACCGAACACGACCGCGACCCGCAGCTTGCGATCCGTCATGGCGGCACCCTACTCCCGGTGATCCCACTCCCCACTACAGCCCGACATGGAGACATATCGGGGTCAGCAGGGTGCTGCTGACCCCGATATGTCTCCATGTCGGGCTCAGCGGCAGGGGGTGTGGGGCAGGTCTTGGTCGCGCCAGGCGCGGAAACCGCCGATGACGTCGGTGGCATTGCGCAGTCCGAGGGTGTGCAGGGCGGCCGCGGCGAGGCTGGAGGTGTAGCCCTCCGAACAGAGCACTATCACCTGCAGGTCGTAGCTTGTGACCTCGGGCAACCGCGAATCGCACGCGGGATCGAAGCGCCACTCCAGGTGGTTGCGCTCAACCACCTTTGCGCCGGGCACTTCGCCCTCCGCAGCGCGTTGCCAGCCAGGCCGAATGTCCACCAGCAGGGCCCCGCCGGCCACAGCGTCCTGGGCCTGCGCCGGCGTCAGGCGCCGCAGCCCAGCACGGGCCTGAGCCAGCATCTGGTCGACACTGAGCGCTCCGGGTGGTCGGATCACCAATCCACCCCGGCCTGCTCCACCGCGACATGACACAGCTGGGGTGGCTCCAGCCGGTAGCGATTCATCAACGTGAGTCCCGGCGTGTAGACGTGGACGCTCACCGCGGGAACTCCGCCGGTGTTGGTCACCTGGTGAATGTAACGCGGACCGAAGACGCGGCAGCGCCCCGTCTCCAAGGTGCGGGTGACCTCCACCGGCGATCGGCCGGGCTTGGCTGCGACCACCCGTTCGGTCAGCGCGCCCGCCGCGACCGCGAACGCACCCGACGCCGGGCCGTGATCGTGCAGATCAGTGCCCTGGCCGGGCAGCCAGGACAGTAGCCACACCTCATAATGCGGGTTCCGTTCGAGCAGCCGGTACCAGCGGGTGTCGGTGCGGTAGTCGACCAGCGGGCGCCACCGTTCGGGGTGGGCGGCCAGCGACATCGCCAGGCTGGTCGGGCTGCCTGGACGGACCATGTCGGCAGCAGGGACGGTGAGGTAGGGCACGGCGTGCACGGCAGGCTCCTCGCGAGATCGGTGAACCGACCGCGCAGAAGTCACCGCCCGGGCAGGGCAGCCGTCAGGGATACGCGGTCAGCGGGGACGGGGTTCACCGCGCGGGACAGAGCGCACTCGCCACCCGGCGTAGATCCACAGGGGACCGCCGGACCAGGACGAAGGTGCTACTCACGATGAATGATCAAACCAGCCCATAGGCATCCAGTCAAGTACTCCGAGTAATAGGAGTCGTCACGGTTTGGGGTGCCGCCAGCGACAACAAATGTCGCCACTGCCACCTTAATGGTGATCATGCAGCGGCTAACCGGAACCAGCCGGCGCTGGCCGAATCATTCCGGCTTGTGTGCCCGGCCGAGCAGCTCAGCGGCCATCTGCCTAGGTGACTGGCCGTCGTAGCAGACCCGGCGCACGCCGTCGGTGATGGGCACCTCAACGCCGCAGCGGGTGGCCAGGCCCTGGATCGACAAGCACGACTTCACGCCCTCGGCGACCTGGCCATGAGTGGATTGCTGGGCTTGCTCCAGGGTGTCGCCCACACCCAGCCGGTAGCCGAAGGAGCGGTTGCGCGACAGCGGCGAGGAGCACGTAGCCACCAGGTCGCCGAGGCCGGCCAGGCCTGCAAAGGTCATCGGATCGGCACCGAGCGCGGCGCCGAGCCGTCCCATCTCAGCCAATCCCCGGGTGATCAGGGTGGCGAGCGTGTTGTCCCCATAACCCAGTCCGGCAGCCACTCCGCAGGCCAGCGCGATGATGTTCTTGCAGGCGCCGCCGAGTTCGCAGCCGATGACATCGGTGTTGGTATAGGGCCGGAAATAGCGGGTCCCGCAGGCACGCTGGACGGCCACCGCGCGGTCGTGATCGGTACAGGCCACCACGCTCGCGGTGGGCTGTTCGGCCGCGATCTCCCGCGCCAGATTGGGGCCCGAGATCACCACGACTTGATCGGATGTGACAGCGGTAACTTCCATAACCACCTCGCTCATCCGCTTGAGGCTGGTCAGTTCGACGCCCTTGGCCAAGCTGATCAGGGTGGCATCGGGTGGCATCGACTTGTGCCACTCGCCGAGGTTGTCGCGCAGCGTCTGGCTCGGCACGGCGAACACGACGGTGTCCACACCGTCGAGCGCCTCTTTGGCGCACGCGGTGGCCTGCAGGGACGCCGGCAGCGTCACTCCCGGGAGGTAATCCGGGTTGCCATGCCGGCACCGGACCTCGTCGGCCACTTCAGCCCGGCGCGCCCAGAGCACCACATCCCGGCCGGCGTCGGCGAGCACTTTGGCGAAGGTGGTGCCCCAGGAGCCCGCGCCCATCACGGCGATTCGCTGCACTGCGACAGTCATGACGGGCGCTCCCGACGCCGTTCCGGTTGCAGGGGATCGAAGAAATCGGTGGGAGCCGGCTGCTCCCGCACCTCGGCGAGCAGCCTGCGGATCCCGTCCATCACCCGGTCAGTGGCCTCGCGCAGCAGGGGTCCATCCACTGGGCGGCGCCGGAACTCCGACAGGTCCACCGGCGTGCCGGCGCGCACAATCAGGTCGGTCCGCGGTAACGGGCGGAACCGCCTGCCGTAGTGGTCATATACCCGGTGCGTGCCCCAGTGCACGACCGGCACCACCGGTACATCGGTATGCAGGGCCAACCGCGCGACTCCAGTGTGCGCCACCATAGGCCAGTGGTCCGGGTCGCGGGTGATGGTGCCTTCGGGATAGATCAACACTGCTTTGCCCTCGGCGAGCGCCTGCTTGGCGTGCCGCAGGCTGTCACCGGCCTCGGCGCTACCGCGGCGCACCGGGATCTGGCCTGCCGCGGTCATCACCCGGCCGACCACCGGTAGCCGGAACAGGTCCTGCTTGGCCAGAAACCTCGGGATCCGGCCCTTGCGGTGCACGAACACTGCGGTGTACAGCGGGTCCAGGTAGGAGATGTGGTTGCACGCGACGAGCACCGGGCCGATCTCCGGGATGTGCTCTAGACCCTCGAACCGGCGCCGCCCCAGTAGCCGGCTGAGCGGGTAGAACACCACGATGCACAACCCGATGGAAAGCCCGGCCTTCTCCCGCGCCACGCCATCCTCCTCGCGCTCGGTGTTCGTGCTTGCCCGGCTTGACCGCCCCGAGTTTGATCGTCCCAACTTTGATCGTGCCAACTTTGATCATTAGAGTGCGAGCCTTGAGTTGACACCTTCAGGCGAAGTCTTCCCTGCTCCCGGAGTGCGGGTCCAGTGGTGGCCGGCACGGGACCATGTGGGGATGGCCGTGGACCTGCTGGTGCCGATCAAACCGCTCGCCAGGGCGAAGACTCGGCTGCGCGATGCCGCCGATGACGGGGCCGCACACGCCCGGTTGGTCGTCGCCCTCGCGCGGGACACCCTCGCTGCCGCAGCCGCCGCGGCGCTGGTACGGCGAGTAGTCGCGGTCTGCTCCGACGGGCTGGTGCGCTGCATTCTGGCAATGGATGGTGTCGAAGCCGTCGCCGACGAACCGGGAGACGGCCTCAACTCAGCCCTGCGGTACGGCGAGGCGCTGCTGCGCTGTGCGGACCCGGCAACAGCAGTCGCGGCGATGCCTGCCGACCTGCCGGCGCTGCGCCCGCACGAGCTGGACTGCGCGCTCCGCGACGCGCTTGCCACCGGGAGCCGGGCGTTCTGCGCCGATCAGGCGGGCACCGGGACAACCCTGCTACTGGCCCCACCGGGACATGCCTTGGCACCCTGCTTTGGACCGCACTCGGCGGTCGCGCATCGAGCCGGCGGCGCTCGGCAGCTGGCCGGCCGCTGGCCGGGTCTGCGCTGCGATGTCGACACCGCAGCCGATCTGACCCGGGCCCGCAAACTAGGTCTCGGTCAATTCACCGCTCGCGTTCTGGATGCAGACTGCGGTTTTTCCGGGCTCTCAAACAGCAGTCTGCATCCAGAAGGCGGGCGGGACGCGAGCGGAATTTCACCCCCGGGAGGACCCACTGTTTACCCCTGCGACATAGCCTGATACGAGACAATGACCGGGTGAGCCAGCACCTCACTCCGCTGACCAGCCGCACTACACCGATGACCGACAGTGCTGGGGTAGCGGTACCTCCCGCAGCGACCCCGGTGCCGGCTGTCACCGACCTTCCCGACGACCGTTACCTCAACCGCGAACTGTCCTGGCTCGACTTCAACGCCCGGGTACTGGCGCTCGCCGAGGACACCAGCCAGCCGCTGCTGGAGCGGGCCAAGTTCCTGGCGATCTTCGCATCGAACCAGGACGAGTTCTACATGGTGCGCGTCGCCGGGCTCAAGCGCCGGCAAGAAGCGGGGCTGGCGGTGCGCAGCGCGGACGGCCTGGCCCCGCAGGATCAGCTGGCCCAGATCGCAATGCGCAGCCGGGAGCTCACCGGACGCCAAGCCCGGATCTGCCTCGACTCGGTGCGCCCCGAGCTGGACAAGCACGACATCACCTTGGTCACCTGGTCTGATCTCGATGATCAGCAGCGATTGCGACTGTCGGGATACTTCTCCGAAAAGATCTTCCCGGTGCTCACCCCGCTGGCGGTGGACCCGGCACACCCGTTTCCTTACATCTCCGGCCTGTCGTTGAACTTGGCCGTGATGGTGCGTGATCCGGACAGCCGCATCGAGCGCTTCGCCCGGGTCAAGGTGCCCAATAACGTGCCACGGCTGGTGCGGGTGGACAGCGATCAGGACGGTCGCGGTTCGCCGCGCGCGACCTTCCTGCCGCTGGAGGAGCTGATCGGGGCCCATCTCGGTGAGATGTTCGCCGGTATGGAGGTGGTCGACTGGCACGTGTTCCGGGTCACCCGCAACGCCGATTTCGAGGTCGAGGAAGACCGCGACGAGGACCTGCTCAAGGCAATGGAGCGGGAGCTCGCGCGGCGGCGCTTCGGCCCGCCGGTGCGCCTCGAGGTGGCCGACACGATGACCGAGCACGTCTTGGAACTGCTGCTACGCGAGCTGGACGTCGATCCGCATGACGTCGTCGAGGTGCCCGGCCTGCTCGACCTGTCCTGCCTGTGGCAGCTTTACGCGCTGCCCGCTCCGGAGCTCAAGGATGAGCCGTTCGTTCCCGCTACGCACCCGGCCTTCGGGGAAGGCGAAAGCCCCAAGGACATCTTCGCCACCCTGCGCGAGGGTGACGTGGTGGTGCACCATCCCTACGACTCGTTTTCCACCAGCGTGCAGCGGTTCATCGAACAGGCAGCCGTAGACCCGCAGGTACTGGCGATCAAGCAGACACTCTACCGGACCTCCGGCGACTCCCCGATCGTCGACGCGTTGATCGACGCCGCCGAGGCCGGCAAGCAGGTGGTCGCGCTGGTGGAGGTCAAAGCGCGGTTCGATGAGCAGGCCAACATCAGGTGGGCCCGGGAGTTGGAACGCGCCGGGGTACACGTGGTCTACGGGCTGATGGGACTCAAGACGCACTGCAAGATCGCGCTGGTGGTGCGCCAGGAGGGCTCGACCATCCGCCGCTACTGCCATATCGGCACCGGTAACTACAACCCGAAGACCGCGCGGCTCTACGAGGACATCGGGCTGTTCACGGCCAAGCCGGCGATCGGCGCCGACCTCACCGACCTGTTCAACTCGCTCACCGGTTACGCGCGGCAGACGTCCTACCGCAGCTTGCTGGTAGCGCCCTATGGCATCCGGCGCGGCATCGTCGAGCGGATCGAAGGCGAGATCGCGCATGCCGGCGCGGGCCGCGAAGCCGGGATCCGGATCAAGGTCAACTCGCTGGTCGACGAGCAGGTGATCGACGCGCTGTACCGTGCCTCACTGGCCGGCGTGCGGGTCGACGTCGTAGTCCGTGGCATCTGCGCGCTCATCCCCGGACGCCCGGAACTGTCGGAGAACATCCGGGTCCGTTCGATTCTGGGCCGATTTTTGGAACACTCGCGGATCTTCCATTTCGTGGGTGCGGGCGAGTACTGGATCGGCAGCGCCGACATGATGCACCGCAACCTGGACCGCAGGGTGGAGGCGCTGGTGCGGGTAGCCGACCCTGCCGTGACCGACGAGCTGGACGCGATACTCGTCTCCGCTCTGGACCCGGCGACGCGGTGCTGGGTGCTGGGCGCGGACGGCTCGTGGCGACCCTCACCTTCAGAAGGCGCTACTGTCTGTGATCACCAATTGCAAGAAATCCACCGTCACCGCAGGGGTGAATGACCAGTGTCTGCCCTGATTGCCGCCGGCGCGGTGGTGTGGCAGCGCTCGCCGTCCGGCGAGGTCGAGGTGGCGGTGATACATCGGCCGCGCTATGACGACTGGTCGCTGCCCAAAGGCAAAGCGCACACCGGGGAAGCACTACCGGTCACCGCGGTCCGCGAGGTGGCCGAGGAAACTGGCCAGGCCATCACGCTCGGTCCGCGGTTGGGCACTACTCGTTATCCGGTGCCTGCCGGTGAGAAGGTGGTGCACTACTGGCTGGCGCTCGCCGCCGGTGGCGAGTTCCGTCCTGGCGATGAGGTGGACGAGTTGCGCTGGCTGCCCGTCCCGAAGGCGCTCGAGTTGCTCAGCCATCTCCACGATCAGACGCTGCTGGCCGGGATCGACAGCTGGACGGCGATTACCGCCACCGTGTTGCTGGTGCGCCACGGTGACGCCGGCGAGCGCGATGCCTGGCAGGGCGATGATGACCTTCGCCCGTTGACCGCTGCGGGCCACCGGCAGGCGAAGGTTCTGCGCGCGCTGCTGCCCCTGTTCGGCGCCCGGCGGGTCTACTCCGCGTCACCCCTGCGCTGCCGGCAAAGCGTCGAGGGTCTCGCCGCGGACCTCGGAGCGCCGACCGTCGTCGAAACGCGGTTGTCCGAGGATGGGTATCTGGCCGATCCGCCCGCAGGCTTGCGGCAGCTGCTCGAGATCGCGGCCGAGCCGGGTGGACCGGCCGTGGTGTGCAGCCAGGGCGGGGTCATTCCCGATCTGATCGGCAAGCTCGCCGAAGCCGCCCGACTCGAGCCGCTCGATGTGGCGAGCAGGAAGGGCAGCTTCTGGGGCCTGTTTTTCGGGTCATCCGCGTCTCCTGCCCTACTGCAGGCCGACTACTACGACGACGCAGTGGGCTGATTTCCGCGGGACGCGTCCCCCCGGGTGGACGCCGTGGTCGGCAACCATGACGGGCGCGCTGCTTCGAATGCGTCGATCTGTTGAACGTGCCGCAAGCTCAGCGCGATGTCGTCGAGACCCTCCAGCAGCCGCCAGCGAGTGTAGCCGTCGATCGCAAAACCGAAAGTCAGGTCCTTGGCCTGCACGGTCTGCTCCACGAGATCAACGGTGACCTCGGTACCCGGTTGTTCCTCCAGCAGTTTCCACAGCAGTTCCACATCGTCGCGCCCGCACTGCGCCGCGAGCAGGCCCTGCTTGCCCGCGTTGCCACGGAAAATCTCGCCGAAGCGCGGCGAGATCACCACCCGGAACCCGTAGTCCAGCAGTGCCCAGACCGCATGCTCCCGCGACGATCCGGTACCGAAATCAGGCCCGGCGACCAGCACGCTGCCGTTGCGGTAGGCCTCGTGGTTGAGCACGAAATCCTCGTGCGCCCGCCAAGCTGCAAACAACCCATCCTCGAAACCAGTGCGCGTCACCCGTTTCAAGTACACCGCCGGGATGATCTGATCAGTGTCCACATCAGACCGCCGCAACGGCACCCCGACTCCCGTGTGCCGCCGGAACGCTTCCATCGTGCGTACTCCTTTCCCTCCTCTCCCCGATATGGAGACATATCGGGGTCCACGAGGGCCTGGTGACCCCGATATGTCTCCATATCGGGGTTGAGCGGGTTGAGCGGGGTTATGCGAGGTCGGAGGGGGATGACAGGGTGCCGCGGACGGCGGTGGCGGCCGCGACCAGGGGTGAGACCAGATGGGTGCGGCCGCCTTTGCCTTGGTGGCCTTCGAAGTTGCGATTGGACGTCGAGGCGCAGCGCTCCCCCGCGGCGAGCTGGTCGGGGTTCATGCCCAGGCACATCGAACAGCCCGCCGAACGCCACTGGGCACCAGCCGCGGTGAACACCTCGTGCAGGCCCTCGGCCTCGGCTTGAGCACGCACCCGCATGGAGCCGGGGACGACGAGCATGCGCACCCCGTCTCGCACCTGGCGGCCAGCAAGCACCGCCGCAGCGGCACGAAGATCCTCGATCCGCCCATTGGTGCATGATCCGAGGAACAC
>DASUVX010000153.1:0-9710 GCA_036378735.1 Pseudonocardiaceae bacterium | reverse complement strand
GCCGAGGTCATAAACCGCGACCGTCTGCCCATCGTCGAGCAGGCGGGAGGCGGCGTAGTGCGCCGCGGCGGCTTCCGGTTCGGTCACCAGGGGCGGGTTGTCCAGGCCGGCGTACTGCGGCACCTCCTCAAACAGTGCCCGCCGAAACGGGCCCCAGTTGGCCGGATGGGTCAGCAACACCCGCTCGGGGGGCTCCCCCTCGGTCTCGACAACCTTCTGGACGACATCCCGCAACAGCGCACCGAGCAGCGCGGTGACGGTATACGACTGCCCGCCGAGCATGACCGGTGTCGGGTTGCCCAGCCGGCGCTTGAACTCGCGGCTGACCCGGTCCGGGCTGCTCACCGCGCGCAGGATGGCCGCTTCCCCGGTGACCAGGACGCCGTCCTCCCGGACGTAGACGGCCGCCGGAGTCACTACTGAACGATCACCCAGCGTGAACATCTCGACTCGGGTGGAAGACGCGATTGCGGCCGCGACGAATGTCGTGCCGAGGTCTACCCCGAGGCTGTAGCCCACCGCGCCTCCCTCGAATGACGCTCAATAGTAACTCATGGTCACTCGGGACGATCGATATTTCAGAGTCCTGTGATGACAGTTGTGATACATATCGGCGCAAGCCAGACTGTGAGTTACCGAGCACACACACCAAGGGGGTAAACCCCCACCTGGGAGTAGGGTGCATCCCCTTCCCCTCGGTGTCCACAGGCGTCGAGGATGCGGTGATGGTTTCCCGGTTTCCGCACCGTACCGGTGATGATGTAGACGAGCCTGTCACCGAGGCGTGCCGCCGGACGCACCAGGATCGGTGGCGGCGTCGCAGGCTGCTGCAGCGGCAGCTGCATGACGGGGCAGCGCTGCGGATTTCGGCCCTGACGTTGCGCCTGGGGCTGCTCGAGCATCGCGCTGCGCCCGATGGGCAGGCCGTGCAGGACTGCATCGGCGAGCTGCAGGATGAGTTGCACGCCGTCCTGGAGGAATTGCGTGACGTGGCGGCCCAGATCTACCCGCCGCTGCTGGACGAAGCCGGCCTCGGCCCAGCGCTGCGCGAGGTAGTGGCGACGCTCCAGGCACCGGTTGCGGTCGTGGCGTCCGAGGAGAGATTCGGTGCAGCGGCGGAAGGTGCGGCCTATTTCGCCGTGCTGCAGTGCCTGGCAGCGCAGCCAGCCGGAGCACCGTCGATGAAGGTGGTCGTCCGCCGGGAAACCGATACGCTGATGCTGTCAGTGTCCGGGGTCGATGCTTTCCATGCGGAACTAATAGACGATCAGGTAAGGCCATTGGGCGGAATCGTCGAAGTGATAACCGGAAGCCTGCCGGGCGCCAGCACGGTCATTGCGAGGATCCCATGCGAGTAGCCCTGGCCGAAGACGGCACCCTCTTTCGTGAGGGGCTTCTGATGCTATTGCGCGCAGTGGGTCATCAGGTCGTATGCAGTGCAGCGGACGGTGATGAATTGGTGGCGCTGCTGACGACTACTCCCGCAGATGTGGCGATTTTGGACATCCGTATGCCGCCGGAACCGGATGGTGGCCTAATCACTGCAGAGCGACTCCGAGCAGCTCACCCCGACTTAGGATTGCTGTTCCTTTCGCATTATGCGGAATCCCATTACCTCATGCGGATTCTGGAGATCGGCACCGAAAGCATCGGGTACCGGCTCAAGGAGAAGGTGGGCAGCGTCGAAGTACTCACCGACACGCTAAATCGGATCGGTAATGGAGAAATCGTTATCGAGCCGGTGCTGGCGAAACGGCTCGTCGACCGTACCCGAGGTGACAAGAAAGATGTCGTCGCAGCGCTGTCCGATCGCGAACAGGAAGTGTTGAGGCTGATGGCCGAAGGGCGATCGAACAACGGAATAGCCGGCCAGCTCTACATCACGCCCAAAGCGGTAGAAAAGCACATAGCGAACATTTTTGTCAAGCTGGGGCTCCATATCGACACGGCCGCCCATCACCGCCGGGTGCTTGCTGTTCTGACCTACTTACGCTCCCAACGCAACCAAGGCTGAGTGCGCAGGCTTGGCTGGTGGCGCGCTGGCTCCTAGCGTAGAGACGCACCGACCGGTGGTGGGACGATGAACAGCACAATCCCGGCGAGGCCGTTGCGCCTGCTGCTGGCCAGCGCTGCAGTGGCCGCCGTGTTCGCCATCATGGTCATCGCCGTCGGATCATTCATCGACTCGACCGTGGTGGCTGTGGTTTTGCCGTTCGGCGCGGCGGCATTGAGCGCGGCTGGTCTGGCTTTCGGATTGTCACGGATCGACCGACCAGCTCAGCACGCCGGCCCCGCGACCGGTCCCCACACCACCCCCTACGATGCTGTCGCCGGTGTCCAGGCGGGCTCTCTGCAAGAAGCGCTCTACGACCTGGCCCGGGTCCTCGCCGAGGGCACCCGGGCTCAGCATGCCGTCGTGTGGCTAGCCGCTGCGGAGAAGCTGGTCAGTGCCGCGACCTACCCTGCGGTCGCCGGCGTCGAACCGCGCACCACCACGCTGCCCGCCCTGCTGGCGCAGCCGGACGTGGACCATGCGGTGCCGGTGCTGGATGGACCCGTGCTCCGTGCCGCGCTCACCGTGGGCAAGCCCGGGCGTCCGGTGACGCCGGCAGACCAACGGCTCATGCAGGATGTCGCCCAGGGCGCGGGGCTGCTGCTTCGCGGTGCCCAGCTGACGTCAGAGCTTGAGGACAGGGTGCAGCGAGCCGATGAGCTGGCCACTCAGCTCCAGGCGTCCCGGCAGCGGCTGACCCGGGCACGGGAGGTCGAGCGCCAGCGCTTGGTCGGCGAGCTCACCCAGGTGACAACCGCCCGACTCACTACCTTGCGCGGCGACGTCGCCGAGATCCAGGATCTGCTCGCCGGTGGCGAAGCGGACATCCAGCACACCCAACGGACCCTTGCGCAAGCCCGCGCCGGACTGGACGAGCTGCTCGACCGATTCCGGTTGATCGCCCGCGGGGTGTATCCGGCAGTGCTGCGCAGTCAGGGTCCCGCTGGCGCGCTCGAGGAACTGGCGACCGATTTGCCCCGGCTGGTGCGCCTGTCCGGACATCTGTCCCACCGGTTGTCCTGGGAGATCGAGTCAGGGATCTACTGGCTGGCGGCTTCGGCAATGCAACAGCTCGCCGGTCGGGCCGCCGAAACGCCGCTGCGAGTGCACCTTGAGCACACCCAGCGCCAGCTGTCGGTCCGCATCGAGGATCCCACTGCCGCGATCACGGCGGATGAGCTACGAACCGCGCTGACCGACGATGTCGATCGGCTGACCGCGCTGGGCGGCGACGTCGAGATAGTCGAAGACGGTGCCGGTGGCATCGCATTGCGCGGCTGGCTATCCGATCAGCTCGAGCCCTCGGTCAGGCCATGATCAGCCGGTTCATGCGCGGGCTTGGCTACCTGCTGACAACTGCGCTGGCGGGCGGCCTTTTCCTGATCATTTGCGCCATCGTGGAAAGTGTGAGCCCGAGCCATCCGTTACTCGCCGCCGCGGTGGCAACCGCGGTCGTCGCGCTGCTGTTCCTGCCGCTGCACGAGGCTATCGCGCGGCTGCTGAACCGGCTGGTGGGTAGCAGCCCTCTAACGGCCTACCACGTGTTGGCCGACCTCACCGCGTTGTCCGGCGCCGTGTCAGCGGATGCGTCCAACCTTCCCGGCGTCGCCGAAGCCATCGCTGCCCGGGTGGGCGCTCGCTCATGCCGGCTTACCGTCGTGCACTCCGGCCTGCGAAATCGCAGCTACCCGTGGCCGGCCGGCTCCGGGCCAGCGGCTGATGACGTCGTACTGCCGATCCGGCACGGTGGTGAGCAGATCGGCACGATCGCGGTGAGCTGGGCGTCAGGCGCACGTAGGTACACCCAGCACCGTGCGCGGCTGGAGGAGATTGCGAACAGCCTCGGCGCCATCGTCGCGGTCAGCCGGCTCGGGATCGAGCTGGAAAGGCAACTACGGGCGGCGCAGGCGCACGCCGAGGAGATCGCAGTCGCCCGGCGGCAGGCGGTGGCCGAAATGGATGGCGAGCGGCGACGGATAGAGCGCAATCTGCACGATGGCGCACAGCACCATCTGGTCTCGCTGCGGATGACGCTGGGTCTGGTCGAACACGGAGTGGCAAGCGAGCAATTCGACCAGGCCCGGGAAGGGCTGAGCCGGCTCGTCACCCAGATCGACAGCGCCGAGGCGGTGCTCGCGGAGACCGCGACCGGGGTCTCCTCCATCCTGCTGACCGAGCGTGGGCTCATCGCGGCACTGAATTCCGATCTGTCCGGCGCGCACCCACCGATAACCGTGACGGCACCCGGGGCACTGTCCGGCCGCCGGTTCCCACCGGAGATCGAGGCAGCCGTGTACTTCTGTTGCCTCGAGGCGGTGAACAACGCCCGCAAGCACGCACCGGGAGCCCCCGTCGGAGTTCGCCTCGGTGAGACGGACGGCGTCCTGCGCTTCACCGTCCACGACGACGGGCCGGGTTTTGTGTCGGAGTCCGGCGACGGCGCACCCGTAGGGCGCGGGTTGCGCAACGTCACTGCCCGGATCGTCTCCGTGGGCGGCACGCTGGCGATCAGATCGGTCCCCGCCGCCGGCACAACGGTCGAAGGGTCTGTCCCGCTGCCTCGCCAGCGGGACCTGCTAGACAGGGTCCGCGAGCTCGTCCGTGAGGCGCGGACGCTCTACGATGCAAGCGCGGACAGCGAGCAGTTGCGGGAGCTGCAAGCGCAACTGGCCGGGCGCGCCGGAGTACGCCAGGCCAGCTCGGTATTGCGGGCGCTCGACGCCCTCCTGCGGGCCTCCCCGCGCAGCGGTGACCGGGTGATCAAGCTGCGCTACCAGGTCGAGCAGATCCGTTCGGAAACCCCCGAGCTGACCGAGATGGAGTTACTCGAGGAGCTGCGATCCGGCACGTTGCCGTTGACCTCCGAGGAGCGCCAGCTGGCTGAAGAACTGCTGGGGGCGGCCGGCGCTGAACCGAGGGCCAGGCTCGGGTTGACAGCCGACGCCGATACCACGCAGGTGCGCCAGGCGGCCGGGCAGCAGCTGGCCCGCTGGCAACGCCGAGCGTCCCATCCGGCCTCCACAAGGGCCGTCCGGGACGTCGCTGAGGTGCTGGTACGGACCTGCGAGCGCCTACTGGCCCAAGCCGACACCAGCTGACTCCCTGTTGCCACTCGCCCCGACATGGAGACATATCGGGGTCAAACCCGGTCCGCTCACCCCGATATGTCTCCATGTCGGGGTGAGCGGACTGGGGTGAGCGGGCCGGGACGGCTAGCGGGCCGGGGTGGGGTTAGCGGGCCGGGGTGGGGTTAGTAGGGCGGTGGGGATGATTGCGCTGGCACGGCTCCGGAGGTTGCCGAGTAGCGCGAGATCGGTGTCGATCTGCCTGAGCAGCGCGGGCGCCTGCTCGAGTTCTTTGAGTGTGCGCTGGGACAGGTTCCGAGTATCGGTCAGCGACCGCTGCATCTGCTCACTGCGCGCGCCATAGGCGTCTCGCAGGTCTTGCTCGAGTTGGCGAAGCAGGTCCCGGGATTCCTTGGTGACCCTCATGCTGAAGTCGGTGATGTAACTACGCACCGTGGTACTCGCCTGCTCCCGGCGTTTGTCCCGCCGGCGGTTGCGTTCTTCGACGACCGCGAGGCCGCCCATGAGCAGGGTGGGTACCAGCGACAAGATCATCGGCAGGGTCAGCTCGGTCAACCTGGTGAGTAGGTAGAACATCACGAATCCCATATAGGCCCGCAAGGCGATGTTCACTACGGCACTGATACCGACCCGCGAGGAGCCCAACGCTTGATCGGCGGTGAGCGCGGTAGGCAAATCCGTCACGATGGTGGCCTGCGGAGGGTCGACGATGTGCATTTCGCCCGGTGCAATGTGTTTGGCGGCTTCCAGCGAGACGGTCCTGCTCGACGTGACCGCGAGGTCGTTGTTGGCCTGGGCCTCAAAGGTCAGCCGTTCGCGCAGCCAGCCGGCGAACTCATCCCAGTTGTTGGCAGGATCGTTGTGCTCGATGGTGTGCTCGGCTTGGGCCAGCACGCCCTGCATGCGTTGCCGCAGATCGAAGTCGACGTCCGAGGTGACGGTGGCGAAGCTGTCCCGGAGCAACTTCTGCCACCGCACCGAGCTGGTGCGCACGTCGTCCAGGCGTTCCTCGGCGTGCCGAGCCGCGGCGCGCGCCTGAGCAGACCGCCCGGGCCGCACCAGCCCGGATCGGCGGGATTGCAGCATCTCGGCGAGTTGATCCAGCGCGAACAGCACGTGGTTGGCGACCGCGCGCAGGCTGGTCCGTTCGGCGTCGGCGGCGATTCGCTCGAGGGCCTCGAGCACTTTTGCGACACCTGACATCCGGGCGAGTTCGTCGTCGCCGGCGCGCTGACCCTGCGTGCACAGCGTCGCCGACACGGCCACGGCGTCGACGCCGATCCCGGCCTCGTTCAATAGCGCATTATCGCGCTCGAGAACCTGGCGCCATTGGACATTCCCATCAATCTTGGCGAGGACGAAAATGATCGTCGGGCACAAATCCTGCATCGTGTGCAAGCACTCAATCTCGGCGCGAGTCAGCTCACTGGAAGCGTCGGAGACGAACAGCACTGCATGCGCCCGCCCGATTGGCGGCAATGCACCGGTGCCCATGGCCGCCGCCTCGACCAGAATGAGCTGCCCGGCCGGCAGGTCGATCCGCACCTCGTCGGACCGATCGGTTGGCCGCCGGCGGGCCGGCACGGCCGCGCCGACCGAGCCGATCAGCACATCCATCAGGGAGCTCTTGCCCTGCTGGAGACCGCCAACGACGTGCACCGTGACAGGGGAATCCACGAGCAGGCGGCGAGCATCCGAGAGCCGCTGGACGAGATCACTTCGCTCGGCTTCGTGGGCCTGAGCAATGGTCAGATCGACGATCTCCATTGCCTGAACAACGCCGCTACTCGACGCCTGCTGCGTGGACATGACCTACTCCCCTCATTCCATCCTGTTAAGCACTCCTGTCGGATACTCAGCTCAGTGGTGGGCCATGTGGTGCGAGGAGTCGTGGTGGCCGTCGTGGTGATGGTCGTTGTAATGCTTGTAGTGCGATTCCTTGTAGTACCGGTCGTAGTCGCAGTAGTCGTAGCTGCGGTCGTAGTCGTAGTGGTAGTCGTAGTGATAGTCGTGGCCGTGGTGGTGACCGTGGCTGAACTTGTAGCTGGACATTTGTGGCTCCCTGATATCGAGGCCCGGGCTCTCGTTTGTGTCCCGATCGTGTTGGCCTGCTATCAGGGTGCGCGCCCAGCAGCGCGGAAACGATCGAGCAAACCCCCTGACCAGCGGAGCACACCCCCGTTTCGAAGCGGGGGTAAACCCCCGCCCCGGCACCCTCAGCCGGCGGCGGGGTCAGGGCGGTGCAGCAAGCAGGCCGCGACGAGGCCCGTCCAACCGGTCTGGTGCGACGCCCCCAGCCCGGCTCCGGTGTCGCCGTGGAAGTACTCGTGGAACCACAGCTGGTCGTGCCAGTGCGGATCGGTCTGGAACAGCTCGTAGCCGCCGAAGACCGGCCGGCGCCCGGCAGGGTCGTTGCGGAAGGTGCTGATCAGCCGGTCGTTCAGGTCGGCGGCGACCTCGGCCAGCGTCCGCTTCACGCCGGAACCGGTCGGGTGCTCGACGATGAAGTCGTCGCCGAAGAACCGGGCGAACCGCCCGATCGCCTCGATAATCAGGTAATTGACCGGGAACCACACCGGCCCGCGCCAGTTGGAGTTGCCGCCGAACAAGCCGCTGGTCGACTCGGCGGGTTCGTAGTCGACAGACGCGTGCAGCTCAGGCAGGTCGAGCACGAACGGCGCATCGCGGTGCCGGCGCGAGACCGACCGCAGCCCGTGCGGAGAGAGAAACTCCTGCTCGGACAGCATGGGCTCGAGGATCCGCCGCAGCTGTTCCTGGCCCACCATGGACAGCAGCCGCCCCTCTGCACCGTCCCGGACGTGGGTCTGGCCCACCACGCCGGCGTACTGCGGCAGGTTGGTGAGAAACCAGCGCACCCGCCCGGCGAAGTCCGGTAGACGCTCCAAGGTCGCAGTGCCTAACGTCGTGGTCGCGCACAGCGGCAGCAGCCCCACCAGCGAGCGCACCCGCAGCGGGATCCGCCGCCCGTCGGCCGCTGACAGCACGTCGTAGAAGAAGCCGTCGGTGGGATCCCACAAGCCGTCGTGAGCCGCCGCGGCGATCAGCGCGAAATGCTCGAAGAACTTGGTGGCCAGATCTTCGTAGGTGCGGTCGTGCTCGGCCAGCACCAGGGCCATCTCCAGCAGGTTCAGGCAGTACATCGCCATCCAGGCTGTGCCGTCGCTCTGCTCCAGGACCCCGGCCAGTGGCAGCGCCGCGGACCGGTCGATCGGCCCGATGTTGTCCAAGCCGAGGAAGCCACCCTCGAAGACGTTGTTGCCCTCGCTGTCCTTGCGGTTGACCCACCAGGTGAAGTTCAGCAGCAGCTTGTGCAACACCCGGGCCAGGAAGTCGAAGTCGCGGGAGCCGTCGTTTTCGAAGACCCGCAGCGCGGCCCAGGCATGCACCGGGGGGTTGACGTCGCCGAAGGCCCACTCGTAGGCAGGCAACTGCCCGCCCGGATGCATGTACCACTCGCGGAGCAGCAACAGCAGCTGCTCCTTGGCGAAGGTCGGGTCCAGCCGCGCCAGCGGCACGCAGTGAAAGGCCAGGTCCCACGCCGCGTACCAGGGGTATTCCCACGGATCCGGCATCGAGATGACGTCGTGGTTGTTGAGGTGGCGCCAGGCGGAGTTGCGCCCGTGCTGGCGCTGCCGGGGCGGCGGCGGTCCGGCGGGATCGCCGTCGAGCCAGCGCGCCACGTCATAGTGGAAGAACTGCTTGCCCCACAACATCCCGGCCATCGCCTGCCGCAGCACCATCGCATCCTCGTCGGAGGCCTCGGCCGGCGTCAGCGCCCGGTAGAACTCGTCGGCGTCGGCGCGCCGGGCGGTCATCACGTCATTGAACTCGGGCCCCAGCGCTCCGGCCCCGTCCCCGGCGGTCAGCCGCAGCCGGATCACCGCCTGGGCGCCGGCGGCCACGTCAAGCCGGTACCACAGGGCGCCTTTGGTGCCGACCCCGTCCGGGTTGACAGTCGCGGCGCCGGTCAGCACGTGATCGTTGATGCCGTCCTTGGGGTATTCCGAGCGGCCCCGCACGCCGTAGAGCCGCTGGGTGTTCGTCTCGTTGTCGCACAGCAGCGCCTGGGCTGCACCGTCGCCGGCCAGGACCAGCGGACCCAGCTGCTTGTGCCGCGCGACGAGCGTCGAGCCGTCCCCGGCCCGGATCTGCGGCACATCTTCCTGCCGGTGCAGGCCCCACGACCACGTGTTGCGGAACCACAGCGTCGGCAGCACGTGCAGCGTCGACGCCTGTGGGCCCCGGTTGTCCACAGTGATCCGCAGACACAGATCGGTCGGACCGGCCTTGGCGTAGTCGACCGTCACCGCCCAATATCGATCTTCGGCGAACACTCCTGTGTCGACCAGCTCGTATTCCGGTGCATCCTTGCTCCGGCGGCGGTTTTCGGCCACCAGGTCGGTGTAGGGGAACGGCCGCTGCGGGTAGTGATAGCGCCAGGTCATCCAGGAATGGGTGGGGGTGGAGTCCAGGTACCACCAGTAGTCCTTGACGTCCTCACCGTGGTTGCCCTCCGGGCCGGTCAGCCCGAACATCCGCTCCTTGAGGAT
>DASUVX010000152.1:0-23787 GCA_036378735.1 Pseudonocardiaceae bacterium | reverse complement strand
CACTCGAGACGAGTTGCTCGACCTGGTGCGACGGTCTGAGGAACGCGGCTG
The DNA here is from genome assembly GCA_036378735.1 of Pseudonocardiaceae bacterium. Taxonomy (GTDB): domain Bacteria; phylum Actinomycetota; class Actinomycetes; order Mycobacteriales; family Pseudonocardiaceae. Next base: position 23,736 of record DASUVX010000152.1, on the reverse strand, counting down.
GTGGACCCGCCAGCCGGGGCTGCCCCAACTGTGGCGCAGTCTGATCGACTTCGAAGCCAAAGCCACCCGCGTGCAGAACTACGAGGCCCTGGTCGTCCCCGGCCTGTTGCAGACCGCCGAGTACGCACGCGCGCTGATTCACGGCGTCGCCCCCACTGTGTCGGAGGCCGAGCTGGACAATCTCGTCGCCGCCCGGATGGCCCGCCAAACGGTGTTGAGCCGGGCCACCGCGCCACACTTCTTCGCGGTGGTGGACGAGGGCGCGCTGCGCCGCCCCGTCGGCGGGCCGGGTGTGATGCACCGGCAACTACACCACCTGCTTGGGGTGGCCGAACAACCGCACGTAACCGTGCGAGTAGTGCCGCTGGCGGCAGGCGCGCATGCCGGCCTGCGCGGGCCCTTCGTGATTCTCGAGTTCGCCGACGACCCAGCGCTGGTCTACCTGGAGAACCACAGCACGGTGCTATTCCTGGAGGAAGAGACCGATCTGGCTGCCTATCGGGTGGCGCTGGGGAATATCCTGCATGCAGCCCTTGCACCCGCTGCAACAGCCGAGCTGATCACCCAGATCGCCGCCGAACTCCGCTGAAGCCGCGGGGCCGCGTAGGGGTGCATGAGCATCGGAGAGGAGCCCGCGATGCCTCCGCTGGACCTCAGCGGCGCCCGCTGGCGAAAAAGCAGCCGCAGCACCGACCAAGCTAACTGCATCGAGGTCGCCGTCGCCGCTGGCATCGTTGCCGTGCGCGACTCCAAGAACCCGACCGGCAGCGTGCTGGCCGTCCCCCTACCCGCGTGGACCGCCTTCGCCGGCGCCGCATGCACCGGCGAGTTCGGCTGACCACGCATCGACAGCACGATCCCGGCACATGGCCGGCTCTGACGCTGCCGCCGCACCGGTCTCCGAGGTCCGCGCTGGGCTACGCATGCTCGACGAGCAGGGCCGCGAGATGCACGAGGGTTTCTCCACCCTGGCCACCGGCACGGCAGCGATCACCGCACTGCTCACCGCTCTCGGACGTTCCAAGGAGCCTGGTGGGCGTGCTTGATGTCCTGATCGTCGGTGCTGGGCCGGCCGGTCTCACGCTGGCCTGCGACCTGGCCCGCCGGGGCGTGGAGTGTCGGTTGATCGACCGTTCGACTCAGTTGTTCGTCGGGTCGCGGGCTAAGGGGTTGCAGCCGCGCACCCAGGAGGTGTTCGACGACCTCGGTGTGATCGACGCAGTGCGTGCCGCTGGTGCGGTGTTCCCTTGTTTCCGGTGTTACGACGGCGCGCGGGTGATCTGGGAACGCAGCGTGTATGAGATGCTCGGCGTGCCGCTGCTACCGTCCAATCCGGCCGTGCCCTACCCCGACGTCTGGCTGATCCCGCAGTGGCGGACCGACCGGATCCTGGCCGAGCGGTTCACCGAGCTGGGTGGCAAAGTCGAGCTGGAGACCGAGCTCACCGGCTTCACCCACGGAGTGGGCGAGGTCGACGCGGTCACCACCGGCGGCCCGATCCGGGCTCGTTACCTGGTCGGCTTCGCCGGGGAGACCTTCGATACGGAGCGCACGTTGATCGGTGACGTGCGGGTCGATGGCTTAGACGGCGTGTTCTGCCACCTGCTCACCCGCGGCGGCAACGTCACAAGCCGCTTCTCGCTGTGGAACCTACCTTCCAGTCCCTATTACCAGTTCGTCGTGTCGATGGCGGCCGACGAGGCGCCCGCATTGACCCTGGACTCGGTACGCGCGCTACTCGAGCAACGTTCCGGACGCAGCGACATCCGGCTGCACGACCTGCGCTGGATCTCGCTCTATCAGGTCAACGTCCGACTAGCCCAGCGATACCGGGTCAACCGGGTGCTGCTCGCCGGCGATGCCGCGCACGTGCATTCTTCGGCCAGCGGGCAGGGTCTGAACACCAGCGTCCAGGACAGCTACAACTTGGGTTGGAAGTTGGCTGGCGTACTGGCCGGGGCACCGGACGCACTGCTCGACAGCTACCAAGCCGAACGTCAGCCAGTGGCCGCCGGGGTGCTTGGCCTGAGCACCGTGGCGCACCGGCGCGACTTCCAGCCTGCTTCGGTTGCGGTGCCCGCGCTACACCAGCTCGACATCAGCTACCGCGAGGGCCCGCTGGCCGTGGACGATCGACCCGCTCCCGGTGAGCTGCGCGCCGGCGACCGCGCACCGGACGGTGTACTCGACGACGGAACCCGGCTGTTTGACCTGTTTCGGGGTCCGGACTTCACGCTGCTCGGCTTTGGTCAGGTGGCCAGTGATTTCAGCTGTGGCGTGCCAGTCCACACTCTCAGCATGTGCGCCGGCTACGACGTAGCCAACGGGACGTTCGTACTGGTTCGCCCGGACGGTCACATCGGCGCGATCAGCACCTCGCCGCACACCATCCCCGCTTACCTCAGCCACGACCAACATCGCTCCCTGAACCCAGGCGCTGGTGATCGGTTGCCCTTCTCATCACCTTCGAGTAATGTCGAACATATGTTCGATTGTGCTGAGCTGGTCGCCCCGGAGGAAATCCCGGAAGAGATCCCAGAAGAGGTGGACTCGCTCGATTTCGATCCTGGGCCAGGTCCGCAGTGGTCGTCCTACTTGCCCGATGGTCTGCTCGCCGACACGCTGGAGCGCCAGGCCGGGGAAGGCCCGCAATGGGAACGACTGGAGCGCATCGGCTCCTGGGAACGCGTGGTGGCCTGGGCACAGGCCAACCAGCTGCGGGAGATGGCGATCTTCGCCCACGCCGCAGAGAAGGACGCAGCCCGCCACGCTGAGGAAGGCGCCGCGATGAAGGCTTCGGGGCAGCCGGTGGCTCCGGAAGTGGCGCATCTCGACGGGCTGGAGTCTGCGGCAGCGGAGATTTCGCTGATGCTTCGCATCGCGCCAGTCACCGCTAGCTCGCGGCTCGATGATGCGCTGACTCTCACCGGGCGGTTCCCAGCCACGATGGCCGCGCTGGCTGCCGGGCGGATCACCTTATGCAAGGCACGGATCATCGCCGAGCAAACCGAGCAACTCTCCGCCGACCAAGCCGGCGGGGTGGAAAGCCGCGTGCTGCAACGGGCCACCACCCAGACTCCAGGTCAACTACGGCGATCGGTGCGCAGGGCGGTGGCAAAGACCGACCCCGTGGCGGTGCGCCGGCGCCACCAGGCGGCCAAGCGCGAGCGAGGAGTGTCGTTGTGGGAGTTGCCGGACGGCATGGCGATGATCTCGGCGTGCCTGCCCGCCGGCGAAGCGGTCGGGGTGTACGGGGTACTAGACGAATACGCCCGGGCCACCGGCGGCGCCGGCGACGACCGGACGCTGCCGGCTCGCCGCGCCGACGCCCTGGTGGATCTGGTCTGCGGATCGGCGGGCTATCTCAGCGCCGGCACCCGCACCCGTGAAGCCCGCATGTCCCGGTCCGAGCGTCGCCGCGCCAGGCGTCGGCGGTCTCGCGTCGGTGTTCAGATACGGGTCACAGTGCCTTTCAGCACCCTGTTCGGGATCGACGAACAACCTGGTGAGCTCGCCGGTTATGGCACGATCACCGCAGAGCAGGCCCGAGAACTGGCTGCGCAGGGCACCTGGCGGCGGATCCTCACTGATCCGGCCACCGGCGCACCCACCGACTACGGAACCACTGTCTACCGGCCGCCGGCCGCGCTGCGCGACCTGGTTGTGACCCGGACACCCATCTGTGGCTTCCCGTCGTGCCTGCGACCAGTTCACCGCGGCGACCTCGACCACCGCGAACCGCACAACCCCAGCGCAGGTACCGGGCCCACCAACGAGCACAATCTTGACGGCTACTGCCGGCGGCACCACCGAACGAAACACACCCCCGGCTGGTCAGTCCGCCAAGGCGACCACGGCACCCTCATCTGGACCAGCCCCAGCGGGCACACGTGGACGCATGAACCACCACCCATCACCGAAGCCACCCCGCAGCCTCCTCCTGCCCCGGATGAGCCTCCGCCGTTCTGACGAGGCGTTCAGTTCGCGGGGCTGACCGCCTCGATGTTGGCGATGGTGAAGTCGCGTTGGGCGTTGCGCAGATGGCACCAGGAGTCGAGCCATCTGCCGTAGAGCTGGTGCGGCCGGATCGCGCGGGTGCTGCGGCTACCGTTCTTGTCACGGTAGGTGATGAGCACATCGTTGTGGTGATCCACGGCGTCGGACAGGAGTTCCAGTTCAGCGTCGTCTAGATGACAGTTGAGCTGTGCCAGCAACTCGAACGTATTGGACTCCAGGCCGACGCTGTGAGTTGTGCCGTGGGGGTCGGCCATCAACCGACGGGCCAGCTCGTTAGCGGACAGCGCTGACCGCGGCTGCGTGGCGTACGCACGATTGAGCGCCGGTGCTTGGTGTTCGTGGCGAGCCTCCACTATCACCGCGCCCTGGGCGTCTTCGGCGATCGGGGACAGGCCCGCCTCACGCAACCGGGCCAGCACATCGTCGAGACCTGATGGGCTGGACAGGACAGTCGAAGCCAGTCGGCTGAAATGCAGCTTGGCGAGAGATCGAGTGTGCAGCATCTCGGTGATCAAGGTTTCGTCGGCGATGACGCAGGAGCGCATGCCGCGTACCCGGACCTGTCCGTGCCGGCGAGCAGCATCGCAGATCAGATACTCCAGTGGCTGTGGAACTGGCCGGCCTGTTACGGCGGCGAGCTCCGCGAGCAGGTCCTCAGCGCTCCAGCCGGTGTCTAACGCGGCCCGTACGCTGGCCGGGGTAAACCGCCATGTTCTAGCGGCCCCGTGGCTCTCGGCGACGGCCGCGTCATTGAGCAGCTGCGACAACGCCGCGCTGGGCTCGCCGGAGATCACCGCGGTGAGATCCGACTGCAAGATCACGCTGCACGGGGTCTCGGGAAGCAGCGCGGTGCATCGCCGGACCAGCTCGTCCAGCCCGTCCTCGGGGCCGGACCCGGCCGTCGCCAGCAGATGCTCGCCGAGCTCGGACACCACGTCGCTGGCAACTACACCGAGCAGCTCGGCCTCGCGGACGGCCGCAGCCACTTTCCTCGCTCGCTGGCCGGCGTCGTACCCGTGCAGTGGGAAAAACCAGTCGATCTCCTTGCCCGCCGCCCGCACCGAGGCGCCCACGCCCGCAGCCGAGAGAAGCGCACGCCGCAGCAGTCCAGCGGTGGACTCTAACGGCAATGGCGGCGGAAGGTCCTTGTCCCCCGGGACCTCCCGGCAGGTCGGCGCGTGCTCCAGCCAGAACCACGCCCCCACCAGCACCGCCCACCGCATGGCTGGTGGCGCAGCGCGCCATTCCCGGTAGACCTGCGTGGGCGCATACCCGGTGTCGACTCGGCCCAGCAAGCCAGCGGCGTACGCCAAGTCGATCCACAGCACCAGGACGTCGTCGGTGATTTGCAGCCGCTTGGCAACCCGGGCTCGTTCCCGAAGCCCGACACCGCCACTCTTCAAAGCCGCGATCGGCGTTGCACCCATCTCATCGAGCAGGGTCGTCATCCCACGCACTGCCTCCTGGGCAGCGGCCTGCGCAGCCCGGCACACCGCTGCCTCGTCGGCAGCGACCGCAGGGATGTCCGGCCGCCCGGTCAGGTGCAGCTCCCGCTCAGCCAACCAACTGGCGACCGCCACCTCCCGGGGTAGCTCAAGCCCGTAGTTGACCGGCAGCAGCAGGCCGGCCGCGACCAGCAGTTGGGTCGGATCACGATCGCCGGCACCCGGCTTGGAGCGACCTGAGTAGTGGCTGTACGGGCTACACCGGTACTGCCCGAGTCGATCTCTGACCGGCGCCGGCAACTCTGCAATCACCCTGACCAGCACCGGCAGATCCGCCATGAACTCCGCCAAGCGGGCTGCCAGCTCCGGTTTGCGCAGACCATCGGCCGCGGCACCGAAGGCGCGGACCGCCACTCTCAAGTCGTCGGCCAGAACCGATGCGGCGATCTTTGCCAGTGGCCTGCCGCCACCTATCTCCCCCAGCCAGTGCGCCGCCAGCCGTTCCGGCAGGTACCAGACCCCGGCGCTGTCCCAGGCCAGTCCGCACCTGCATAGCTCGCCTACTGCAGCACGCACCGATTGCTCCGAGGCACCCAACAACCGGATCATGACCGGCACTGTCGCCGCTGGACCCAGCGCGGCGATGGCCTGACCGACGATCACGGTATCCCGGTTCACCGAGCGCAAGGCAACGGCCAGCGACTCGGCACCGCCCAGCCGCTGCGCAAGTTGGCTGAACCCCCGGGGAACCGGCTGCACCAGGGCATCCGGGCGGGCTTGGAGCAACGCGGTGAGCGACGACTCATCCACACCGGACAGGTACTCGGCAAATGATCTTGTACCCACATCCGTCATTCTGCCTACGAACCACTCGAAGGCCCGCACCGGGCGCCACACCACGTGTGGATCATCGGTAACGAAAATCCGGCGGCAATTTGCGCACGCTCTATCGGTGCCGCGGCATGCGTCGTTACAGCTGTAACGCTCGGGAGTCGTTTGACGAAAAGCGAGCATGTCACCAATAGGGCCACACGCCAGAAGCCGAAAAATACTAGCCTCGTTGGCAATTTGCAGCGCAGTTTTTGTAAGCGGCGCATCGGTAGCCGGATGCCAGAATGAGACCACGGCGCAACCAACCGGTTCGCAGCTTTCCACGGTGGTCGGCAGCAATTCTGCGGCGCCGTCGGCGAACCAAGCATCGGTGCCTGATCCGACGCCGGTGCCGCGTCCGACTACTTCGGCGACCACGCCGCTCATTCCTATCAAATCGGTGCAAGCAGCACCACGGTTGGCGCCACCAGCTCCACGCCCAGTACCGGCGCCCGCAATCGCGGTAGCCCCACATACCAGGTCAGCTCCTGCCAGTTCAGTGCAGGAAAGCAGTTCTTGCGACGGGGACTATTACCGCAACAGTGACGGCAACTGCGTGCACCGGCCACAACAAGCGGCCGCACCACCGCCTGGTGCCACTGCTCGGTGCAATGACGGCACCTACAGCTTCAGCCAACACCGGCAAGGTACCTGCTCCGGACACCGCGGTGTCGCGCAATGGTTATGAGCAGATTCAGTACTGGCAACGCAGCACAAGGATCGCCCGGGCCTGCACTCGCAGCCGGCCGCCGGCAACGGCATCACGCTGCTTGCGCCTGGCATTGGCCAGCAGCGGATCAGCGGTATCCACCACGATCTCCCAGCTCCCGCCATACGTGACGTCAGGCAGAGTGAAGGTGATCTGCCGGTGATGGGCATTGATGAGGAGTAGGAAGGAGTCGTCGCTGATCCGTTCGCCGAGAGCATCGCGTTCGGGAATGCCCCGGCCGTTGAGGAATATCCCGACGGTCTTGGCGAACCCGGCATTCCAGTCCTCATCGCTCATCTGTTGCCCGTCCGGACGTAGCCAGGCGATGTCCTCGATGTTGGAGCCGCGGATCGGGCGGCCCTGGAAGAACCGGCGCCGGCGAAATACCGGGTGAGCGGCACGCAGCCGGGTCAGCGCGGCGGTGAATTCGGTGAGGACCGAGTGCTGGCGGGCGTCGTCCCAATCCACCCAGCTGATCTTGCTGTCCTGGCAGTAGACGTTGTTGTTGCCATACTGCGTGCGGCCTAGTTCGTCGCCGTGCGCAAGCATAGGGACACCCTGGGAAAGCAACAGGGTGGTCAGCATATTGCGTTTCTGGCGTTCCCGCAATGCGACGATCTTGCCGTCTTCGGACGGACCCTCGACACCACAGTTCCACGACCGGTTGTGGCTTTCTCCGTCGCGGTTGCCCTCGCCGTTGTCCTCATTGTGCTTGTGATTGTAGGATACCAGGTCGTTCAGCGTGAACCCGTCATGTGCAGTCACGAAATTGATCGATGCGATGGGTCGGCGGCTATCCGCCTCGTAAAGATCCGACGAGCCGGTGAATCGGGAGGCGAACTCGGCGAGCGTGGCCGGTTCGCCGCGCCAGAAATCGCGCACGGTGTCGCGGTACTTGCCGTTCCACTCGGTCCACAACGGCGGGAACCGACCGACCTGGTAGCCACCCTCGCCGACGTCCCACGGTTCCGCGATCAGCTTCACCTGGCTGACCACTGGATCCTGGTTGACCAAGTCGAAGAATGCCGCCAGCCGATCTACCTCGTGGAACTCTCTGGCCAGCGTGGCCGCCAGATCGAACCGGAAACCGTCCACGTGCATGTCGATCACCCAGTACCGTAGCGAATCCATGATCAACCGCAGTGACTCTGGGTGGCGGACGTTGAGACTGTTCCCGGTGCCGGTGGTGTCGTAGTAGTGCTTAGCGTCGCCCTCAACCAGTCGATAGTAGGCCGGATTGTCGATACCCCGGAACGACAGCGTTGGTCCGAGGTGATTGCCTTCGGCGGTGTGGTTGTAGACGACATCGAGAATGACCTCGATCCCCGCCTCATGAAGCGCACGAACCATGGACTTGAATTCCTGCACCTGCTGGCCACGGGTGCCGAAACAGGCGTAGTCATTGTGCGGAGCGAAGAACCCGATGGTGTTGTAGCCCCAGTAATTGGACAGGCCACGATCCACCAGCGTGGAATCATGCACGAACTGGTGCACCGGCATCAGCTCGACCGCGGTCACCCCGAGATCACGGAAGTGCTTGATCATCACTGGGTGCGCGATGCCGGCGTAGGTGCCGCGGACATCGTCAGGTATACGCGGGTGCAGCATGGTCATGCCCTTGACATGCGCCTCGTAAATCACCGTCTCGTGATAGGGAATGCGCGGGGGCCGATCGTCGCTCCAATCGAAGAACGGATTTATCACCACGGAGGTCATCGCGTACGGCGCTGAGTCGGCGTCGTTGTAAGAATCCGGGTCACCGAACCGGTACGCAAACAGCGCCTCGTTCCACTTGATGCGGCCGTCGATCGCCTTGGCATACGGGTCGAGCAGCAACTTGCTCGGGTTGCACCGCAGACCCGCCGCCGGGTCGTACGGGCCGTGCACCCGGTAGGCGTATCGCTGGCCCGGGCCCACCCGCGGTAGGTAGCCGTGCCAGACCAGACCATCGCGCTCGGGAAGCGTGATCCGCGTCTCCTTGCCGCGGTCGTCGAACAGGCACAGCTCGATGCGGTGCGCGGCCTCGGAGAAAATGGAGAAGTTGGTCCCACCACCGTCATAGGTCGCACCGAGCGGGTACGACCTGCCAGGCCAGATGTACACGTGCCCTCCGCTGATCCGCGATGTTCGTGCGGCGAGCCGTCGCAGCCCGGCGATGTCTTTGTATCGTCTACACACCGTGTTCGCCACCGCAAAGCCAGCGCGATGCCGCGGGCGTGCGGGGTTCACGCGCTGAGACAATGACGGGGCACACCGGGCGCGGACACGCCAGGCCAAGGAGGACGACGCGGTTGACTGAGCACGAGGTGCCCTCGCTGATCAGGCTTGTCGAAGTCGCGGTGTCCGGCGCGATCACTCGAGCGGTTCCCGAAGTATCCGGCGCTGACCCCGTGGTGCGCCGCTCCGAGCACGCTGACTTCCAGTCCAACGCCGCGCTGGCGCTGGCCAAACGAGTCCGTACCAGGCCCACCGAACTGGCCGCCACCGTGTCCGAGGCGTTGCGCGCTGATCCCGGCACCGCGGTGGCCGACGTCACCATCTCCGGGCCGGGATTTTTGAACCTGACGCTTGCCGAGTCGGCGCTGTGGCGGCAGGTCAGTACCCGGCTGACCAGCTCGCGGCTGGGCGTCGGCAGCCCCGAGCAAGGTCGGCGCACTGTCATCGACTACTCCGGACCCAACATCGCCAAGGAGATGCACGTCGGCCACCTGCGCACCACCATCATCGGTGACTGCCTGGTCCGCGTGCTGGGCTTTCTCGGCGCAGACGTGATCCGCCAGAACCACCTCGGCGACTGGGGCACCCAGTTCGGGATGCTCATCCAGTACCTCGATGAGCACCCCGACGCCAGCTGGCACCACGATCAACTCGGCGCCGGCACCTCGACCGTGTCGGCACTGGATGACCTCTACCGCGCTGCCCGCGCCGCTTTCGACGCCGACCCCGCCTTCGCCGAGCGGGCCCGAGCCCGGGTCGTGGCGTTGCAGGCCGGTGACGAGGACACCGTCGCCCGCTGGAAGGAGATCGTCAGCGAATCGGAGTTCGCGTTCGAAGAGATCTACCACCGGCTCGGCGTGCTGCTGGAGCCCGAGGATGCCGACGGCGAATCCTGCTACAACGCCATGCTCCCCGAGGTCGTCGACGAGCTGGCCACCGCCGGTATCGCGGTGGACAGCGACGGCGCGCTCGTAATGTTTTCCCATGAGGTCACCGGCCCCGACGGCAATCCGGTCACGCTCATGGTGCGCAAGCAAGACGGCGGCTACGGCTACGACACCACCGACTTGGCGACCATCCGCTACCGCATCCGCGACCTCAAAGCCGACCGCATTCTCTACGTGGTCGACGCCCGCCAGTCCCTGCACTTCCGGCTGATCTTCGAGGCGGCGCGCCGGGCCGGCTGGCTCACCGACGGTATCGAGGCCACCCACGTCAGCTACGGCACCGTGCTCGGCCCGGACGGGCGGCCGTTCAAAACCCGCTCCGGTGGCACCGTCAAGCTGATGGAGCTGCTGGATGCCGCCGTCGACCGGGCGAAGGCCAGCGTCTCCGAGAAGGTCCACGAGCTCGCCGACGAGGAGTTGAGCCGGATCGCCGAGCAAGCCGGCATCGGTGCAGTCAAGTACGCAGATCTGTCCACCTCGCGCACCAGGGACTACGTGTTCGACGTCGAGCGCATGGTGTCGTTCAACGGCAACACCGGGGTGTACCTGCAGTACGCGCACACCCGAATCTGCTCCATCCTGCGCAAGGCCGGTGACGCCAACACTGACGTTGACCCGGCGCTGCCGCTGCACCCCGCGGAACGGGCTCTCATCCTCGCTGCCGATGCGTTCGGCGACGTCCTGACCGAAGTCGGCCGGGTCTTGGAACCGCACCGGCTCTGCGGGCACCTCTACGAGCTCGCGAAAGCGTTTACCGACTTCTACGAAGCCTGCCCTGTGCTGGCAGCGGACGAACCCGTCCGCGCCAACCGCATCGCGCTGTGCCAGCTGTCTGCCCGCACCTTGCGGCAAGGTCTGAACCTGCTGGGAATCGCTGCGCCAGAACGCATGTAGCGGGCCCCGTTGGGCAATACATCGTCATGACTGATGCGGAAATCCGGATCCGGCGGGTCTACGACCACCCGACTGGCGAAGACGGGACACGGGTGCTGGTCGACCGACTATGGCCGCGAGGGCTGTCCAAGGAGGCGGCCAAGTTGGATGACTGGATCAAAGGTGCCGCCCCGTCCACCGAGCTGCGCAAGTGGTACGCGCATGATCCGGACAAGTTCTCGCAGTTTCGCGACCGCTACCGCGCCGAGCTTGCGGCACCGGCCAGCCGGCCGGCGGTGGCGCAGCTGCGCGAGCTCGCCGCCGATCGGCCGCTGACCCTGCTGACCGCGAGCAGGGACATCGATCACAGCCATGCCGCGGTGCTGGCCGATGTGCTCGAGGAATCTCCGTGACCGCACCGGAACCCGACGAGGCCGGCGACGCCGCCTGCTGGATGTCGCGGGTGTGCCCGTCCTGCGGCCGCCTCGCCGACTCAGATCCGCCGACCGAGTGCGCCTACTGCGGCACCGAGATTCCCGACGACCAGGTCGACGCCGGGCCGATCACCTCGTGACCGAAGCATCGATCAGGTGCTCGACGGCTGCCAACTTGATGCACAGCACCAGCCCGTCCAGTGCCTCGGCCAGCTCCGCAAGCGGCGGGTAGGTGGGTGCCAGCCGGATCACCCGATCGTCGGGGTCCTTGCCGTACGGGAACGGCGCGCCTGCTGCGGTCAGCGCGATGCCGGCTCCGGCGGCCAGCGCGACGACTCGGCTGGCGCAACCCGCCAGCACGTCAAGGGTGACGAAATAACCGCCCTCGGGCGCGGTCCACGTCGCCACCCCGAGGTCGCCGAGTTGGTTGGTGAGCGTGCGCTGGACGAGATCGAACTTCGGCGCCAGCAACGCCCGGTGCCGATCCATGTGGGCGTGCACGCCGGTCGCGGTCTGCAGGAACAGCGCGTGGCGCAGCTGGTTGACCTTGTCCGGCCCGATGGTGCGTTTGGCGAGATGCCCGGTCAGCCAGTCCACATTGGTCATCGACGCTCCGTAGAAGGCCACCCCGCTACCCGCCAAGGTGATCTTCGACGTGGAGCCGAACACGAACGGCCGGTCGCCGTTGCCGGCCGCTCCGGCCAGCTGCAAGATGTCCGGGGTCTCGTGGCGCACCTCGGTCAGATGGTGCACGGCGTAGGCGTTGTCCCAAAAGATCCGGAAGTCCTCGGCCGCGGTGCGCATCCGCGCCAACCGGGCAACGGTCTGCTCGGCGTACCGGATACCGGACGGGTTGCTGTACGTGGGGACACACCAGATGCCCTTTATCCTGGCGTCCGCCGCAACCAGCCGCTCCACGTCAGCCATGTCCGGGCCGGTCACATCCACCGGCACGGTGATCATTTCGATGCCCAGCTTCTCGCACAGCGCGAAATGCCGGTCATAACCGGGTACCGGGCAGACGAACGCCGTCCCAGTACCTATCCCCCACGGCTGCACCGACCCGGGCACCCCGAACAGCACCGCATGCACCAGACACTCGTGCATCAGCTCCAAGCTGGAGTTACCGAACGCGACCAGCTGCTCAGCAGGTACCTGGAGCAATTCGCCGAAGATCCTTCGTAGCTCCACCAGCCCACGCAGGCCCCCGTAATTGCGGGTGTCGGTGCCGTCGCCGGCCAGGTGCCGGCCGGCTCCCGGCAGCTCCAGCAGTGCCTCGGACAGGTCCAACTGCTCGGCCGAGGGCTTGCCCCTGGTGAGGTCGAGAGTGAGGTCCCGTGCCTGCAGCGCCGCATACTCACGGCGCAGCCGGTCGCGGTGGCGGGTCAGCTCATCGGCCGACAGCTGGGTCAGGTTCACCTCTGCATCATCCCCAGCGGAAACCGGGAACGCAGGGTTGATCTGACCCACAGGTCCTAGTCTGGCGAGTTATGACCGACCGACGTCGTGTCTGGACGCCTCGCCAGCGGCAACGCTGGCAGCGTTACTGGAATCGGCATGCGCACACCTACGACCGCGAGATGGCGTTGCTGGACCGGCTGCTGTTCCGGGACACCCGCCGGTGGATCTGCGGGCAGGCGACGGGTCAGGTCCTGGAAGTGGCCATCGGCACCGGGCTCAACATCGGGCTCTACCCGCGTGGCGTCGCACTCACCGGTATCGATCTCAGCCCTGCCATGCTGGCGATCGCGCGGCGGCGCGCTCATGAGCTCGGTCGAACCGTCGACTTGCGATGCGAGAACGCTGAAACGCTCAACTTGCCCGACGCGTCGTTCGACACCGTCGTGTGCACGTTCTCGCTGTGCGGGATTCCCGACCACGAGCAGGCGGTCGCGGAGATGGTGCGGGTGTTGCGTCCGGGCGCAACCTTGCTCCTCGCCGACCACGTCGCCGCCGCCCATCCGGCGCTGCGCGCCGTCCAGGGCGTCGTGGAATTGGTCAGCGTGCCACTCGGCGGGGAGCATCTCCGCCGGCGCCCGATCGAGTTGGTCCGGTCCGCCGGGCTACGCATCGTACGTCATGATCGGTTCGCCGCCGGTATCGTGGAGCGGCTGACCGCGCGCATGCCACCCGACCCCGCAAACCGCAGCGAGAGCAACGGCCTCTCCTGCCATGGGAGTAGTCCGACGCTACTGTCATAGCGCACGAAGAGGCCGTTGCTCGTTTGCGGGCTGATGTCTACCCGAGGCTGGAAATCAGGCCGCTAACGGCCTTAAGGACAGCGCCAAGAATGCCCTCTAGACTGCCCAGAATTGGACCCACTAAACCGCCCATGATTCCTCCTTTCTGGTCACCAGTCAATTTCATCTCGAACCTAAGGCAGCGGTACACCGCCGCTCATCCCACCCGGCCGGCGCCGCAGATTGCCGGCCTTTGTCCAGTCAATCGTCCGAAACGGTCGCAATTTGTAGGCCACAGCAGGCGAGAGGGTCCGTTAAAGCGTATCGGCGATGCCATACCAACTCGGAGTTTCCTGCTTTGTTCATTGCCTGCCGCGGATGGTATGGGGCTACGGAAGCCGACGTCAACAATGCGCAGCGGTAACAACCGAAGACGGATAGTCACCGAACTATGCACCGCTGAACGCTACGGCACCGATCGATGCCTGACAGTATCGAATTCTAAAGCCGAACAAGACCCCGCAAGAACGGCCGGAAACCAAGGGCGTCGCATCTAACCTCGCGGAAACCGCGGGAAACACGGCGTGAAATGGAAGTGACAAAAGGCGCGACGGACGGGGCGGGTCAGCATCAAACCACAGCGGTGTTTAGGTCGACACGAGTTGGATGCAGCTCGCCGATGCCATTACTGACAGCTGCCTAGATCCTGCTATTTAACCGCCGGCCGCCAGGGAGCCGTTGGCATTCAGCGCGCTCATCACTGGTGTCCAGGTAGCGAGATGGCCAAATACGCGGGGACCCCGGTCTGTGTAGACCGGGGTCCCCGTCCCGCTGCGCTGCGATCATGCCCGCATTCGGGCAACTGACCGACTCAACAGCGGCGACCGCCGCCAATGGCCCTTGGGCACTGCCCGACCTTGCGGTCGAGCGACCGCGGCGGTAGGGGCGACGGCGGTGGGATCGATCCATGTCCGTGATCCGACGACCAGCACTCGGCAGCCGCGGGCGCCAGCCTCGTCGGGCGACGTACGGAGACCGCGCTGACCGTGCAGCGCGCGCAAGGCGTGCAGCTGAGCCGACGGTGCCTGCTGCATGCGGAGGTCGAGGGCGTTCGGGCGAACCGCGAGCAGCGGGTCAGCGGTTCGCGCCTTGGCCGGCACCGGGGCCGGGGCCGTCTCGGTTGCCTGGGTCTTGCGCGACCACGCCAACCGGCTCTTGCCCCACGGCTTCACCACGGACAGACCCGTCGCGGTGAGCAACAGCACCAGCGCCACCGACCGCAAGGCCACTGTCCTGAGCTGGAGGGGCTCACCCTCGCCGGCCAGCACGTGGGGCAGGCGCGGCAGTATCAACACCACCCCGGTAGCGGTCAGCACGGCGGCGATCCCGGTTTTGGCGAGCAACCACCAGTGCCGCGCCAGTCCCCATTGTGTTCCCACGGCCAAGACCAGCCCGCTGCACAGCGAGGCGAAGACCAAGGGGATCAGTATCCAGCAAGCGATGGCGGCCATGGCGACGGAGATCCCGGTTCGCAACGCCTGGTCATCGGAGTTCAAACCGATCACCTCTAGCACGACCAGCGCGCCGTCGAGGCCGAGCCATCCGGCCGAAGCGGTGACATGGACCGTAAGCAGGGCTGCACGGACCCGTCGCGGCAAACGCCGGACCAGGGGCGCGTGAGCAAGGGCTGTGGCCAGCGAAGGGCTCATGGCGCGTTAACGAACCCCCGGACTCGGCGTCACGGTCGATGTGTCTGCGCTGGGGTAACGACTAGCTGCGCTACGGCGTGTCGCCGTGTCGCCTGCCCGCCACGTGGCTAAACTGGGCTGGTCGAAGCCCCGCTCTGCGCGCCCGCGTGGTCAGCGATTACGGCGTCACTAAGCCGGGTCGACGACTTCATCGGAGGACAGCGTCGTCTGCGGCACCGAAGCGACTATCCCGTCGCGGACCAGCTCACGCACCGCCGCGACCGGGTCGGGGTCGGAAAACAACGTGGGATCGTCGTAGTCGGCGATCCGGCCCGTCGGGTCGACAACCCACCAGGATGCCTCGAGCGCGATCCCGTTGGGGTCGTTGAAGTAAATCGAGCGTACGAAACCGTGGTCGATGACGTCGGTCACCTCGCAGCCGTGCGACTTCAGCCGGGCCTGCAGCTCCTCCAGGGCGTGCTCATCAGGAAGGTTGAACGACAGGTGATCGAATTGGGCTTTGCGCCGGTCCGGCACCCCGGCCGGCACTTGGAACCGTTCTATGGGGACGCCGCGGTACTCGAAGAACGCTACCGTCTGCTCGTCACCGAACTCGAAGAAGTAATGCCGGTACGACTCGTTGCCGAGGTGCGCGACGAGCCGCGCCCCGAGCACCCCGTGCCAGAAGCGCGTGGTGGCGTCCATGTCGTTGGTGATCAAGGCAAGGTGATTGATACCCCGCCAGAAGGGCTTAGCGATCTCGGTCATGGCTTAAGTCTAGAAAAAACACCAAGCCCGTGCTTGAGTCGCAGGTAGTCGCACTCACCTGTTCGCTATTCGAACCGAGCATTACAGTTTGGGACGAGTCTCTTCCTACTCGAGCGGGTCCACGCCAGCTACGTTGCCGAGGAGGCGTGGTCGCTGATGTGCACCGAATTGGTTGGTCGCGAACAGGAGCTGGCCGCGCTCGTGGAACACCTCGAGTCGGCTCTCGCCGCACATCCACGAGTCGTGCTGTGCCGCGGCGAGCCGGGAATCGGCAAGACCCGCATGGCAGAAGAGCTGACTGGGCTGGCGGCGGTGCGGGGCGTTGCGGCCGCGTGGGGGCCGGCCGCGGAGTCAAGCGGCGCGCCCCCGTACTGGCCGTGGCGCCAGGTGTTGCGGGCGATGTCCGCCGGCGTCGGCATCGTTGAGATCGCCGACGAGCTCGGGCTGACCCCCGACCTGGTGCGGCTCGCACCCGACGTGTTCGACGCTCCAGCCGGCGATCCGGGCGGTAGCGGCTCGGGCGCGGAGCGGTTCCGGCTGTTCGACGCGGTCGCCCGGCTGCTGAGGGAGATTGCGGCGCGCGCACCGTGGCTCATCGTGCTCGATGACGCGCACCGGGCGGATTACGGCTCGTTGTTGCTCCTGCACCACGTGGTGCGCACGCTGGCTCGCGAGCGACTGCTGGTGATGGTCAACCACCGGGACACCGAGCCGGTGCCCGACATTCTCGTCACGGGACTTGCCCGGGAGCCGGTCACCCGGCGGATCGATCTGCGAGGTCTGGCCGCTGCAGCCGTCGGCAAGCAGCTCGCCGCGCTGGTCGGGCGCGACATCCCAGCGGCACAGGTCGCTCGGGTGCACGTGGTCACGGGTGGCAATCCCTTCTTCGTCAGTGAGATGGGCTGGGCGTTGGCCGGGAAGGGCGCAGCCGCGTCGCCCGCCCCGGTCCCCCTGAGCGTGCTGCAGGCGATCAACGAACGGCTGGCTCGGCTCCCGCCGAAGTCCGTGTGGCTGCTGCGCGCAGCGTCGATCGTCGGTCGGGACTTCTCCGTCGAGGTGGTTGCCCGGATGGTGGGCGAGCCCGTGCTCGGCTGCCTGGGCCAGCTCGATGAGGCAGTGGCCGCCGGACTGGTCGAGTCCATCGCGACGCCCGGCCAGCACCGATTCGTGCACGTCTTGATCCGGGACGCGATTGAGGCCGGCTTGGGCACAGCCCAGCGGGTGCAGCTGCACCGGACGGCGGCCGAGACGGTGGAGGAACTCTTCTCCGGCCGTCTCGAGCCGCATTTATCGGATCTCGCCCGGCACTGGGCGGCCGCAGCCGTGCTGGGCGACCGCGGTCGCGCGACCGGTTGGATCCGGCGGGCCGCGGACGAGGCAGTGCGCCGGCTCGCCTACGAGGAAGGAGTCCGGCTCTACCGGCTCGCGCTCGACGTCGGCAGCGGCGACCTCGACGATCTCGATTGCTGCCGGCTGCTGCTCGCGCTGGCCACCGCGCAGAGCCTGTCGGGAGATCACCCGGGCCGGCTGCTTACCTGCCGCAGTGCGGCTGATCTCGCGCGTTCGATGGCGCGGCCCGACCTCATCGCCGAGGCAGCCCTGATCTTGGACGGTGGCGACGGCGCCGAGGCTGATCGGCTGGTCAGGCGGTTGTGCGAGGAAGCCCTGCGGTGCCTGGATCCGCAGTTCTCCTCGCTACGCGCCCGGGTGGCGGCTGGCCTGGCCTGCGCGTGCATCTACCTTGATGACCTCGATGCAGCCGCGCGGGCCAGCGAGCAGGCACTGGCCATAGCGGACGAGTGCGACGATCGGGCCGCAGTGGTGGCGACGTTACGAGCCCGCCAGCTCGTGCGCAGTGGTCCGGATGGGACTGATGAACGGTTCGGCCTGGCTGCGCAGATGCTGGAGATTGGCCGGGAAGCCTCTGATCCCGAGACCCAGATGTGGGCCCACCTTTGGCGGATCGATGTGCTGTTCCAGCGCGGCGACCTCGTCGGCGTCGGCCAGGAGCTCGATCCGCTGGCCTGGTGCGTGGACGAGGTCGGTGGGCCGGTCGCGCGCTGGCAACTGCTCCGCTGCCAGGCCGCGCACGCCCACGGACAAGCACGCTTCGCCGATGCCATCCGGCTGGCCGACGCGGGTTTCACCGAGTTGATCCCGCTGTCGGCGTGGGTCCGCGACAGCGTGCTGGGGATGACGGTCCACCACATCGGTGCCGAGGCGAGCGGCGGGATGAGGGCTTACGGCCTCGATGGACCTGTCGGTGCCAGAGACTTCTGCCCGGCCTTCGGCGTGATTTACTCGCTCGCGCCGGCGGTTGTGCTGATCTCAGCCGGTCGGCACGCCGAAGCGGCAGAGCTCTACCGAGCGCTGGGGCCGGTCGCCAAGTGGCAGCCGACCACGCACGGGGCAACCATCAGCTACGCGTTCGGCATCCTGGTCGCCGCGGCCATGGACGCCGCCGAGGATGTCGCGGCGCTGCACGGGCTGCTGGCCCGGTACCGCGGCCACCATGTCGCGGGCGGGGCGGGCGCCGCGGTCTACCTCGGGCCGGTTGAGCTCTACCTCGGCATCGCATCCCGGCAGCTGGGAGCACTCGACGACGCCGTCGCCGACCTCGACTACGCGCGGCAGGTGTGTGCGGCGAACGGCGCGGCCGGCTTCCGCGTCGAGGCGCTGTTCGAACTCGCCGTGGCACTGGCCCGCCGGGCCGGGGACGGCGATGCGGCGCAGGCCTGCTCGGTAGCCGCTGACTGCGCCCGCCACGCCACGGCTCTCGGCATGCGGCCATTTGCGGCCCGAGCCCAAGCGTTGATCGATCGGCTCGGCCAGGTGCCGGCGGGGCCGCTGACGCGGCGAGAGCGCGAGGTCGCCGAGCTGGTGGCGCAGGGGCTGACCAACCGGCAGATCGCCGGACGGCTCTGCCTCTCCGAGCGCACCGCGCAGAACCATGTGCAGCACATCCTCACCAAGCTCGACCTGCCCAACCGGAGCCAGATCGCGGTGTGGATCACCAGCCGCAGTTGAGTATGCGGCTTGAGCATTTCGGCGGACGCCGCAATACCGGTTTCTCACTACCGTCTCGAAGTACACGGAACGGGCGAGGAGTCAAGGAGACATGTACATCACGGTGATCCACGACATCTCCGACCCGGGCAAGTTCTGGCATGTGGTGCGGTCGGCCACGGCGGCGGGGTTGGGCTGAATCAAGGGCCCGCGCACAACCAGCTCTCGAAGCCCGATCCACGTTCGAATTTCAGCCACAATTGGTGTACCACCCCACGTGCCGGCTCAAGCATTGATCAAGGCTTACGGGAGCTTGTCATGACACAGGTGGTGGAAGCGGACCTGGACGCATTCCGTCGATCGTTTACCGGGCAGGTGATCGCGGCACCGAGCGCCGGCTACGACGCGGCGCGTTCGCTGTGGAACGGTTGCTTCGATCAGCGGCCCGCAGCGGTCGCCCGTTGTTTCAACTCAGCCGAGGTAGCCGCCGCCATCGCGTTCGCACGGCAGCAAAACCTGGAGATTTCGGTGCGCGGCGGTGGGCACAGCGTCTCCGGCGTCTCGGCCGCCGATGGCAGTCTGATGATCGATCTGAGCCGGCTACGTGAGGTTGTCGTCGATCCGGCCGCGCGGCGCGCGCGCTGCGGCGGCGGGACCACCGGCGCAGATCTCGACGGGGCCTGCCAGCAACACGGCCTCGCCGTCACCACGGGCACCATCAGTCATATCGGCGTAGCCGGCCTCACCTTGGGCGGTGGTGTCGGCTGGTTGAGAGCAATGATGGGCCTGAGCATGGACAACCTGGTCGCGGCAGAGGTCGTGCTGGCCGACGGCCGCTGCGTCCGGGCCTCCGAAGATGACCACCCGGACCTGTTCTGGGCCCTGCGCGGTGGCGGCGGCAACTTCGGTGTTGTCACGAACTTCGAGTATCAGCTGCAGCCGGTCGGCCCCGAGGTCCATGTCGGTCTGTTCTTCTGGGGTATCGAACGCAGCGCCGAGGCGCTGCGGCTGTGCCGCGACGTGGTCGCGGACCTACCGCGAGATGCCTCCAGCCTGATCGCTGCCGGCCTGAGTGCCCCCCCGGCGCCGTTCGTACCCGAGCAATACCACTTCACGCCGGGAAACGCGTTGATTGTTGCCGGGTTCTCCTCGGCCGAGCAGCACAAACGGCTGATCGATCCGATCAGGGCGGCGCTGCCGCCGCTGTTCGAATTCGTCACCCCGATGCCGTATGCCGCGCTGCAGCAGATGCTCGACGGCGCCTTCCCCTGGGGTATCCACGCCTACGCCGAATCGCTTTTTCTCCCCAGCCTGCCCAACGAGGCGATCGACGTGCTCGCCGAGCATCTCCCAGCCAAAAGTTCCCCCATGTCTGTCGTGCCGATCTTCCCGCTGGGCGGTGCTTACAGCGATGTCGACGATAGTGACACGGCGTTCAGCGGTAGCCGGACGGCTCGGTTCAGCCTCGATCCGGCCGCGGTCGCCCCGACGCCGGAGCTGCTCACCGCCGACCGGGCATGGCTGCATGGCTTGCGGGAGAAGTTGGGCCCGTACGCCAACAAGTCAGCCGCCTACCTCAACTTCATCACCGAATGCGACGATCAGCGGATTCGTCATGCGTACGGCCCGGCTAAGTACGAGCGACTGGCGCGGATCAAAGCCGACTACGACCCGGACAATGTGTTCCACCTGAACGCGAATATCAAACCCGCACCGGCCGGTTGACGGTCGCTGTCTCCACCAGATCTCACCGGACTGGTCATCCGAACAGGAGTAGTCATGGCCGATAACGTCGCAATCGTCACAGACGCCTACGACGCGTTGGCGCAAGGGGACGTCAACACATTTCTCGACACCCTGGATGGACAGGTCGAATGGCACCTGCCCGAACATCACCCGCTATGGCCAGGCAAGGCGTTCGTGGGACCGCAGGCGGTTCTCGAAGGTCACCTCGCTCGGGTGGCCGAGATCTACGATGGTTTCCGGATCGATATCCAACGGGTCGCTGCGCTGGGCGATACGGTGCTGGTCGAGATGCGGTGCCGCGGCAGGGGGAAGGTAACCGGCCAGGACCTTGACGTGCAGGCCGCGCAGATATGGAATCTCCATGACGGGAAGTGCGTGCGTTGGCAAGAGTACCTGGACACCTGGCAGCTAGCGCGAGAGATGAATCCCACCTGACGATTCAAGAGGTTGACATGATCGCAAGCGTATCGACCGCTCAATGGCAGCAAAGTCAGGACGCACTCCGCGATGAGGTTCGCCGGGTGACGACCTTGATGCGGTCCATCACCGATCCGACAATTCCCGCCGTGGGTGGCTGGAACCTCGCTGAGGTCGCAATGCATCTTTCGCAGAACTGGATGCTGGTGCCTGGGCTGGCACGGCAGGACGTCTCCCGATACAAGGCGGTCGTTCCCGGCATAGCAGAGGTGGCCGGCAACTCGATGATCCCAGACATGTGGGACAACGCCGACATGAACGCGCGCGCGTTGAGGTCCGACGCTGAGCGCGGTCTGGCTGTTCTGGCTGACCGTATCGAGGAGCGGGCTCAGGAGTTCTTCGACGAATGCGCTGGGCACTCACCTGATGAGCCGCGGCCGTGGATCGTTGAGGGCACAACGGTGCCGCTGTCGGCCCTGACGTGCAACCTGCTCAACGAAACAATCATGCACGGTTACGATATGGCCCGTGCCGCCGGGCGCCAGTGGAGGATCAAGCCGGCGCATGCGGCCATGGTGATCGAGCAGTTCTTCGTGCCAGTGATGCTGACGTGCGACTCGCGGACGTTTGTCAACGCTGATAAGGCGGCCGACCTGCGGGCCACCTATCAGGTGCGCCTGCGGGGAGGCGGCCGGATCAATTGGATTTTCGACGATGGGTCGCTCACGGTCGACGAGCCGCCGTCTACGCGGCCGGTCGACTGCCATATATTGGCCGATCCCGCAGCGTTTTTCATGGTGTTCTGGGAGCGCCAGAGCCAGTGGAACGCCATTGCCAAGGGTCAACTGCTGGCGTGGGGCCGCAAGCCTTGGCTCGGGCTGAAGTTCAGGTCGCTGATACGTAACCCCTAACCAGCACATCGCACCGATCTCTGCACGAGTCGAGTAATTCGACCGACGCCACGATACCGCGCGCGCAGCGGATGTAGCCAAAGAAGTCAGCGGCATTCAACGGTCAGGGCGCCAAAGAGTTCCGGGGTGCCCGTGTAGCAAATCTAACTAACCCCGGTGGTGTGAATGGGGCTACGATTCGATGACAACCGCCGAGACCAGTTACGTTCCCACCGCGGCCGACGCGAGCGTCGCCGACCTATTGCGGCGGCTCGGCGACGGTGACCCCACTGCGTGGGAAGAAATCGTGGGCCGATACGGCGAACTCGTTTCCGCGACGGTGCGCACGTTTCGACTGCAGGACGCGGATCAGCTCGACGCGACGCAGACGACCTGGCTACACCTGGCAGAACACGCCCACCGGATCCGCCATCCCGAACGGCTGGCCGGATGGCTAGTCACCACCACACGTCGGATATGCCTGCGCATTGTAAACAGCCCCAAGCATCGCGTGGACTTGTTTGATCCGGTGGTCGACACAGTCGCCGATCCCTTCGCCGACCCGGAGCAACGTATTATCGATGCTGACAGCACACGCCGGCTGTGGAACTTCGTCAGCGAGCTGTCACCTCGCCGGCAGGCGCTGATCCGGGTGCTGTTCACCGAACATTCTCGCTCATACACCGAGGTGGCCCGGCTCGCCGGAATCCCCGCGGGAGGGATCGGACCCACTCGAGCACGAGCTCTCGCGCAACTTCGCGGCAAGCTTGAGGAACACGGGCTGGGCCCGGCGGCTTGGTAATCGACTGGCGAGCGCGCCGATCAACGCGGCAGTGTCCGAGCCCTTTCAGTGATCTCGGCGGCAACGCGCTCCCCCGACTCCAAGGCGCCATCCATCCAGCCAGGTGACACCGAGGTGTGCTCGCCGGCGAAATGCAGTCGATTATCGGGGCGGCGGGCGGTGGGGAAAATCCAGTGCAGCTGACCGGGTTGGGCGAATGCGAAAGCACCGGCAGCGAAGGGATCTTCGCGCCATACCTTAACGTAGCTAGCGACTACTTGAGAGTCCAGGCCGGGCAAGAAACGGGAGATCTCAGTTTTGATTCGATTCGCCCGGTCCTCGTAAGGAATCGACGCTAAGGCCTCGGCGTTGTTGTCTAGCAGGTAGGCATGCAACATGCCTTCCGATCCGGGCTGGCCGGGACTGGTATTCCAAATACGCTCCGCGACAGTGTCGGTGCTGATCATCTTGAGTCCACCTAATGCGCCTAGAGGATCGTCCCGCCGGAACGCGCTCTTAGTTTGAAGATATACTCGTGCAGCGGCGGCGAGCTGGTACTGTTTGATGGCCCGCATCTTCTGCTCGGAAAATCCAGCAACGTCGAGCCTGTTCAGTACTGGAAAGGGTATGGTACACACGACGAAGTCAGCGGTTATCTGCCGTTGACCACCCCTCGGTTCTTGGTAAGAAACGACCACATGATCGGGACGGCTGTCGATTCGTGTCACGATGGCTTGGTAAGCAATGC
>DASUVX010000151.1:0-8753 GCA_036378735.1 Pseudonocardiaceae bacterium | reverse complement strand
CCCGCAGTCTGGATGCAGACTGCTGTTTTGAGAGGCCGGAAAACAGCAGTCTGCATCCAGACTGCGGGGGTGGGGGAGGTGATCAGTGTTTGTGGATGTGGACGGTGACGTTCATGCCGGGGACCAGGTCGACGGTGGGAGGCGCGTCTAGGGCGACTTTGACGGGGATGACTTGCGTCACTTTTTGGAAGTTGCCGCCGGTGTTGCTCTGCGGGAACAGGGAAAACACCGCGGCCGCTCCGCCTTGGATCTCCCGAACCCGCCCAGTGATGTGGGCATTCGGGTAGGCGTCGACATCGACGTCGACCACCTGGCCGGGGCGGACCGCTTTGACGTCGGTTTCGTCCACGCGTGCGGTGACAAAGATCTTGTCCAGGTTGTAGGCGACGGCAAGCTGGGTGCCGGTGGTGACGTAGGTACCGACCACGCCGCTGTCCACGGCCACCGTGCCATCGCCGGGTGCCTTGATCGGCATCTGGGGTCTGGAGAACCCGCCCTGGATCTCGATACGCCCGATGATCTGGTCTTTGCGCACGTCACTGCCCTGGGTGGCGTCCCAGTCGAGCAAGGTGCCGGTGGCGGGCGCGTTGATCGCGATCTTGTCGCCGTCGACCTGGGCGTTGTCGGTGCTGACGTAGTTGCGGGCATTGAGGAAGTAACTGACGCCGAATGCGGCCCCGGCGAACAGCGCCAGGATCAGAATCACGATCAGCGCGACGCGAGTGGACCGCTTGAGCTTGCGTTTCCCGGGTGGGGTACTCACAACGCCATCGGTGGGTCGCTGGTCAGCTGGTGCGGGCGGTGCCGCGACAGGGCCTTCCACGCTCACACCTCCCATCTGAAATGGTGGAGCTTCTAGCCATAGGCTACGCGCCGTACCTTAACTTAGGCAGGCCGCCGGCGCGACAGAGTTAATTCCGTGCGGCAGGCTCCGGTGTGGCCCGCACCAACGGCAGGACCACCTCGTCGACGATCTCGATCAGCACGCGCTCCGGGATCGGGGAGTGGTGGATCATGAAATGCTGGCGCAGCAGATCGGGACCCAGGCTGGCGAAGCGTGATGTGAGGGCCTCGGCGCGGACCTCGCCGCGCGCCGCCCCACGCCGGAGCACCTCGAGAAAAAGGCCGACGCCGGGATCGACGAAGCGAACGCGCACGGCCTCCATCAGATCGGGATTCCGGATTGTGTCGGCCATCAGGCCACGGATGGCTTCCCCGGAAGGGCTGTTGAGCAGATCGGCGATCTTCCGCAGGCCGCCGAGCAGGTCCTCGCGCACGCTGCCGGTCTCGGGCCCAATGCCATGGCTGGGAAAGCTGTGGTGTATCGCGTCGACCACCAGTTCCGCGCGGCTGGGCCAGCGCCGGTATAGCGATCCCTTGCTGGCGCGGGCCCGGTTGGCCACATGTTCCATCTTCAGCTCGGCGTAGCCGACCGCCTTCAGCTCCTCAAGGGTGGCCTTGAAGATCGCCGAACAGAGGGCGTCGCCGCGGCGTCGAGGCCCCTTGCGGTGGTCGATCGGGCCGGCGCTACTCACGTCCACACCTCTCCGACCTCAGCTGGCGATCCAGTATCCCTCATGGACGCCATCGGCGGTAGAGTACGCCGCGTTTCGTTGGAGTCGGCGGAATGGCGGAGCTTCAGGCCCGGACCAGCGGAATGAGCACCTCGTCGACCATCTCGATCAGCACCCGATCGGGAATCGGCGTGCGGTGCACCAGGAAATACTCGCGCAGCAGATCGGGGCCCAGGCTGGCGATGCGCCAGGTGAGCGCGGTAGCGCGGACCTCGCCACGCGCTGCGCCGCGCCGCAGTACCTCGAGAAACACCCCAACGCCGGGATCGACGAAGCGGACCCGGACAACCTCCATGAGGTCGGGATTGCGGATGGTGTCGGCCATCAGACCCCGGATGGCCTCGCCGGAGGGGCCGTTGAGCAAGGTCGCGAATCCGCGCAGGCAGCCCAGCAGATCCTCGCGGACACTCCCGGTGTCGGGTCGCTCAGCGCAGCTCGGAATGGTGTGGTGGACCGCATCGGCCACCAGCTCGGCACGGCTGGACCAGCGCCGGTAGAGGGACCCCTTGCTGGCGCGGGCCCGGTTGGCCACGTGCTCCATTTTCAGCTCGGCGTAGCCGACGGCGGTCAGCTCGTCGAGGGTAGCCTCGAAGATCGCCGCATGGAGCGCGTCACCTCGCCGGCGAGGCCCCTTGCGGTGGTCGGCAGCAGTATCCGAAGGCTCCAGAGCTTCGCAAGCCTCGCTGGCCGTGCTCACCGTCGATACCCTCCGCGCTTTCGTTAACACCCAATGTTAGCAGCGGGACGACACGGTAGAGCACGTGGTGTTCCGATGGCACAGTAGTTGCATGACACGCCCAAAGGTTTCCCCGATGAGGGCGCAGCCGGCGGTGAGCTCAGCCGCCACCTCGGGTTGGGGCTTGCCACTGGCCGTGCTGATCGCCGGAATGTTCATGTCGGTTCTCGACATCAGCATCGTCAACGTCGCCATTCCCACGATCCAGAACGAATTCGGCGTGACCACCGACGACGTGCAATGGGTGGTGACGGCATACACGTTGGCGCTGGGTGTCGTGGTGCCGGTCACGGCGTGGTTGGGAGACCGCTTCGGATTGAGCCGGGTGTACCACCTGGCGCTGCTGGCGTTCGCCGCCGGGTCGGCGCTGTGCGGGCTGGCGTGGGACTTGAACAGTCTGGTGATCTTCCGGATCGTGCAGGCGATCCCGGGCGGCATCCTCCCGGTGATCACCATGTCGATCCTGTTCCGGATCGTGCCCCGGGATCGGCTGGGTGCTGCCATGGGTCTCTACGGCCTCGGCGTGGTGTTCGCCCCGGCGGTCGGCCCGACGCTGGGTGGCTACCTGGTCGAGTACGTGAACTGGCGGCTGATCTTTTTCATCAACGTGCCGATCGGGATCATCGGTGCGGTGGCTGCCGTGCTGGTGCTGCCGCACTTCCCGCGGCTGGCCTGGCGGCGGTTCGACGTGCTGGGCTTCATGACCGTCGCGGGCGGCTTGTTCGCCGTGCTGCTGGCCCTTTCGGAAGGCGAAAACTGGGGCTGGTACTCCTACCGGGTCCTAGGGCTGATCACGTTGAGCGTGCTGAGCCTGGCGCTGTTCGTAGTGATCGAGCTCGCGGTCGACGACCCCCTGCTTGATATCCGGATATTCCGGTACGGGGCGTACACCCATTCGCTGGCGCTGATCTCACTGCTGATGGTGGTGATGTTCGGGGTGCTGTTTTACATCCCGTTGTTCCTCCAGGCCGGCCAGGGAATGGGAGCGCTCGATGCGGGCATCACCCTGCTGCCGCAGGCGCTGATGATGGGTGTGTTGATGCCTATCGCCGGTCGGGTCTATGACCGCATCGGGCCTCGCTGGCCGGCGGCCATCGGCTTGGCGCTCGTGTCGGTCAGCACCTACCTGCTGCACACGATCACCATCGACACCACCCGCGCGCACATCATGTGGATTTTGGTCTTGCAAGGGGCCGGCCTGGGCATGGCCATGATGCCGATCTTCACCGGGGGAGTGGCAGTCATCCCGCTGCCCCAGGTCAACGCCGCCAGCGCGTTCAACAATGTGGTGCAACGAGTCTCGGGTGCGCTCGGGCTGGCCGTGCTCACCGCCATCCTGGTCAACCAACAGGCCGAGCAGATGGCCGGACGCGCCGCGTTGGTGCCCTCGAACATCGCCACCCCGCACCTCGGCCCGCCGGGCACCCCTGACTGGCTGGGCGACTATGCCACCTACCGGATGACCCAGCTGCAGGTGTTCGTCGGCGCGATCGGTGACCTGTTCCTGATCGCCTCCGGGCTGAGTCTGCTGGCCGCGCTGGGTGCGCTGGTGCTGCGCTCGGGCCCCGCCGCCGTTGCTGCGCCCGGTACCACCGCGACGCCTCCAGCCGCGGCTTCGCCGGGCTCGACCAACGGGCAGGCACCCCGCTTCGTTTCGTCCGCCCCAGCGGAAAATAAGTAGAGAACTTGACGTTTCTTATGGCACCGTGGTGTTGTGGTCGAGGGGACGGGGGCAAGGCCCGCTAGCGGGGTGATCTCATCGCCCGCTAGCGGGCTCGCCACATCGCCCGCTGTGACGGCCTGGCGGCTGCCGCTGGCGGTGCTGATCGTCGGGACGTTCATGTCGATCCTGGATATCAGCATCGTCACGGTCGCCCTGCCCACCATCCAGAACGAGTTCGGCGTGTCCACCAGCGACTCGCAGTGGGTGGTCACCGCGTACACGTTGACCGAGGGTGTGGTGGTGCCGACCACCGCGTGGCTGGGGGATCGCTTCGGGTTGAGCCGGGTCTACAACCTGGCGTTGCTGGGATTCGCCGGCGGGTCGGCGCTGTGCGGGCTGGCGTGGAGCCTGGACACCCTGGTGATCGCCCGGATCGTCCAGGCGCTGCTCGGCGGAATCCTGCCGGCGATCACGATGGCGATCCTGCTGCGGATCGTGCCGCGGGACCGGCTCGGCGCCGCTTTGGGCATGTACGGGCTGGGCGCGGTGGTCGCCCCGGCGGTCGGGCCGGCGCTGGGCGGGTACCTGGTCGAGTACGTGAACTGGCGGCTGATTTTCTTCATCAACGTGCCGGTCGCGATCCTCGGCACGGTGGCCGCGATCCTGGTATTGCCGGCGTTTCCCGGGCGCACCGGCCGGCGGTTCGACGTACTGGGTTTTGTCACCATCGCGGCTGGATTGTTCGCGCTGCTGCTGGCGCTGTCCAAGGGCGCCGACTGGGACTGGACGTCCTACCGGATCCTGGGCCTGTTCACCTTCAGCGCGCTGAGCCTGGCGCTGTTCGTGGTGATCGAGCTGGAGGTCGACGATCCACTGCTCGACGTCCGCGTGTTCCGTTACGGGGCGTTCACCCTGTCACTGGTGCTGGTCACGTTGGTGATCGTGGCGCTGTTCGTGGCGGCGTTCTACATCCCGCAGTTCTTGCAGCTGGGTCAGGGTTGGGGAGCGCTCGATGCCGGACTAGTGGTGTTGCCGCCGGCGGTGGTGATGGGACTCTTGATGCCTATCGCGGGGCGGATCTATGACCGGATCGGGCCCCGCTGGCCGGTGGCCGCCGGCTTGACGATTGCCACCGTCGCCACCTACTTGATGCACACGATCACCCTGGACACCAGCCGCGAGCACCTCATGTGGTTGCTGATGCTGCAGTACGCCGGTTTCGGCCTCGGCATGATGCCGCTGTTCAGCGCGGGTCTCGCGGTGCTGCCCGCCGCGTACAACAACACGGCCAGCGCGTTCAACAACGTCGTGCAGCGCACTGCCGCCGCGCTCGGGGTGGCCGTCTTCACCGCGATCCTGACCCTCCAGCAGGCGCAGCTGATGGCCGGGCGCGCTGCGTTGCTGCCGGTGAACACCCCCGTTCCCCGTGTCGGTCCACCGGGCACCCCGGACTGGACGGGCCTGTACGCCACCTACCACCAGGCCGAACTGCGGGTGTTCGCCGGTGGGGTCAGCAACCTGTTCCTGGTCATGGCGGGCCTGTGCGCGGTGGGCGCGCTGGGTGCGTTGCTGCTGCGCTCCGGGGCTGCTCCAACGGCCACAACCATTGCACCGGCACGGTCCGAGTCCCCGCCGCTGCCGGTCAACGGTCGGGTAAATGGCGCGCGCCGCCTCGTGACGGCGGTTGCCACCACCAACCACTCGGGGCCCAGACGCCAGAACGACTGACCGGCCGGGGTCGAGCCACGGCCTCGGGCGCGCGCGGTAACATGCCGCGTGATGATCTCCACGCGACGCTTGGTTGCCGTTGCCCTGCTCTGTCCCGCCATCGCGGTAGCCGGCTGCTCGTCCAGCGGTGGCGGCCATCCATCCGGTAATAGCGCGACGCCCACTACGTCGGCGAGTCCGGCGTTGCCCCCTGCCACCGACGCCGCCGGGCTCGCGGCGTTGCTGCGCCGCGGGATCTCGTCAGTGAGCTCGGTGCACCTTGTCCTCAACGTGACGACCCCGAACCAGACGATCAACAGCGATGGTGATGCGAAACTTGCCGGCGGCATGCTGAAGGACTTGGACCTCACCCAACAACTCAGATCCGGCGACAAACGGCGGCTGCTCATCGTCGACCAGACGACGTACGCCCAGCTGGGCGGAACGGCCAATCCAGCCGGCAAGCCCTGGCTGCTGATCACCCAGGACAGCACCAACCCGACGGCCCGCAATCTGGCCGCGTCGCTGGAGTCAGTGCGCCGCTCGGCGTCGCTTGACCATTTCTCCGCGTTCGCCGCCGCATCGCGGAGTGTCACACTCGCCGGCAAGGAGTCGATCAACAACACTCCGGTCGACCATTACTCGATTCAGGTTGACGTCGCCAAGCTGCCGAACGACACGCCCGGCCGGCAGCCGTTGCTCGCCACCGGGATCACGACGTTGCCCATCGAGTTGTATGTCGATGGCCAGGGCCGGCCGGTCAAGGCCACCCAGGACCTGACCGTGCAAGGTCAGCACACCACCACGGTCATCGCGTTCAGCAAGTTCAACGAACCCGTCTCGATCACCGCGCCCCCGGCCGACCAGGTCGAACGCTCGTAACTTCCTGCGCCCGGCACGCCAAGCTGACGGCGGGGTGGCAAGGTCAACAGGCGAGCGGGTTGACCCAGCGCAGGCCGTCGAACCGGGCGAAGTCGGTGTCGGCCGAGCAGACCCCGATCCCGTACTCAATGGCCAGCGCGGCTAGGTGCGCGTCCGGGATCGCGTTTGCAACCAGCCGGTGATGGCGGATCAGCCCGCCGAGGACCTCGGCGTGCCGTTCAGTCGGAACGGGAACCCAAGCGGCGGGTGCATCTAGCCAGGCACCCACCCGCTCCCACGCCTCGTCCGCGCTCAGCGGGTGTTCGTAGGCGCGCGGGTGGGTCCTGATCCGGATAAACGCCAGCAATGAGGCCCACGGCAACCCGATGCGCACGGGACCGTTGAGCGCCTCGGTGAGCCAGGTCAACGCGGGCTGGTGGTGAGGGCTGGTGTCGTCTTCGGCATACAGCAGGACGTTGGCGTCCACGATCACCGTGCGGCCGGTCCGTCGAGCAGGTCGAGCACCTCGGCCACGTCGGTGATGTCGAGCCGGGCATGCCCGGAGGACGTGCGCTGGACGAAGCGGGATGGGGTATCACCCCGGGACAAACCTCGCCGCACCAGCTCGTTGACCGCCGCGCTGACCCCGATATGGCGTTCCCGCCGCAGGCGTTCGATCGCGGCCGCCACATCGTCATCGAAGGTGACCGTCGTACGCATGCGACTAAGTTAGCATCTTGATGCGAAAGTGGTGCCGGACACCCTGGATCTGGTGTCCTACCTGGCCGACGCAGGTGTCCGGGGCGCCGCTGGTGCTCGCGTTGACGGCCCGCTGGGTGAGATCTGGGCTGCGCTGCACCGTGGCGGTGCCCGCATGGTCCCGGGCACGCACGCCGGGATAGCCCCGTTCAAGTCGCCCGACGTGCTGCCCTACGGATCGTCACGCTGACCGAACTCGGGATGACCAACACCGAGGTGCTGCGCGCAGCCACGTCTGTCGCTGCCGACGCCTGCGCGCTGACCGGTCGCAAGGGCAGGCTGATACCGGGGGTCGATGCCGACCTGGTCGCGGTCACCGGCAACCCGCTCGCCGACATCAACGCCATACACAACGTGGCCACCGTCTTGCGGGCCGGCCGCCGGGTGCGTTGACAGTTCAGCGGCCTTACTACACCGAGAGGATGATCGTGATGGGCGAGCAGCTGATCGCCAGGCAGGCCGAAGCGGCGGAACGAGCCCTTGTCCCGTTCTACGAAGCCGTGACCCAATCACCGATCTTGGACACACGGCCGGTCATTGCCGACTTCTTTGCCGGCAACCCGCAGGAGCCGACCCTGCCCGGGGTGGTCGCCGCGCTGCAGCGCTGGAGTGTTCCCCGGTCGATCGACTGGTTTTCCTACGGTCCGATGCACGAGCCCGCCCGGCAGGCAGCGGCGGCTTCACTGAGCACCGAGCTGGGCGTGCGCTTCGCCGCCAAGGATGTGTTCCTCACTCGCGGCGCCGGTGGGGCGATCGCACTGGCCCTGGCCAGCGTGGTCGACCCTGGTGATGAGGTGATCTTCTTGAGTCCGCCGTGGTTCTTCTACGAAACTATGATCATCGCCAGCGGCGCCACGCCGGTTCG
Source organism: Pseudonocardiaceae bacterium (assembly GCA_036378735.1). GTDB lineage: Bacteria > Actinomycetota > Actinomycetes > Mycobacteriales > Pseudonocardiaceae. Next base: position 588 of record DASUVX010000151.1, on the reverse strand, counting down.
GGTGCGGCTGCAACCTCCCACTTTCGACCTGGACGTCGAAGCCATCGTCGCGGCACTGACCCCGCGGACCCGCGCCATCATCGTCAACACCCCACACAACCCCACGGGGCGGATCTACCCAACGACCACCCTGCAATGTTTGGCCGGCGGGTTGGCTCGGGCTGGCAGGCGTTACGGCCGTCCCATCTGGGTGATCTCCGATGAGGCATACAGCCGCATCCTCTTCGACGGCCGCAGTTTTCCCAGTCCCGGTCTTTTTCACCCCTATTCGATGCTTGCCCACAGCTACAGCAAAAGCGCGCTGGCTCCGGCGCAGCGGCTGGGTTATCTGGCGTTGGTGCCTGGCTTGCCGGAAGCCGAAGTCGTGCGCAGGGCACTGCTCACCTTCAGTTTTGGGCTCGCTCCGGACGCGGTCATGCAATACGCGCTGCCCGATATCGACGGTCTGCTCATCGACATCGCCGCACTCCAACGCCGCCGCAACCGCATGCTGGCCGCGATGCGGAAACTCGGCTACCAGGTGCACAGCCCCGAGGGGACCTTCTACCTGCTACCGCGGGCGCCAGTCGCCGACGACCGCGCCTTCTG
>DASUVX010000150.1:0-14434 GCA_036378735.1 Pseudonocardiaceae bacterium | reverse complement strand
GGACGGATCTGGCAAAAAGCCCGGGAAACTGCGCTCACGCCCGAAGAACTGGCTTCACCACTCGCTAAGCGGCCCTACGACCTCCGCCACGCAGCCGTGTCCACCTGGCTCAACGGCGGGGTAGCCCCCACCCAAGTCGCCGAATGGGCCGGACACAGCGTGGCCGTGCTGCTGCGGGTCTACGCCAAATGCATCGCCGGCCAAGGACTCACCGCGCGCGACCAAATCAGCCGGGCTCTTGGCCTCACATGAACCGCCCGCCCTATTCCCGCCCCAGTCACACCCGCGGACGCATTATCACTGGTCAACCCACCAGATGAAGCGGACTGTAAATCCGTCGGCTGATGCCTTCCAAGGTTCGAATCCTTGACCCGCCACGCTGCACAAACGGTCCGCGACCAGCACCGACTAGGTCGCGGGCCGATCTTTGTTACGTCCCGCGCTGTCGTGACACCCAACCGCCGTAGGCATGATCAGCCGAGTCAGCGGTGAGGCTCATGGTCTGCCGGTAGCCGACCCGGCTGAGGGCTTGTACGCGGGCGTTCCCAAATCCGAGTACAAGATCACAGTCACACGTTTCGTTGGCCCCCGATTCTTAGGCAGGGATGCGCGTGGGATTCCTGTGGGGGGCTCCGGCGGGTGTGGTGTGGTCAGGGGTTGGTCGAGGATCTGCAGCCCGTGGTGCCCTGTCGATACGGGCTGCGGGAGTGGTGGGTTCTCCTCGTCGACGTGCGAGGTACCAGCGTCGGCCGGTGTGGACAGTGCGTAACGCGGCGCGGAGGGCGGGGACTTGGGTGGCGAGGTGCATTTGATAGCACCACGGTGGCTGGGGCCCCAGGCGGGTTGCCATGGAGTGGGCGAAGGCCACGGCATCCCGGTTGAGGTAGTGCTCGGCGTGTTCGAACCAGGCCATGCTGGTGCGCGCGCCGGCTTGGGTCGGGCGCAGCGCTGCCCGGCCTCCTCGATCGTATGCCTCCAGCGCGGTGCGAACATCGTTGTGGTCATACAGGCTTTGGGCGAGCATCATCGCGTCGATCATCGCCAGTCGGGTACCGGAACCGAGGGTGAAGTGGGTGGTGTGGGCGGCGTCGCCAAGGAGTACGAGGTTGTCGTGATACCACGTCTGGTTGGTCACTTGAGTGAAGTGCATCCACCGCGCCGGTTCGCCACGGGCGTGGCTGATCAACGCATGACCCTCCAGAGCATGCTCGAAGATCTTCTCCAAGAGCCGCACGCTGTCTTTGCTGGGCAGCGAGTCGAAGCCGAGCGCCTGCCAGGTTGGCTTGGCGCATTCCACAATGCACGTGCTGATCCCGGTTGCCGAGGGATAACCGTGGAACCAGACCCACCCGGCGGAGGTCTGTTCGAAAGCAAAGGTGAAACTGTCAAACACCTTCTCGGTGCCCAGCCACAGGTAGGGGTTGCCACCGACATCCACGCGGGTACCGAAATGATCGCGCCGACTTCGACGGAGGCGGCTGTTCGCGCCATCGCTCACCACCACGAGGTCGGCATCGCCGCCGACTGCGGAGAGGTCATTGACCTCGCGACCGTACTGCACCTCAACCCCGAGGTCGGTGGCACGTTGGGCGAGAGTATCGAGTAACGTCGCGCGGCTTACGCTGAAGCCGTACCCATGCAGGTAGGCCCTTTGTTCGCTGCGCAGGATTACCTGCTCCTGCCACAGCACAGATTCATCCCGCACCGCCCGGGCACTGTCGGGATCGTTGCGAAACAGCATGTCCAACAGGTCATCCCCATAGACCACGCCCCACCCATAGGTGGCCCCGGGAGGGTCCCTTTCGATGACCGTGATGTCGTGACCAGCGTCGCGGCGTTTCGCCGAGATCGCGAAGTACAACCCAGCCGGCCCACCACCCACGCACGCGATTCTCATCACGCTACCTTTTTTCGGTAGAAAAGTATTTGGCCTCAGAGCAGGCCGAGTTCAAGGTGCTAACGAGGACTGAAAGAAGGCGGTGGCTCCACCCTTATGGTTGGCCAGGATGAAAACCACCGCCACAACCAACGCGGCAACTGCTACCTACTGGCAACCGCAATTACAACAGCCGCCTCCTCCGCCTCCTCCGCCTCCTCCGCCGCCCGGACCCCAGCCGGCTGGAGCCCAGTTGCCCCAATTACCCCAGTTGCCCCAGTTGCCGAAATTGCCCGAATTGCCCCAAATACCCGAGTAGTGGTCGCCACCGCCGCCACCGCCGCCACCGCCGCCGCCGTGACCCGAGCCACCCCGCAGGTAACCATCCTGGCCTGACCGGAAGATATCCGCGATCTTCATGCCCACCTCTCCATTATTCTTTCGGTGAAGTTCTCCTCCAAGAAGATGCGCCACGCGCCCTCGTTAACGATCTGGCGCAACGTTCGGTTACCGCTAAAATATGTTAGTGACGGTCCGTTAAGGATTTATCGTCCGGTCACCTAGCTGGGGTTTGTCAGCGACGGTCCATCAAGCTGGCGTAACGTCTGGTCACCGAGAACGATCCTGCGAAACTTGGCAGCAATCGTCACGCAGACGAGCTGCCGCGGAGCGCAAAGATCCAGGTCAGCGCACCGCCGAGTTCTTGCGGATCGAACGCCCAGCCTCATCTCGGTGCGGGACCAGCGTATCCGCGGCAGTCGGCGGGCCGTCGGTAGGTCCGGCCGGCGCCCTGTACGCCTGGCCTAGCCCGGCGCCTGTGCCAGCTATCCCGAAGGCCTAGCCGCCCGCGAGGGCCTGATTTTGCGTCGTTCTCAGTAGGCTGACGTGGTGAGCATTGGGAGCCGGCACAACATCCACCAGTCGGGGCGGCCGGACGGGCAGCCGATGTTGTTCGCGCATGGGTTTGGTTGCGACCAGCACATGTGGCGCTACGTCGCGCCGCGGTTCGAGGACGAGTTCCGTGTGGTGTTGTTCGACCACGTCGGAGCCGGACAGTCCGATCTGTCCGCCTATGATCCGCAGCGCTACTCGTCTTTGTCCGGCTACGCCGAGGACATCGTGGCAGTCTGCACCGAGCTCGAGTTGCGAGATGTGATCTTTGTCGGGCACTCCGTGTCGGCGATGATGGGTGTGCTCGCGGCGGCTGCGGCACCTGACCTGTTCGCCAAGTTAGTGCTGATCGGTCCCTCTCCCTGTTACCTCGATGACGCCGATTACGTCGGTGGGTTCAGCGTGGAGGACATCAACGACATGCTCGAGTCGCTGGAGAGCAACTACCTCGGGTGGTCCAGTGTGATGGCTCCGGTGATCATGGGCCGTCCGGACCGGCCGGAGTTGGGGAACGAACTGACTGAAAGTTTCTGCCGGACCGATCCGTCTATCGCGCGCCGCTTTGCCAGGGTCACTTTTCTTTCCGACAACCGTGACGACCTGCACGCAGTGGCGACGCCGACGCTTGTCCTGCAATGCGCCAACGACGTCATCGCGCCGGTGTCCGTCGGCGAGTTTGTACGCGACAGGATGCCGAACGCGTCGATGGTGCTGCTGGACGCCACCGGGCATTGCCCCAACCTGTCCGCGCCGGAAGAGACGGCCGCAGCCATCGAGCATTTCGTGCGTGGATCGGCGCCCGCGTCGCGATGACATCGCGCGCTAACGAGGCGCTCGAAGCCTTCTACGAGGCCTTGCGCGACGACGATGCCGATCAGCTCTACGACCGGGCGCCGTGCGGCTACTTGTCCACCGCTCCGGACGGAATGATCATCAAGGTGAACCAGACCTTCCTGGACCTGACTGGCTACCAGCGTGCACAGTTGGTCGGGCGGGTGCGTTTTGTGCAGCTGCTGTCTGCCGGTGGACGGATCTACTACGAAACCCACTACGCGCCGATGCTCGGCATGCAGGGCCACGCGCACGAGATCGCGTTCGACCTTGTCCGCGCTGATAAGTCACGGCTGCCGGTGTTGGTCAACGCGGTCCTCGAGCGTGACGCGCAGGGCAGTCCGTTGGTCATCCGGACTGCGGTATTCGACGCCCGGCTGCGCCGGGAGTACGAACGTGAGTTGCTGCGTGCCAAGCAGCGGGCTGAGGAATCCGAGACGCGCGCCAAGGCACTGGCGCAAACGTTGCAGCAGACGCTGATACCGCCTGCCCCGCCGGTTATCCCGCACCTCGACGTGGCGGCGGCATACCGACCTACCGGAGACGGTAGTGAGGTGGGGGGCGACTTCTACGACGTCTTTCAGATCGGCACCAACGACTGGGTGGTGGCCGTCGGCGACGTGTGCGGCAAGGGAGTTGAGGCAGCCGTTGTGACCGCGCTGGCTCGCTACACCCTGCGTGCCGCCATCGTGGAGCACGCCGAGCCCTCGACGGCGCTCGCCACGCTCAACGAGGTGCTACTGCACCACCACACCAACCGATTCTGCACCGCCGTCTTGTTGCGATTGAGGTACGCCGAGGGGAAGTGGGCCGGCACGGTTAGTTGTGCTGGGCATCCACGTCCGCTGCTTCGGCAGCCCGACGGAACGCTACACACCGTCGGGAAGCCAGGCGCGCTGCTCGGCGTCGTCGACTCGCCGCACCTGCACGATGTGCAGTTTCGTCTGTTGCCGGGTGACATGCTTGTGCTTTACACCGACGGCATCACGGAGGCGCGCAGCGGAAAAGTCTTCTATGGAGATGAAAAACTCGCCGCCCTGGTGGCGCGCTCCTTCGACTCCGCAGCCGCGCTAACCAGCGCCGTCCTTAGCGAAGTACTGGAATTCCAGAGTGGTCGACCACACGACGATATCGTCGTTGTCGCCGTCCGTGTCCCGGTGTGAGAGGCGGGCTGCGGAGGTATCACCAGCGTCGTCGCGCGCCTCCAGCAGGAGTAACTCGACGGCGAGGAGGTGGCCATGCGTTGCGATTGCGCGGTCAGGGAGGCTGGTCCGGCGGGCTTCGCGGCGGTCGACGACGCCGCGGATCCGATTTCCCTCGTGCACTACCTCGATCGGATGTCCGGCCTCCTGGATGAGGTCAAGCGACGGATCCAGCAGCAGCTTGAGGTGGGCGAGGGCCAGTTCGTGCTGGATGTCGGTTGCGGCACCGGCGACGACGCGCGCGAGTTAGCAGTACTGGTGGGTCCTTCGGGTCGGACCATCGGCGTTGACGCCAGCACCACCATGGTCCAGGAGGCCCGGCGACGCGCCACGGGGTCCGTTGTTCCAGTGGCGTTCGCGATAGGCGACGCCCAAGCGCTGCCGTTCGCCGCAGCCAGCTTCGACGCCTGCCGCGCCGAGCGCGTCCTGCAACATCTGCGTCACCCCGCGCTGGCCGTGACCGAGATGGCCCGAGTCACCCGACCGGGGGGCCGCGTGGTGGCGTGCGAGCCCGATTGGCAGACGCTGGTCATCGACCATCCCGATCACGCGTTGACGCAGCTGATCCTCGATTTCCGAGCCGGCACGCTGCAATCACCGTGGATCGGCCGCCAACTTGCCCGGCTGTTCCGGTGCGCGGGCCTGGTCGGGATCTCGGTGACGCTGGTGTCGGCCGCATTCGGCCGGTCCGAAACCATCGACGGGTTCCGGCTGGACGTGACGCTGCAGCAGGCGGCACGGGCGGGCGTCATCACAGCTACCGACAAGTCTCGCTGGCTGGCGGGATTGGCCGACGCGGCCGAGACGGGTTGCTTCGTCGCCGCGGCGACCTGCTTCCTGGTAAGGGGCACCAAACCGTTCGGGACATGACGACGTCACCTTGTTGTGGTCGTCGCGGAGTATCACGAACCGGGAAAAGCCGCTCTGTATCAGCATGCACACTTCTATCGACATCCTGCAGCGCCCGGTTGCGAGCCGCGCGCTGGACGCGGCGACGCTGTGCGAGGCCTTTCAGATCACCGCGGCGACCTGCCCGCAGCGGGTGGCGCTGCGCACGCCGGGCGACGCGGTTGTGGTGACCTGGGAGCAGTACGCCCAGCGGGTGCGGCGCACCGCGGCCGGATTGTCCGCGCTTGGCGTCCGCCGCGGCGACACGGTCGCTTTCATGATGACGAACCGGCCGGAGTTCCACTGGGTGGACGTCGCCGCGATGCACCTGGGTGCCACCGCATTCGGGGTCTACAACACCTTCGCGCAGGAACAGGTAGAGCACGTGCTGCGCGACGCCAACTGCGCGGTGGCCATCACCGAGCAGGCGTTCGTCAACACGCTTGAGCAAGCCCGCCGCGCATGCCCGCAGCTGATGCACATTGTGTCGGTCGACGGCGGTGAGAACGTGCTGTCACTGGATGAGCTCGACGCCGCCGGGGATCCCGGCTTCGAGCTGACCGCAACCTGGCCGGCAGTGCAGCCAGACGACGTCGTGACGCTGATCTACACCTCCGGCACGACCGGACCGCCCAAGGGTGTGCAACTCACTCACGCCACCGCCATGGCCAGCGCCCGCGCGCAGCACCTGGCTATTCCCGCCTTCCGCGATGGTTTCTCGGTGGTGTCCTACCTGCCGCTGGCTCATATCTCGGCACGAGTCTTCGAGCATTACGTTGGCCTGGCCCTGGGCGCGACGTTGACCTGCTGCGCCGACTTGGATCGCCTGGCAGCCACGATCGTGGACGCGCGTCCCACCTGGTTTTTCGGCCCCCCGCGGGTCTGGGAGAAGTGGAAAGCGGGCGTGCTGGCCGCCATCAGCATCGATCCGGAGGAGCACCGCCGGCAAGATGCCCAGGAGGCGATCGAGCTCGGGCTGCGCATGCTGCGCGCCCAACAGGCCGGCGATCAGCCCACCGCTGCGCTGGAGGCCGAGTACGAGCTTGCCGATGCAGCGGTGCTATCCGGGCTGCGGACCCGTCTCGGCCTCGATCGCGTCGAAAGCGCCGTGGTCGGGGCGGCTCCGATCCCCCCAGAGGTGATCGAGTTCTTCTGGGCGCTCGGAGTGCCGCTGTGCGAGGGCTACGGCATGTCGGAGATCTGCCTCGCCACCGTCAACCCGATCGACCAAGCCAAGATCGGCACGGTGGGTCGGCCGCTGCCGGGCATCGAGCTGCGCCTGGCCGACGACGGCGAGGTGCTCATGCGCGGCCCGACCATGATGCTCGGTTACCGCAACCTGCCAAACAAGACCGCCGAGACGATCGACGGGCAGGGCTGGCTGCATTCGGGCGATATCGGTGCGTTCGACGAGGACGGTTACCTCCGGATCATCGACCGCAAGAAGGAGATGATCATCAACGTCGCCGGGCACAACATGTCTCCGGCTAACGTCGAAGCCCGCCTGAAGGCATCGAGCCCGCTGATCGGTCAGGCGGTGTGCATCGGTGACGCCCGCCCGTACAACGTGGCGCTGCTCGTGCTGGATCCCGCCGCCGCCGCGGCGTTCGCCGAGCACCACCAATTGCCGGACACCTCACTGCGCGCGCTGTGCGCGGACCGGCGAGTGCTCGAGGACGTCGCCGCCGGGGTCGCCCGAGCCAACGCGCAGCTCTCACTGCCCGAGCAGGTCCAGCGCTGGACCCTGCTGGACACCCAGTGGCTACCCGGTGGAGACGAGCTCACCCCGACGATGAAACTCCAACGCCGCACCATCGTGGTCAAGTATGCCGCCGTCATCGAAGCGCTCTACCGAGTAAGCAATGGCGACAGCTGATCAGTTCCGCTTCGCGAGCGTACTCCGGTGCGGCACCTTGATGCCGTAGTAGCGGATCTTGCGGTAGATGGTGGCCCGCGACATGCCGAGGTGGCGCGCCGCCTCCACGCGATTGCCGGCACTGTTCACCAGGGCCTCGACGACCGCATCGCGCTCGATGGACTCCAGCGGGCTGAGCACCCGCCGGGCAGTGGCCAATGCATCGGCCGGTAGATCCGCCAGCTCGATCACCCCGGTGCGGCGGTACGCCACGACCTTGCGCAGCATCTCACACAGCTGTTCGACGTTGCCCGGCCAACGATTGCGCATGAGCAGCCGCATCGCTTCGGCCGAGCACGTCAGGCGGGCACCCCGGGTCAGCCGGGCAATAAGCACCCGGACCAGCTCGGGGAGGTCTTCGATGTGGTGGCGCAACGGCGGCACCTGCACCGAACACGGGAAACATCCGATCAGGTTGTCCAGCTCGTCGCTGCGCGGTGTGCTGCTGCTGCGGGTCGCCACCACCCAGCTGCGTGGGTGGTGGGCGCCGCGCCGAGTCGCGGCCAGCAGTTCGGCCAGCGCTCGGAGCACGTCGGCGGGCAACCGGTCGACATGCCGCAAGACAAGCGTGCCCGCCCCGAGAGCCAGCTCGTCGGCTACCACGCGGAGCCAGTTCTCGGCTTCGGTGCAGTCGTCGGCGTCCAGTACCCGCAGGTGTGCACCCGGAGCGCCGGCTCGGTGCACGCCGGCAGCCACCGTCAGCTTGCCAACCCCGGGCTCGCCTTCCAGATCCACCCACTCACCGGCCCGCAGGTGCGCCTGGACCATCATGCTGCACCGCACCCAGGGCATGCTCGAGCCGACCACACCGGGCATGGTGTGCGCGCGGGCGGTCGTCGCGCGGTCCGCCGGGCAAGTCGCCGGCTCGCTGGCCAGCAGCTGCACCTGCACGACGCCGCCGATCGTGGCTGACTCGCTCCAGCTGGGCTTGCAGTTCACCCGCGCGGTCGTACCGCTGGGCAGCGAGATCGTGAACACCCGGGTCCTACCGCCGGCCAGCGCCTCTGCGGCCTGCCCGAGCAACGTCACCTGATCCTGCGGGTCGATGAGCTCCCGGGCGCTGTCGTTCATCATCACCAGGTCGGTGCTGATGGCCAGCACGCAACCGCGGTTGCGGCGGCACGCCAGCAGGTAGTCGTGCAGTAGCGCCAGCTCGCGGCGGCCGACCTGCGCCAGCAGCGCTTCTTCGATCTGCGCGGCGATGCTCGAGGCCGCCGCGATCATCGCCGGGTTCGCGTCGCCTCGCCAGCAGGTCAGGTCGAGGATGCCCAGCAGCTTGCCGGTGGTCGGGTGGCGGATCGGTGCTCCCGCACAAGCCAGGTCCTCGAGGTGCTCGACGTAATGCTCATGCCCGAACACATGCGCTGGTCCGCGGCCTTCCAGCGTGGTGCCGATCCCGTTGGTTCCGGCGAACTGCTCAGCGTAGCTGAACCCGGGCGCCAGCCACACCCTGTCCAGTTTGTGCTGCAACTGGGAGTCGCCGGTGCGGCGGTCCAGCACCACGCCTGCGGCGTCGGTGAGAATGATGCTGATCGGTTCGTCGGTGTGCTGGGCATATGCCGCGCTGATGACTCCGTCCGCGCTGTGCGCGAGACGTGACTTGCGGTCGAGGTTGGGCTCGAAGGGCAGCTCGAGGTGGTCGGTGGCCACCTGCCACTCCCGGGACCGGGTCCACGACGCGAGAATGGCGTCCCTGACGGCACCGGGCTTGACCGGTTCGGAGGTCAGGAACCGTTCACGGGCCTGCGCCAACCCGCCATCACGCCGCCTGCCCGGTCCTTCGGGGGGCGCAGCGTCGTTGGCTGGAGGTAGGCGTAGGTCAGCCAAGGGCGCTGCCTCCTTGGAGCTGGACATCCGACGCTAATCGTGCCGCTGACCAACAGTAGGCAACCGGGCGAGTTCGCACTGTCTCAAGTTGAGACCGCGAACGAGAAACAACGCCAGGCGCCGGGCCGTCACATCGTCTGGGGCGAGCTACCAACGAGATAGCGAAAGGTGTTGTCCAGCCGGTACCCGCCTGTCGATGTCCGGTAGCCGGCAAGCCCCTCCAGCACGGCCCGGCGCACGGTGGCGGGGCTGGCTACCCGCAGCGCTTGTCGCCCAAGGCTCGACTCGAGGAGACCGCGCAGCAGTGCGCGTTGGTCGGGATACCGAAACGGGCAGGTGACCTCACCGACTTCCGTCACCGCGAGTCCAGCCAACCTGGCCAACCGCTCGAGCCTGCCATCAGCCGACAGCGGTGGGGGATGCCGGCCCGGACCCTGGTCACCGGCGCGCGGCAGCAGGCCAGCCAGGGCTTGCCCGAAGGCGCGGATGTCGCAGTTCTCTTCCTTGCCCCAAACTGTGATCACCACCGGCGCGCCACGGCGTGCAACCCGGGTCGCCTCGCGCAGGACCGTCAGCGGATTCGTGACGTGCATGATCGATTGCACGCAGATCACGGCGTCGAAGCTGGCGGCCGGGTAGGGCAGCGCGAGGATGTCACCGACGTCAAAGGTGCCCTCGGGCACCAGCGTGACAGCTTGCTGGATCTGCCTGGGATCCCGGTCGATCCCGGTAACCTGCGCGCCACGGTCCGCGGCGATCCGGCACAGCCGCCCGGCTCCGCAACCCAGGTCGAGCAACATGGTTCCCCGACCCACACCTGCCCGCTGCAACACCCGCTTGACCAGCGGCGTACCCCAATCTTGTGGTCCCTGGTCCACAGCGGGTCAACCTGACGCCGGCATGCTTATCCCGTACTCGCGGATCTTGCGGTAAATCGTGGCGCGAGACATGCCAAGCTGCTGGGCAGCGCGCAGCTTGTTGCCCTCGGTGTTGAGCAAGGCGTGCACGATCGCATCACGCTCCATGGACTCCAGCGGGGTGAGCAGCCGGCGGGTGCTCGCCCGGCACTCAGGCGGCAGGTCAGCCACCGTGATCACGCCGGTCCGGCGGTTTGCGACGATCTTGCATATGGCCTCGTAGAGCTGTGCGATGTTGCCCGCCCACCGGTTGCGCATCAGCACCCGCATCGCCTCGGGGGAGCACGACAGCGAACCATTCTTGACCAGCCGGGAGATCATGAACGGCACGAGCTCACGCAGATCTTCGGGGTGATGGCGCAACGGCGGGATCTGCACCGAGCGGGGGAAGCAGCGAAGCAGCCGGGCGAGGTCGCCGTCATAGTCCGGAGCTTGGTGGCCGCGGGTCGCCACCACCCACGGCCGGCTGATATCGGTCGATTCACGATGTGGCTCGAGCACGTCATACAGGCCACGCAGGGCCTCGTCGGGCAGCTGGTCGAGGTGGGCCAGGATGATCGTCTCAGTGCCGCTGTCAATCTCCTCCGCGACCTCGTCCACCCACCGCTCGGAGTCGCCTCCCTCGGCCACCTCAAGCCCGTCGAATACCCGCATGCCTCCGGCCGGCAGGTGACGCTGGTGGGTGCCGCGGGCAATCGTCAGCTTGCCCACGCCAGGCTCACCCTCCAACACCAGCCATTCCCCGGACTGGAAGTATCGATCGACATCCCGGCAGCACTTGGTCCACAGCGTCCCGGAACCCGCTGCCGCCGGCAGGTTGACCGCCGGCTGCCTGACGTCGCGACTGTGATCGATGGCGATCGGCTGAGTCAGCTGCACCTCAACGACCCCGCCGGTGACCGAGCGGTCATCCCAGCTGGGCTTGCACAGCACTCGTGCGGTGGCGCCGCTGGGCAGATCGAGGATCAGCAGCTGCCGGCCGCCGGCACTCAGCGCCTCGGTGGCCTGCGCCAGGACGGCCTGCTGATCTTCGGGGTCGAGGATCTCGCGGGCCCGATTGTTCATCATCAGCATGTCGTCGCTGACCGCCAGTACGGCGCCATGACCGCGCCGGCAGGTCAGGATGTAGTCGTGCAGTAATGCCACTTCGCGGCGGCCAGCGTGCTCGAACAGAGCCTGTTCGATCCGCCTCGCGGCCGTCGTGGCGGCGGCCACCATCAGGGGGTTGGCATCCACTCGCCAGCAGGTCAGGTCGATGACGCCGACCAGCTTGCCGGTTATGGGGTCGTAGATAGGTGCACCGGCACAAGCCAAGTCCTCGAGGTGCTCGACATAGTGTTCGTGTCCAAAGACCTCAGCCGGGCCACGGCCTTCAAGCGCGGTACCGATCCCGTTCGTTCCGACGTGCTGCTCGGAGTAGCTGAAGCCAATGTCCAGCTTGACCCGATCCAGATGTGCGCGCAGGACGGAGTCGCCGGTGCGCCGGTCTAACACCACACCCTGGGCGTCGGTCAGAACAATGCAGACTGGTTCGCCGGCGAGCTGGTCTGCGAGATCACTGATGACGTTACTGGCGCCATAAGTGAGCCGGGTGTCCCGGTTCGGATTGGGGTCGTAAGGCAAGTCGAAATGATCCGCGGGCACGTTCCAGTTCCGGGATCGGGTCCAGGACGCCAGGATGCTCCGGCGCACAACGCCCGGCGTCACAAGTTCTGCGGTGAGGAAACGTTCCCGCGCACTGGCCAGGTGCGGGCTGGCGCCGCGCGGGTCGCGTGTTGCGGCTCCCCATCGGCCACCTCGCGGGTGCGCTTCAACCACAAGTCGCCCCTTCGGAACCTCAATGATCCGCAGTGGCGGCGCCATACCGACGTCGGCAACGTGGTCCCAACCATACCGCCCCGGCGCTCGCCAGGCACTGCGCGATGAGGGCGACGTCTCATGTTGAGACGGTCGCGGTTCACCCATGGGTGTGTGATGCAAGGCATGGGGATTGCCCTTCCCTGTGGGAACGCGCGGGGTCACGGAGATGAGGCGCCTCGATGACTGAGCCCGAGCTGCCCGCAGCCGAAACGTTCAATCCATGGAGCGTCGTCAACGTGGTCTTCCACCATCTGGCGCAGAAGGGGTTGCACCCTGTGCTCGGCGAGGCAGGAGACCCGGCGCGGCCGGCCGCCGAGCTGCTGCGGGCGCTTGGTATCCAACCCGGCCCCGAGCGATCCGAGCACGCAAGGCAGGACATCCATCAGCACTTGGCGGATTTGCGCGCGGCCGTGCTCGGTGACCGCCCATGACTTGTTTCCGGCCACCCTGACCAGGAGGAACTAGGCGAATCACTGATCTCGACAACCACATACCGAACACGTGCCGAACGTAACGAGCAACTGATTGACGCTGACGGCCCGCGCCGCAGCGCACCTGAGTACACGGGCGAGGAGTGTGACCATGAGTCGCCAGAGTGTGGCAAAGGCTCACCAGAAGATCCAGGAACTGTCCTGGGAACCGATGTATCACACGCCGTACCGCAAGTACGGGACCGACTACACCTTCCGCAAGGCGCAGAAGAGGGATCCGCTCAAGCAGGTTCTGCGGTCATACTTCCCCATGCAGGAGGAAAAAGACCACCGCGTCTACGGTGCCTCCGACGGTGCAATACGCGGCAACATGTTCCGCCAGGTGCAGGAGCGCTGGCTGGAGTGGCAGAAGCTGTTCCTGTCCATCATTCCGCTTCCCGAGATCTCGGCGGCCCGATCCATGCCGATGCTGTTCCACACAGTGCCCAACCCGGAGCTGCACAACGGCCAGGCCATCCAGATGATCGACGAGGTCAGGCACTCGACGATCCAGCAGAACCTCAAGCGCCTGTACATGAACAACTACATCGACCCGGCGGGCTTCAACACGAGCCTGCGCAATTTCCACAACGACTACTGCGGCACGATCGGCCGGCAGTTCGCCGAAGGCTTCATCACCGGTGATGCCATCACCGCGGCGAGCATCTACCTGACGATTGTCGCCGAGACCGCGTTCACCAACACGCTGTTCGTCGCCATGCCCGCCGAGGCGGCAGCCAATGGCGACTACCTGCTGCCGACCGTGTTCCACTCGGTGCAGTCCGACGAGTCGCGGCACATCAGCAATGGCTACGCCACTTTGCTGATGGCGCTGTCCGACGAGGGCAACCACCAGCTGCTCGAGCGCGACCTGCGGTACGCATGGTGGAACAATCACCGGGTCGTCGACGCGGCGATCGGCACCTTCATCGAGTACGGCACGAAGGACCGCCGCAAGGAGCGGGAAAGCTACGCCGAGATGTGGCGGCGGTGGATCTATGACGACTACTACCGCAGCTACCTGGTACCGCTTGAGAAATACGGGCTGGTGATCCCGCACGACCTTATCGAGGAAGCCTGGAACCAGATCTGGAACAAGGGCTATGTCCACGAGGTCGCGCAGTTCTTCGCCACCGGTTGGCTTGCCAACTACTGGCGGATCGACAGCATGACCGACGAAGACTTCGAGTGGTTCGAGTACAAGTACCCGGGCTGGTACGACAGGTACGGCAAGTGGTGGGAGAACTACAACCGGCTGTCGGTGCCGAACGGCCACCACCCGATCGTCGGCGAGAATGTCGACTACGTGTACCCGCACCGTTGCTGGGTGTGCATGGTGCCATGCCTGGTGCGGGAAGACATGGTCATGGACAAGGTCGACGGGCAGTGGCGCACCTACTGCCACGAGATGTGCGCGTGGACCGACAAGACCGCCTTCCGGCCGACCTACATGGGCCGGGAGACTCCGAACATGGGCCGCCTCACCGGCAAGCGCGAGTGGGAGACGCTCTACCACGGCTGGAACTGGGCTGACGTTGTCGCCGACATGGGCGGCGTCCGGGATGACGGCAAGACCATGACAGCCCAGCCGCATCTGAACCTTGACCCCAAGAAGATGTGGACGCTGGATCACATGCGGCGCATGCCACCGCTGCAGAGCCCGAACGTGCTGCTCAACGAGATGTCGGACGAGGAGCGGGAAGCTTTCCGCGCCGACTACGTGCGTCAGGGACCGGCCGGCCGGCCGGCGCCAGCGG
>DASUVX010000149.1:0-15422 GCA_036378735.1 Pseudonocardiaceae bacterium | reverse complement strand
ACCTCGGCAGTGGTACATCAGCGTTGACGATGTCAGCGGGCAGTAGCGGCGAGCTTCGCGCGGCTGCGTCACCGAGACAGGTCGCCGTGAACTCAACGTTACCGACGTGGCCAGGCTATACGCACGTCGGTGCGGTCGAGTTCACGGCGCGTCCGCCGGTCAGGCACGCCTCCTACAGGTACTGCCCAGTGTTGGTGGCGGTGTCGATGGCCCGGCCGGATTCGGCGTTCTTGCCGGTGACCAGGGTACGGATGTAGACGATGCGTTCTCCCTTCTTGCCCGAGATCCGTGCCCAGTCGTCCGGGTTGGTGGTGTTGGGTAGGTCCTCGTTCTCGGCGAACTCATCGACGATCGAGTCGAGCAGATGGGTCATCCGCAATCCGGGCTGACCGGTCTCCAACACCGATTTGATCGCCTTCTTCTTCGCCCGATCGACGATGTTCTGGATCATCGCGCCGGAGTTGAAGTCTCGGAAGTAGAGCACCTCCTTGTCGCCGTTGGCGTAGGTAACCTCCAGGAATCGGTTGTCCTCACTCTCGGCGTACATGCGTTCGACGGTGCCCTGGATCATCGCCTGAATGCAGGCTTGGCGGTCCCGCCCGAATTCGGCGAGATCGTCAGCGTGTAGCGGCAGCGTGGTCGTCAGGTACTTGGAGAAGACGTCCTTGGCCGCCTCCGCGTCCGGACGCTCGATTTTGATCTTCACGTCCAGCCGGCCGGGGCGCAGGATCGCCGGATCGATCATGTCTTCACGGTTGGAGGCACCGATGACGATGACGTTCTCCAGCCCCTCCACCCCATCGATCTCGCTGAGTAACTGCGGCACGATCGTGGTTTCGACGTCGGAGGACACTCCCGACCCGCGGGTACGGAAGATCGAGTCCATCTCGTCGAAGAACACGATGACCGGGGTGCCTTCCGAGGCCTTCTCCCGAGCCCGCTGGAAGATCATCCGGATGTGCCGCTCGGTCTCGCCGACGTACTTGTTGAGCAGCTCCGGTCCCTTGATATTGAGGAAGTAGCTCTTGGCCTCGCTATCTCCACGGACCTGGGCCACCTTCTTGGCCAACGAGTTGGCCACCGCCTTGGCGATCAGCGTCTTGCCGCACCCAGGAGGGCCGTAGAGCAGCACCCCCTTGGGTGGGCGCAGCTCGTAGGTGCGGAACAGGTCGGCGTGCAGGAATGGCAGCTCGACGGCATCGCGGATTTGCTCGATCTGGTTGGCCAGACCGCCGATGTCCTCGTAGCCGACGTCGGGCACCTCCTCCAGGACAAGGTCTTCCACCTCGGCCTTGGGCACCCGCTCGTAGGCATAGGCGGCCTTGGTGTCCACCACCAGTGAGTCACCCGGCTTGAGCGGCACCGCGTCGGGATTGTCCGGTCCGGGAAGCAGGGGCTCGGCCAGCCATACCACCCGCTCTTCGTCGGCGTGACCCACAACCAGCGCACGCTGGCCGCCGGCCATCACTTCACGCAATGCGCAGACCTCGCCAGTGGACTCGAACGTGCCAGCTTCCACGACGGTCAGCGCCTCATTGAGACGCACGCTCTGGCCCCGTCGCAGCTGCGGGATCTCCACCGCGGGCGATACCGCCACCCGCATCCGGCGACCCGAGGTGAACACGTCCACCGAGCCGTCGTCGAAGCAGCTGAGAAAAACGCCGTAGCCGCTGGGCGGCTGGGCCAGCCGATCGACCTCTTCGCGCAACGCGAGCAGCTGGCTGCGAGCCTCTCGCAGAGTCTCGACCAGCTTGGCGTTGCGCTCGGTGAGCTGGGCTACCGATGCGGACGCCTCGGCCAGTCGCTCCTCGAGCAACCGGACGTGCCGGGGAGACTCAGTCAAACGGCGGCGCAGCAGCGTCACCTCGTCCTCGAGGACCCTGATCTGGGCGGCAAGCGCAGGGTCGATGCGGTTTCGACCCTCAGCAGCTCGGTCGCCGGGATATTCGTGCGGCACGAGGCACCTCCTCCCGCATGGTTCTGCCAGACCATCAACGGTACGGGACCGCACGCGGAAACCGGGAGTCAACGGCAGATCAACTACCCGGGCAATTCGGACGCTGCGGCTACAGGCGCCGGTTGGATCGGCTGGGTCGCCGCTGCGGGGTTGGCGGGACGACGCCGGGCGCCAACCGCCGAGCGGTCAGCAAGAACGCGGTGTGCCCGACCATCCGATGCTCGGGACGGACCGCCAGTCCGACCGTATGCCAGGGCCGCTGCAGCGTCTCCCAGGCCTGTGGCTCGGTGTAACAGCCGGCTTCTCGCAGCGCCTCGGCACTGCGGGACAGCTGGGTGGTGGTGGCCACGTAGACGGTGAGCACCCCACCGGGGACCAGCGCGGCCGACACGGCCGGCAGCACCGCCCACGGATGAAGCATGTCGAGCACCGCACGATCGACCGGCTCTTCAGCGAGGTGGGTAGCCAGATCGGCCACCCGCAACTGCCAGTTGGGCACTGCATATCCGAAGAATCGTTCGACATTGGCCGCTGCGTGCTCGGCGTGATCCGCACGCACCTCGTACGAGATCACGCTGCCCTGATCTGCGACCGCTTGAAGCAGCGAGCAGGTCAGCGCGCCGGATCCGGCGCCGGCTTCGAGCACCCGAGCGCCGGGGAAGATGTCCCCGAACATCAAGATCTGGGCAGCGTCCTTGGGGTAGATCACCTGCGCACCGCGGGGCATGGACAGCACGTAGTCGGCCAGCAGCGGGCGCAACGCCAGGTACTGCGTGCCCGCGGCGGAGGTGACCACACTGCCCTCGGGAAGTCCGATGAGATCGTCATGCGCGAGCGCACCGCGGTGGGTGTGGAACTGTGCTCCGCGTTCCAGCACAACCGTGTGCCGGCGTCCCTTGGGGTCGGTGATCTGCACCCGATCGCCGGGTTGGAACGGTCCGCTGGCTCGGTTCACAGACGGTCATGGTGACAGACCGCCGGGGGCACAGCGTTGTCAGTGGACTGCCCTACTCTCCCAGCCATGACGGACATCCTGGCCGACCGGCAACCCGCCACGAGCACCGTTGCCCGCAGGCGTCCGGCGCTGTCGCCGTCGCGGGCAGCCGACTTCAAGCAGTGCCCACTGCTGTACCGGTTCCGGGTGGTCGACCGGCTGCCCGAGACGCCGAGCAGGGCGCAGGTCCGTGGCACCGTGGTGCACGCCGTACTGGAGCGCCTTTTCGCGCTGCCCGCAGACCGGCGCGATCCCGCAGCCGGGCGCGAGCTTGTTGATCCGGCCTGGGGCGACGTGCTGGCTGACAACCCCGAGCTGGCCGAGCTGTTCGCCGGCCCTGGCGATCCGGAGCAGGCGGAATGGCTCGAGTCGGCGCGCAAGCTTGTCGACGGCTATTTCGCGCTGGAAGACCCGCGATTGGTGCAGCCGGAGTCCTGCGAACTGCTGGTGGAGGCGGAATTGGCCACCAGCGATCTTGCGGATGAGGAATCACTGCTGCTGCGGGGGTACATCGACCGGCTGGACGTAGCCTCCAGCGGGGACATCCGGGTGGTGGACTACAAGACCGGCTCCGCGCCGCGGGAAGTCTTCGAGGCCAAAGCCTTGTTCCAGATGAAGTTCTACGCGCTGGCACTGCTGCGCATCCGCGGGGTCGTACCGCGCCAGTTGCGGCTGCTGTATCTGGCTGATCGGCAGGCCCTGAGCTACACCCCGGGCGAGGCGGAACTGATCCGTTTCGAACGCACTCTTACCGCGATCTGGTCGGCCATCCGCCGGGCCGCGCGCAGCGGTGACTTCCGCCCCAACCCCAGCCGGATGTGCGACTGGTGCGATCACAAGCCATGCTGTCCAGCGTTCGGCGGCACCC
Organism: Pseudonocardiaceae bacterium; assembly: GCA_036378735.1. Lineage (GTDB taxonomy): Bacteria > Actinomycetota > Actinomycetes > Mycobacteriales > Pseudonocardiaceae. The sequence goes on along the minus strand of DASUVX010000149.1, from coordinate 11,603 downwards.
CACCCCCCTACCCCGGCTGGCCAGACCCCTCCGGCGCGGCCGAGGACGACGCCCGTACCCGACATGGAGACATAACGGGGTGAAACCGGGCGCCACGACCCCGATATGTCTCCATGTCGGAAGTTCAGAACCGGCAGGAGCGGATATCGCTGGCCAGGATGGCTTTGGCGCCGCACGCGGACAGCTCATCCATGATCCGGTTGGCGTCTTTTCTGGGCACCATCGCTCGCACCGCGACCCAGTCGGGATCAGCCAGCGGGGCCAACGTCGGCGACTCCAGGCCAGGCGTGATGGCAATCGCCGCGTCCAGCAGGGAGCGCGGGCAATCGTAGTCGAGCATCATGTACTGCTGGGCGAACACCACGCCCTGCAAGCGCGCGGCGAGTTGCGCCCGCTCCGGGGATGGCTCGGCATCGGCTCGCTCCACGAGCACCGCCTCGGAGGTGCAGATCGGGTCGCCGAAAGCAGTCAGGCCGTGCTGGCGCAGAGTGCGCCCAGAGCCCACCACGTCGGCGATCGCATCTGCGACTCCCAGCTGTACGGAGATCTCAACCGCACCGTCCAGCTGGATCAGATTGACGTGGACGCCATGCCGGGCCAAATCTGCGGTGACCAGCCGCGGGTACGCGGTGGCCACGCGCAGCCCGTCCAGGTCCCCGACCTTCCACTCGCGACCCACCGGGGCGGCGTAACGGAAGGAGGATCCGCCGAACCCGAGCGCGAGCCGTTCGGTGACCGGCGCCTCCGAGTCCAGCACCAGATCCCGGCCGGTGATTCCCAAATCCAGCTCTCCGGAACCCACATAGACGGAGATATCCCGAGGTCGCAGGAAGAAGAACTCGACCTCGTTGACCGTGTCGATGACGGTGAGGTCCTTGGCATCGTGCCGTTGCCGGTAGCCCGCCTCGGCGAGCATCTCCGAGGCGGGTGCCGCCAGGGTGCCCTTGCTGGGTAAGGCGACCCGCAGCATCTTGGCCTCTCCGTTCATAGACACCCTGTTCATCGGCACCTCACAGGTAGCGGTAGACGTCGGCGGTACCGATCCCCCGGCCGAGCATGAGCACCTGGACCCGGTAGAGCAGCTGGGAAATCTCTTCTGCCAACCGTTCGTCGGACTCGTGTTCGGCGGCTATCCACACCTCGCCGGCCTCCTCGAGCACCTTCTTGCCCTGCGCATGCACGCCCTCGTCCAGCGCCGCGACCGTGCCCGATCCCGCCGGCCGGTTCCGGGCCCGCTCGCTGAGTTCGGCGAACAGCTCGTCGAACGTCTTCATCCGCAAACCCCGACCCCCCTCTCACGCATTGAAGTACTTCGCTTCCGGGTGGTGCGCGACGATGGCGTCGGTGGACTGCTCCGGGTGCAGCTGGAACTCCTCGGACAGCGTCACGCCGATCCGGTCCGGCCGCAGCAGCTCGACGATCTTCGCCCGATCCTCCAGCTCCGGGCAGGCGCCGTAGCCCAGCGAGTACCGGGCGCCCCGATACCCGAGCTTGAAGAACTCCTCCACATCAGCGGGGTCCTCCTCGGCGACCGCTGCCCCGGAAGCAAACCGCAACTGCTGGCGTATCCGCTGGTGCCAGTACTCCGCCAACGCCTCGGTCAGCTGCACGCCGAGGCCATGCACCTCGAGATATTCGCGGTAGGCGTCCTTGGCGAACAGCTCAGCTGCGTAGTCGGCGATTGGCTGGCCCATCGTGACCAGCTGCAACGGCAGCACGTCCACCTCGCCGGCGGCCACCGCCGCGCCCCGCGGCCGGTAGAAATCCGCCAGGCACAGCCGGCGGTCGCGGCGCTGGCGAGGGAAAGTGAAACGCAACCGCTCAGCGGCATCCGGCCGGGGCTCGGCGAGCACGATCAGCGCGTCGGAGTCCGCGACCGCCGGGAAGTATCCGTAGACGACCGCGGCGTGCGCGAGCACCCCTTCGGTGGTCAGCCGGTCCAACCAGTATCGCAGCCGTGGCCTGCCCTCTGTCTCCACCAGCTCCTCGAAAGACGGACCACCCTTGGCTCGGGAGCCCCGCAGGCCCCACTGGCCCAGAAAGGTGGCTCGTTCGTCGAGCAGTGCCGCGAACTCGGCCACAGGTATGCCTTTGACCACCCGGGAGCCCCAAAACGCTGGAGCCGGGATAGGTACGTCGGTGGCCACGTCGGAACGGGCCGGTACCGGTTCGTCGGTATCGGCCTCCCGCGCGCGGCGCGCCTGCGCGATACGCAGCGACCGTTCCCGGCGCGCCTTTCGCTCCGCCGCTTTGGCCTCCTCCTTCGGGTCGGCGACCACGACGCCGCCCCGCTTGCGGGTCATGATCGAGTCCATCAGGCGCAGGCCCTCGAACGCGTCCCGGGCGTAACGAACCTCCCCCGCATACAGTTCGGCGAGGTCGTTCTCCACGTAGGCGCGGGTCAGCGCCGCCCCACCGAGCAGTACCGGGGTGCCGGACAAACCCCGGGAGTTCATCTCCTCCAGGTTCTCTTTCATGATCACTGTGGATTTGACGAGAAGCCCCGACATCCCGATGGCGTCGGCGTGGTGCTCCACGGCGGCCTGCAGGATGGTGCTGATGGGCTGCTTGATGCCGAGGTTGATCACCTCGTAGCCGTTGTTGGACAAGATGATGTCCACCAGGTTCTTGCCGATGTCGTGGACGTCGCCCTTGACCGTGGCCAGCACCAGCCTGCCCTTGCCGGAGTCGTCTTCAGATCGCTCCATGTGCGGTTCGAGGTGCGCGACTGATGCCTTCATCACCTCTGCCGACTGCAGCACGAACGGCAGCTGCATCTGGCCTGACCCGAACAGCTCACCCACCGTCCGCATGCCGGACAGCAAGGTATCGTTGATGATCTGGAGCGCGGGACGCTGCTCCAGGGCGGCGTCGAGGTCCTCGAACAGTCCGTTACGCTCGCCATCGACGATGCGCCGCTCCAACCGCTCGAAGAGTGGCAGTGCAGCCAGCTCAGCGGCCCGGGACTCCCTCGATGACGACGTCGTCACGCCTTCGAACAGCGCCATCAGCTGCTGCAGCGGGTCGTACCCATCGCGGCGCCGGTCGTGCACCAGATCCAGTGCCACGGCGCGCTGCTCGTCCGGGATCCGGGCCATCGGAATGATTTTCGACGGGTGCACGATCGCGGTATCCAGCCCGGCCTGTACGCACTCGTGCAGGAACACCGAGTTGAGCACCTGGCGAGCAGCTGGGTTGAGCCCGAACGACACATTGGATACCCCGAGGATGGTGTGCACCTCCGGATAGCGCCGCTTGACCTCGCGGATCGCCTCGATGGTCTCCACGGCGTCCCGACGGGTCTCTTCCTGGCCGGTGGAGATCGGGAAGGTGAGGCAGTCGACGATGACGTCGCAGGTGCGCAGGCCCCAGGTGGCGGTCAGATCGTCGATGAGCCGGGAGGCCACCCGGACCTTCCATTCCGCGGTCCGGGCCTGCCCCTCCTCGTCGATGCACAGCGCCACCACGGCGGCACCGTGCTCGCGGACCAGCTGCATGACCTGCTGGTAGCGCGAACCGGGGCCGTCGCCGTCCTCGTAGTTCACCGAGTTGATCACACACCGCCCGCCGAGGCATTCCAGGCCGGCGCGCAGCACCGCGGGCTCGGTGGAGTCCAGCATGATCGGTAGCGTCGACGCGGTCGCCAACCGCCCGGCCAGCCCGGCCATGTCGGCTGCGCCGTCGCGGCCGACGTAGTCGACGCACAGGTCGATCAGGTGCGCGCCGTCTCGAGTCTGAGCGCGAGCGATCTGCACGCAGTCTTCGAAGCGCTCGGCGAGCATCGCCTCGCGGAAGGCCTTCGATCCATTGGCGTTGGTCCGCTCGCCGATCATCAGCACGCTGGCGTCTTGACGGAACGGAACCGCGGCGTACAGCGACGACACTCCCGGCTCGGGACGCGGCCGGCGGTGCCGAGGGGCCAGTTCGGCCACCGCCTGCGCCACCGCGGCGATGTGTTCCCCGGTCGTGCCGCAGCAGCCACCGACCAGTCGCACGCCGAACTCGGTGACGAAGCCGGCCAGTGCGGTGGCCAATTCCTCCGGGGTCAGCGGGTACACCGCTCCACTGGTGCCGAGCTCGGGTAGGCCGGCGTTGGGCATCACCGACAGCGGGATCCGAGAGTACTTCGCCAGCTGGCGCAGGTGCTCGCTCATTTCGGCTGGGCCGGTGGCGCAGTTCAGCCCGATCAGATCGATGTCCAAGGGTTCCAGCGCAGTCAGCGCAGCACCGATCTCGGTGCCCAGCAGCATCGTGCCGGTGGTCTCCACGGTGACCTGGGTGATGATCGGGACGTGCCGGCCCTCGGCGACCATCGCACGGCGCGCGGCGATCACGGCGGCCTTGCACTGCAGCAGGTCCTGGCTGGTCTCCACCAGCACCGCGTCGGCTCCACCGGCAAGCAACCCACGGATCTGCTCGACGTAGGCGTCACGCAACTCGGCGAAACCGATGTGCCCCAGGGTGGGCAGCTTGGTGCCTGGCCCCACCGATCCGAGGACGAACCGGGGATGCTGCGGCTCGGTGAACTCGTCGGCTACCTCGCGGGCCAGCGTCGCACCCACCTCGGCCAGTTCGCGGATCCGGTCGGCGATGCCATATTCGGCGAGATTGGCCACATTGGCGCCGAAGGTGTTGGACTCCACCGCGTCGGCACCCGCCTCCAGATAACCCCGGTGCACAGCGCGGACCACATCCGGACGGGTGACATTGAGAATTTCGTTGCAGCCCTCCAGCCCGGCGAAGTCATCCAAGGTCAGAGCTACTGACTGCAGCATCGTTCCCATCGCCCCATCGGCGACCACGACACGATGCGCCAGGACGTCGAGCAGCGAGGACTGGACCATGAGAGCCAGCCTAGAGCAGCGATTTCGGGTCCCGGCGGGAATTGCCGGGCATCGTGACACGGCCAGTGGGGCGTGGGAGCCGTAGGCTAGCGCGGTGACCTATCCCGACCGCTCCGGCAGCGACTCGGCCGCCCGCCGATCGCCGCTGCCCCAGCTCACCTCACCGGTGCTGGTCGCCGCGTTCGAGGGCTGGAATGACGCCGGGGACGCTGCGAGCACCGCGATCGAGCATCTGCAGCTGAGCTGGGATGCCAGCCCACTGGCCGAGCTGGACCCCGAGGACTATTACGACTTCCAGGTCACCAGGCCCACCACAAAGCTGGTAGACGGGATCACGCGGCGTATCGATTGGCCCACCACACGCCTGTCAGTGTGCCGCCCCCCTGGAGCCGACTTCGACGTGGTGCTGGTGCACGGCATCGAGCCGAACATGCGCTGGCGGTCGTTTTGCAACGAGCTGCTGCGCTACGTCATGGATCTCGGGATCACCAGCGTGGTGACCCTGGGGGCGCTCCTCGCCGACACCCCGCACACGCGCCCGGTGCCCGTCACCGGCACTTCCTACGACGCTGCTTCAGCTGCCCAGTTCCAATTGGAACGCTCCAAGTACGAAGGTCCTACCGGGATCGTCGGAGTGTTCCAGGATGCTTGCGTGCAGGCGGGGGTACCGGCCATCTCGTTCTGGGCCGCGGTGCCCCATTACGTCTCCGCCCCGCCCTCACCCAAGGCCACCCTGGCGCTGCTGCACCGGGTGGAGGAAGTGCTCGACCTCGAAGTGCCGCTCGGTGCGCTCCCCGAAGAATCCGAGGAGTGGGAGGCGACCGTCAGCGAGATGGCCGATGAGGACGATGAGGTCGCCAGCTACGTGCGTGCGCTGGAGGAACGCGGCGACACCGATCTCACCTTGCATGAGGCCAGCGGGGACGCGATCGCCGCGGACTTCGAGCGGTACCTGCGCCGCCGCCGCCCGGGAGGTACTTCGGGACCGCGCGGGCCCCGCGACAACCGTTAGCTGCGATACACCAGCAGCGGTACCAGTTGCTCATCGGCGGTCAGTGAGCCGTGGTGGCCGATCAGGCGGCTCAGCTTGGGCGTGACCTGCGACCGGACGATGGCCAAATCCGTGCGGGCGGCGACGATGATGTCACCGATCCGGTCGCGGGTGCGGTCGTCAACGACGGGTCCGAACCATCCTGCCGTGATGGCCTCGTCGCGGGTGCAGATCCACGCGCGATCCCCGATCAGCTCCCGCCAGGCCGCAAGCACGTCGTCGGTGGCATCCGGCTCGGTGTAGACATACCGAGCGCGCGGTTCTCCGCCCAGCAGGCGCACCCCGGCCTGCAGCGCCGGTTCGGTGTCGAAGTCGAGCCTGCTGGTCTCCGGTACGGTCACCATGCCGTGATCGGCGATGATCACGAGCTGGACACCTGGCGGCAGGCCGTCAGCGATCGTGGCCGCCAGCCGGTCGACGTGGCCGAGCTGCAGCCGCCAGGGCAGCGAACCGACGCCGTAGACGTGTCCCAGCAGGTCCAGGTCGCCGTGGTAGGCGTAGCAGAACGTCCGCTCGCTGCCGGACACTGCTGCCAGCGCGTTGCCCGCCAGATCCCCCAGCGCGTGAACCCCATGCAGGTCGCCACCGCGCAGCGCCGCACGGGTCAAACCCGAACCGCGGTGCACATGAGGAACCGCTAGGGCAACCCGCACTCCCGCCGCCGCCGCGCGCTCCAATGCCGTACGTCGCGGCTGGATGTCCTCGGGCACGAACCTGTCACGCAGATCGACCCGCTCGCCGCCGCCGTGCGTGTGCCAACTCAAGGCGTTGATTAAAACGCCGTCGGGGATAGCAAAAGAGAAGCCGACGATTCCGTGCTGGCCCGCGGGCACACCCGTGCCGATGGTGGCGACGCTGGCCGCTGTGGTCGAGGGAAAGCCGCACGTGATCGGCGCGCCTTCCGCAGCCAATGAGGTGAGGAACGGGGCATCGGTGGAGTGCTCCCGCAGCGCGCGCCAGCCCAGGCCGTCGACGAGCAGCAGGCAGACACTATGCGCCGGGTCCAGCTCCAGCTCATTGGTGAACCCCGCCACGCCCAGGCCGGCCAGCAGCGAGGACACCACTTCGGCGAGTGACTTGCCCTGGCCGCCGGGCAGCTGCGGGGTTTCCATCATCGCCAGGCGTGGTCTACAGGGCAATGCCCAGTAAGGCATCCACCGCGCTGCCCAGCTGAGTACCTGCGTCGATGTCGCGGCCGCGCCGGGTCAGGGTCTCGGTGACCCACGCGTCGACCTCGGCCAGCGCACCAGGGGTGTCCAGATCGTCGGCCAGATGAGCGCGCAACCGGCGCACGGTGTCCTGTGCCGGCGCTCCCGCGGGTTCCGCGACGGCCTGCCGCCAGCGGGCTAACCGGGCCACCGCCTCGTCGATCATCCCGGTGTCCCAGGACCGGTCGGTGCGGTAGTGGTCGGACAGCAATGCCAGCCGCAGCGCCATCGGGTCCACCTGATCAGCTCGCAGCCGGGAAACGAAGACCAGGTTGCCCTTCGATTTGGACATTTTCTCGCCGTTAAGGCCGATCATGCCGGTGTGCACGTAGTGGCGCGCCATCGGGTATTCGCCGGTAAGGGCCTCGGCGTGGGCAGCGGAGAATTCATGGTGCGGAAAGATGAGATCGGAACCGCCGCCCTGAACGTCGAAACCGGTGCCCAACCGGTTGAGCCCGATCGCGCAGCACTCCACATGCCAGCCGGGACGTCCCGGGCCCAGCTCGGAGTCCCACGATGGTTCGCCCTCGCGGGCAGTACGCCACATCAGGGCGTCCAGCGGGTGCCGCTTGCCGGGGCGCTGCGGGTCGCCACCGCGCTCAGCGGAAAGCCGGGCCATGGTGACCTCGTCGTAACCCGACTCGGAGCCGAAGTGCGGGGCGGCCTGATGGTCGAAGTAGACGTCCGGGTGCTTGGGATCGTCGACGCGGTAGGCCGCGCCGCAGGCGAGCAGCTTGGCGATGACCTCGACGATCTCGCCGATCGCTTCGACAGCACCGACGAAGTCCCGTGGCGGCAGCACCCGAAGTGATTCCATGTCTTCCCGGAACAGCGCGGTCTCGCGCATCCCGAGGACCACCCAGTCGTCCTGGTCACGGATCGCCCGTTCCAGCAGCGGATCGTCGACGTCGGTGACGTTCTGCACGTAGTGGACGTCATGGCCGGCGTCGCGCCAGTACCGGTGCACCAGGTCGAAGGCCAGGTAGGTGGCGGCATGCCCGAGGTGGGTGGCGTCGTACGGAGTGATCCCGCACACATACATCCGTGCGGTGCGGCCGGGCGCGGTGGGCCGGACGCGCCCGGCGGCGGTGTCGTGCAGGCGCAGCGGAGGGCCTTGCCCGGGTAGCTGCGGAACCGCTGTGGACGTCCAGGGCTGCATGGTTCGACACTACGTGACCGCTGGTCGGCCTCCCGGCGCTGTCGCTACCGTGCGGCAAGCACGGCACACCGCGCACCAGAGCGCGACACGCGGTGGACGGGGGGGCGACACGCGATGCAACCTGGCGTGTCGCGCCCCCGTGGACGGTTTGTCGCGCTCTGATGCTCAGGAGCGCTTTCGGTGCCGGAGGTAGTCGCCGACGACGGCGGCGCCCAGGCCGTCTACGCCAGGGTCGAGCACCCGGCCGCCGCAGCGCCGGGCCAGGGCGTGCACGAATCCGGCGAGGCGGGGATCGTCGCCGAGCATCACGATGCTCACCGCGGTGCCGATGCGGGCCAGCGCGTCCATCTCCCGCACGGTCAGGGCCAGGGTTTGCGGCTGCGGCGGGTAGCTGAAGACCGCCTCACCATCGGGTTCCAGATGCGCGGTGGGCTCCCCATCGGTGACCACCAGCAGCACCTGGGCGGCATCGGGGTGGCGGCGCAGGTGCCGGCCGGCCAGCAGCAGCGCGTGGTGCAGGTTGGTGCCCTGCTCCCACACTCCGGCCAGCCCGGTCAGTTCCGCGATGTCCACCCGCTGGGCGTGCCGCCCGAAGGTGATCAGTTCCAGTGCATCGGACCGAAATCTGGTACGGACCAGGTGGTGCAGCGCCAGCGCGGTGCGTTTCATCGGTACCCAGTGCCCGTCTTGCACCATCGACCACGAAGTGTCGACACACAGCGCCACCGCGGCCCGTGCCCGCTGCTCGGTGTCCACGACCTCGACGTCCTCGACAGTCAGCAGTGGGGCGGTGCTGCCGGTTGCGGCGCGGCGCAGGACACCGTTGCGCACGGTGCGGGGCACGTCCCACGGCTCGGAGTCACCGAACTGCCAGGGCCGGGCCCCGCCGGTGGGTTCCCCGGCAGCGCCGGCCCGGCGTAACTCCCGCTCGCCGCGCCGGCTGCGCAGCACCTCGACCACGTCGGCCAGGGCTTGCGAGCCGAGCCGGCGCATCGCCTTGGGTGACAGCCGCAGCGACCCATCGGGGGCGCGCTCGAAAAAGCCGTGGCGCTCCAGCTCACGTTCCAGCTCGGCGAGCCGGCGGGCGTCGAGCCGGGCCTCGTCGCCCAGTTGACGGGTCAGCGCCTCGAGGTCGACGTCCTCGGCTCGGGCCCCGACATACGACTGGGAAAACTGCTCGGCCAGCGCGTCGAGTTCGGCGAGGTCGGCCATCGCCTGTGCGCCTTCGCCCAGGCCGAGCGGGTCCTGACCGCGGAAGCGCTCGGAGCCTTGCCAGTCCTCCCCGGGCCGCAGTGCCTGCAGGTGGGCGTCCAGTGTCGCCAGCTGCGCAGCCAGCCGGGGGTCCCCGAAGGCCTGCTGGATGAGCTCGGCGAGCTCGGCGCGTTGCTGTGCGCTCATCGAGTTGAGCATCCGCTGCGCCGCCGCGGCCCGGGCGGCCAGCGCGTCGATCAACTCCTCGACATTGCGGGGCCGTTCGGGGAAGAAGTCCCCGTGCTTGCGCATGAACTCATCGAAGCGCTGGGGGGTGTCCGGGGCGCCGCGGGCGTGGGCGGCGAGCAGATCGTTAAGGTCTGACAGCATCCGCCGGATCCGCTCGACGTCCTCGGGGGAGCTAGATTGCAGCGCCTGCTTGATGCCCTCGAAGCGCTGTTCGAGCAGTTGCTGGCCGAGCAGGTCGCGGATCTGCTGGTAGGCCTGGGCGGCCTCGGTCGAGCGCCAGTCGTAGTCGGCGAGCTCGGTGACGGCGCGGGCAGTGTCCGGAGGTAGCGCGTCGAGCCGGGCCTCGCGGAACCTGGCCTCGTCATCGGGGTCGGGAAACAGCGCCTGGCGTTCTGCGGCCAGCGCCTTGTTCAGCAGCTCCCGGACCTGCTGGAGGGTGCCGTCGAGCCGGTGGCGGCGGGTGATCTCCGCGCGGCGCTGCCAGATCCGGCGGGCCAGCTCGTCCATCCCCCTGGTGCCGGGAAGTCCGCGGCGCAGCAGCTCCCGCATCGCCGCCCGCGGCGATGCCCCGTCCATCACGTCCCGACCGATCTGGTCCAGCGCCGCGGACAGGTCGGGGGGTGGCGCCAACGGATCCGGGCCACCATGCCAGGGCCCGTAGCTGTACCGGCTTGCCGAAGTCACTGCCGCGATCCGTACACCGTGCGGCCGTCTTCGACGTCCTTGCCCAGCTTGCGGGTGAGGTACAGCGACTCCAGCGCGAGCTCGATGGCGGCGGCGATCGGACCGGATGGGCCGTCCGGGGCGGCACCGAGCCGGGTCGCGACCTCGTGCAGCACCGGCAGCTCGGGCAGCGCGGCCAGCACCTCGGCGGCCGGTACCTGCTCGCCGGTGGCCACTCGGTGGCCGCCGGAGACAGCCGCCGCCAGCGGCGTGAGGTTCAGGCCCCGCAGCCGAGCGCGGGCGGTGTCGGCCACCGCGCGGCGCAGCAGGTGAGTGAGTACCTCACCCTGCTGGTCGCGTTCTGCGCCGCTTTCCGAGGGGTGGTCATAACCGGACTCGAACTCCAGCTTGCCGCGCAACACCACCGGCACCGACTCGAGGTCGACGGGCCGGGCCACCGCATGGTCCTCACCGGTCAGCGCGGCCCGGCGCAGCGCGGCGGCGGCGACGGTCTCCGCACCAGCCACCGCGAAGCGCGCCGACACTCCGGATCGCTGGTCGATCGCCGCGCTGGCGCGCAGATGCCGGGCGAACCGCGCCAGCACCTCCAGCAGCGGCTCCCCGACCTGCGCACCGATGGTGCTCAGGTTGGCCTCTTGAGCGACCAGCGCGACCTCGTCGGCCATCTCCCGCGGGTAGTGCGTACGGATCTCGGCGCCGAAGCGGTCCTTGAGCGGGGTGATGATCCGGCCCCGGTTGGTGTAGTCCTCGGGGTTGGCGCTGGCCACAAGCAGGACGTCCAGCGGTAACCGCAGGGTGTAGCCGCGAACCTGGATGTCGCGCTCCTCCATCACGTTGAGCAGCGACACCTGGATCCGCTCGGCCAGGTCGGGCAGTTCGTTGATCGCGACAATGCCACGGTGCGCGCGGGGTACCAGCCCGTAATGGATCGTCTCCGGGTCGCCCAGCCGCCGACCTTCCGCGACCTTCACCGGGTCGACGTCGCCCACCAGGTCACCGACCGATGTGTCGGGGGTGGCGAGTTTCTCGGTGTAGCGCAGCGACCGGTGCAGCCAGGCCACCGGCAGGTCGTCTCCGAGCTCAGCCGCGCGCCGGATCGAGGCCGGGGTGATCGGCTGGTATGGGTGTTCAGGCAGCTCGGCGCCCTCGATCACCGGCGTCCACTCGTCAAGCAATCCGGCCAGGGTGCGCAATAGCCGGGTCTTGCCCTGGCCGCG
>DASUVX010000148.1:0-10655 GCA_036378735.1 Pseudonocardiaceae bacterium | reverse complement strand
CCACCACCGCCGCTTCCCGCGGACATCCACCCGGCGATTCGAACACTGATCGAGTCCGCGTTGGTCAAGGACCCCGGCCGGCGCTACCGCACCGGCGGTGAGTTCGCCGCAGCCGCCGCCGCAGCGCGAAGCGGCCGGGGGTTACCGCCCGTGACATCGCTTGGATTGCCGGCTCCGACGGCGGTCACCAACCACCCGTCTCCCACTGCCGTGCTGCCGCGTCTGGTCCACGCCGAACGTCGCGGTTCTGGACGGATCGCGCTCGCCGCGCTCGGTGCGTTCGTGCTGGTGCTCGGCGGCTACCTGATCCGCGACACGCTACATTCGCCGGCCACGCCGTCCGCCGTGGCCGCCGGAACAGACGGTGGGAGCGAGGTCGTCAGCGCACCCGCGCCGCCGGCGATACCAGATCCATACCTGCAGGAACTCACCAAGGCGCAACCTGCCCCGGAGTCGAATAACTCCGACGGCGCGCCCCCGGAGGTGCTCATCATTCCGACCGACTACTGGGGTCACACGGGCAGCGATGCCGTTGTCGCCGCAAAGGTCCGTGGCCTGATACCGCGAGTGGTGGACGACAACGGCGATCAGGTCGATCCGGACCTGCGCTCGCAGTGCCGCGTCATCGGGGTCAGCCCACTGACCGGCCTCGTCACCCGCGGATCGACCCTCGAGCTGACCTGCCGGAGGGGAAAGTGAGCGGTCGACACCTATCAGGTGACAGTCGGAAGGGGGGCATGATAGGCCCGGACCGGGGCCCAGACACGGACACCGCCACGTACACGGCCACCGATACGGCCACGGATAGGGCCACGGTGCAGGTCACACAAGAGGAGCGGGACGGCGCAGCAATGACCATTCCCCGGTTACTGTCGGATCGCTACGAGCTGGGCGAGACGCTCGGCTATGGCGGCATGTCCGAGGTGCACCGCGGGCGCGATGTCCGGTTGGGCCGCGACGTCGCCGTCAAAGTGCTGCGCGCCGACCTCGCGAGGGATCCCCAGTTCCAGCATCGCTTCCGCCGCGAGGCACAAAACGCCGCCGCGCTGAATCACCCGGCGATCGTGGCGGTCTACGACACCGGCGAGACGGTGTCGGAGTACGGCCCGTTGCCCTACATCGTGATGGAGTTCGTCGACGGCCGCACCCTGCGCGACATCGTCAAGACTGAAGGCCCGCTGGACGAACAGCGGGCGATGGAGACGATGGCCGACGTCTGCGCCGCCCTGGACTTCAGCCACCGCAACGGCATCATCCACCGTGACGTCAAGCCGGCCAATATCATGATCAACAACGCTGGCGCGGTCAAGGTGATGGACTTCGGCATCGCCAGGGCACTGTCCGACGGGCAGGGCGTCACCCAGACCGCGGCGGTGGTCGGTACCGCCCAGTACCTGTCCCCCGAGCAGGCCCGTGGTGAAATGGTGGACGCCCGGTCGGACGTCTATGCCGCCGGGTGCGTGCTCTACGAGCTGATCGCCGGCGAGCCTCCGTTCACCGGCGACTCTCCGGTCGCGGTGGCCTACCAGCACGTTCGTGAAGACCCCGCGCCACCGTCGCATCAGAACCCGGGCATATCGCCCGCACTCGATGCGGTGGTGCTCAAGGCGATGAGCAAGAACCCGGCCAACCGTTACCAGTCCGCTGCGGAGATGCGCTCGGATCTGGTCCGCGTGCTCAAAGGGCAACGGCAACTGGCGCCGGTGGTCATGACCGACGCCGACCGCGATCTCATGCTCGACTCGGGCCCCACCGTGGCCATGCGTGCCACTCGAGCCGGTCGGCGGCACGCCGAGGCTGCCGGTGGGCCGATCGAGGAGCGGCGGTCCGGGCGCGGCCTCGGAGTCCTCACCACGGTGGTGGTCGTCGCCATCATCGGAATGATCCTGCTGCTGTTCACCGACGTCTTCGGCGGCGGCCCCAAGCCGGTCTCGCTGCCCAATGTGGTGGGCCAGCCAGTGCCGCAAGCCGAGCAAGCGCTCAACGCAGCCGGTTTCCAGACCGAGCGCCATCCCGTCGAGTCAACCCCTCAGGACCTCGAGCGGGTGGTGGCGATGAGCCCAACCGGCCAGGCGGTGAAGGGCACCACCGTCCGGCTGGACATCGGCGCCGGCCCTGCTGAGGTGGAGGTACCCAACCTGCTGGGGCTCGACCGCACCCAGGCGCAGGCTTCCCTGCAGCAGGCAGGACTGGTGCTCTCACCGGACCAGCGCCAACAGGTCGTCCAGGACGACAAGGATGTCGGCCGGGTGCAGGTCCAGGATCCGCCCGCCGGTCGCCGGCTGGCCAAGGGCAAGTCGGTGATCATCACCGTCGGTGTGCCACCGGAGACTTTCGGCGTGCCCGACGTCGTGGGCACCAACGTCGAGCAAGCTCAGCGCAACATCGCGGTGGCCCACCTGACCGCGCAGATCCAGGAGGTCGACTCCGCAGTACAGCGAGGTCAGGTCCTCAAGCAGAACCCGGCAGGCGGCACCACCGTCAAAGCCGGTAGCACGGTGACCCTCACGGTGTCGCGGGGCAACCAGGCCCAGATGCCCAACCTGCACGGGTTGACGTCGAACCAGGCGCTGGCCACGCTGCAGAAACTGGGCTGGACCGGCACCCTCCATGAGGTCTTCACGCAGGTGAACGATCCCACTCAGGCTGGCCTCATCGTGGCCCAAGACGTGCCCCCGGGCACCGGCTTCACCCGCGACCAGACCATCACGGTCACCGTCGGTCGGGATAACACGACGACCAGCACCACCACCACCAGCAGCCCGATCTTCGAAACCCCCGGATTCGGCGGCGGCGGCTGACCAGTTGGGGGCTCTTCAAGTACCGCCAACCCCCTTTTGAGCTGCTCTTAACCGCTACCAACGCTGGGGACCGGCCACCTTGGCCGGTCCCCAGCGTTGGTAGCGGTTTGAGACCGTTCTCGGCCGGGTTGGCGGTACTTGAAGAGCCCCCAACGGTGGGAGTCAGGGCACCGTGGCGGCGGAGGCGAGCTTGCGCATTCCGGTTTCGAGTTCGAGTACCCGAGCGCCGTCCACCTCAGCACCCGCGATCCGCAGCCAGTTTGCCAACAGCCGGTGCCCGCCGTCGGTGAGCACTGACTCCGGATGGAACTGCACCCCATGCACTGGAAGCTCGCGGTGCCGCATCGCCATCACGATCCCGGAGGCGGTACGACCGGTGACCTCGAGCTCGTCGGGGATGGTCTCGGGCAGCACGGTCAGCGAGTGATACCGGGTGGCGATGAACGGCTGCGGCAATCCGGCGAGCACTGCGGCACCGTTGTGGTGCACCTCAGACGTCTTACCGTGCAGCAGCTCCGGAGCCCGCGCCACGGTGGCTCCCCAGACCGCCCCGATCGCCTGGTGGCCGAGGCAAACTCCGAGCAGCGCACGGCCCTGCTCGGCGCAGTCCCGGACGACGTCCATGCTCGCTCCGGCGCGCTCCGGCGTACCGGGACCAGGACTGATCAGTACCCCGTCCGCGGCGGCGACGTCACCGGGCTGTACCACATCATTGCGCCGCACCACGCACTCGGCGCCCAGCTGCGCCAGGTACTGCACCAGGTTGTAGACGAAACTGTCGTAGTTATCGATCACAAGGATGCGCACAGGACTCAGCCTAGGCGCTGGGCACATCTCGTGATCAGGACCCCGTGGTCACCGCGTTGAACGGCAGCCGGGGCTCAGCCCACGGGAAGACCACGAACAACAGCAGGGCGACCACCACGGCGACCAGGATCGACGCTTGCAGCAGCTTGACTGCAGGTGTGCCCGGCAGCTGCCGCCAGATCCAGCTGTACACGTCAGCCTCCTTAGGCGCCTGAGGTCAGCTCGGCGGGTGGTTGACCCTCGATCTTGCGGTACGACGCCACCAGCACGCCGTGCACGATGAGCCGCTCACTGGCGGAGAACTGGGGATGGCACGTGGTGAGAGTGATCAGCCGATCCGACGCAGTGCGATCCGGATGCCCAGGCACCGGCGCGATCACGTCAACCTGCGACGGCAGCACAACCGTCTTACCCACGACGTTGGTGTATCGACCGGGTAGCGGCTCGACATCCCGGCACTGCGACTGCCTTCCCTTTCCGGCTGCCCAATCGGCCAACTCGCCCTGCAGCGGCAAGACGCGGTAGACGAACCAGTGGTCGGCGGTCTCCACGACGATGGCGTCGCACGAGGACAGCTGATCCAACGCGTTGAAAGGTGAGCCCTTGCCGACGCGGTGCCCAGCCACCGCGAAGTTGCCCAGTTGCCCCGGACCCGCGGTACCCACGTAATGGCCTGGACCAGCTTCCAGAGTGCCTGGGTCGGTGCCCTCCAGCACGGTGAAGACGAAATCAGGTCCGAACGCCGGTACGTACAGCTTGGCGATGCCCGCGCCCTTGACCGCCCGGTCCACCACACCACGCCCGTTGTGCCAGGTGTCGTCCAGCTTGGCGGTGGCCTGGCGCTGCTTCTCAGCCGACGACCAGTTGGTGAAGTAAGCCTCGTAGAACACGAACAGCAGGACCACCAGCCCTACCGTCAGCAGCAGCTCGCCGAGTCCGCGGATCGCCGTTCGCGCCGGATCAGGGCGCCGGTGCGGGGATCGGGAGCGCCTTGTCCGGGTCAGCACATGGCTCACGAAACCTCCTCACGGGCACGGGGCCGGGGCACGCCAGACCGTAGTGGGTGTAGATAACTCATGACTGCCCGGGCCAGTAGGGGCTGCCGGATCGCGGCCGGACGGCCGTCTGGCCGCCCGTGCCGACCCGCGGCCGCGTTAGGTTAACGTGTTCAGCAGCGCCGCTCGCCAGACGAGGAAATGACCATGCCGAAGTCAAAGGTCCGCAAGAAGTCGGTCTACACCCCGCCGGCCGAGGCGATGGGTCCGGCGAAGGTCCACGTCGCAGGTCCCTCCCACCCGCTCTATGTCGGCGTCATGCTGGGATTGATGGTCCTCGGCTTGCTGTGGCTGGTGGTCAACTACCTCGCTGTCGACAAGATCCCGCTGCTCAACAGCCTCGGGAACTGGAACTTCATGATCGGCTTTGCGTTGATGGTCAGCGGCTTGTTGATGACCATGCGCTGGCGCTGATCGTCCCGGTCAGCGCCCACAGGCGAACAACACGCCTGCAATTTCATCCCCAGTGTGGATAGACGTTGTGGACAAGCGCCGGCTCGGTGCAGTGTGCACGCGCGTCGCGGCGCGACACACCGGACAGCAGATCACGACACACCGGGCAGGGGGGCGCGACACGCGGGGGTGGGTGGGGGTTAGTGCCGTTGGGGGAGGTAGAGCATGGCGGCGGTGACGGCTGCGCCGAAGGCCAGGCCGCCGAGGTGGCCCAGGATGGAGATGTTGGGCACCGCAACGCTGATGACCACGTTCAGCAATATGATCGTCAGCGCCGGACGCGGGGAAAGCCGCAGTTTCATCAGGACCACGGCGAGGCCTCCCATCAGGCCGAACACCGCGCCTGACGCACCGGCGGTGTGGCTCGCCGGATTCTCGAACAGGTAGACCACCAGCGATCCGCCCAGCAGCGACACGAGGTAGACCACCAGGAAGCGAGTGCTGCCCAGTACCTGCTCGAGATCCCGGCCGATCACCCACAGCGCGATCATGTTGAACGCCAGGTGAATGGGGCCGATGTGCAGGAAACCCGACGTGAGCAGTTGCCACCAGGCACCGTCAGCCACCGCACTCGGCTGCAACGCCCACCGCTGGAACAGCCGCGCGTCCGCGTTATGTGACACGCTGGCGGCCTGCAGCACGGTGATCATGAAGATACCAACGTTGATCGCGATCAATGCCGGAACCACCAGCAGCCGGCCGGTCGGCTTCGGCCACGACACCGTGCTGGTGCGCGGGCGCGAGCGACCGCCCTCGGCGACGCAGTCCACACAGTGATAGCCCACCGAAGCTTCGCGCAGGCAATCGAAACAGGCGGGTCGGTCGCAGCGGGTGCAGCGCACTGCGGTTGTGCGGCCCGGGTGCCGGACACACACAGGGCCGGTCATCGCTGTCATACTCCGGACGGCTCGACGGTCACTCGCTCGATCACGATGTTGTTCACTGGACGGTCACCCCGCGTCGGGGTTCGTGCAATGGCATCGACCACGGAGCGGGACTGCTGGTCGGCCACCTCGCCGAAGATGGTGTGCTTGCGGTTGAGATGCGTGGTGGGGCGCACGGTGATGAAGAACTGCGAGCCGTTGGTGTTCGGGCCCGCATTCGCCATCGCGAGCAGGTACGGCCGATTGAACTGCAGGTCGGGATGGGTTTCATCACCGAACCGGTAGCCCGGGCCACCCCTGCCGGTACCGGTCGGGTCGCCACCCTGGATCATGAACCCCTCGATCACCCGATGGAACAGTGCGCCGTCATAGAACGGGCCGGACAGCTCGCCTTTGGCGTTGCGCTGGGAATAGTCCTTACTGCCCTCGGCAAGGCCGATGAAGTTCGCCACCGTTTTCGGGGCGTGGGTCGGGAACAGGTTCAGGCGGATGTCCCCCGCACTCGTGTGCAGGATGGCGCCAGTCGCGGTCGTCGTCCGTTCGGTCACCAGACCCATCCTGCCACCACCCAGCTTGGGTTGCGGACAGGCCTGGATAGGCACGATCCTCTCCATCAACGTCATCAAACAAGCTGGCAGCGACTGTAAACAACTCAGTTGAGGATGTGAACGAGGTGAACGCTACGCGCCCCGACCCCGCGCGACGCCGGAGCCACTGGCCGTGGGTGGTCACGGCGTTGCTCGGGATTGTGGGAGTTGCCGGCGCGATGGTCCGCAACCGCTGGCAGTCGCCGAAATCCGTGCGGAGCGCTGTCCGGACGCAAGACCAGTTGACGTCGCGGTACCGCCATGAGGTCGCCACCGGCCGCTCGCCGGTCGGCAACGGCGTGGTTCGCGCTCATCACCGTCCGGGCGGCGATGACTGACCCGTTGCTGGCCGGCCCAAAGGACGGAATCAGCGTGCACGCGGCTGGACTGGGTGGTCCAGGTGGTCGACTACTCGAATCCCAGCGCGGCCATTAGAGGTCCAGCCTTAGAGACCCAGGGTGGCTATCACCTGCTCGGCGATCCGCCGAGCACCGATCGTCTGCCGCTGGTTGGTCGTGATCACGACCGCGGTGCCGTGCCGAGCCACCGCGAATACCGCTCCATCAGCGGTCGGTTGCGAACCGCCGGACCATCCGCCAGGTAGCTCGGCACGGTCAGAGCTAGCTACCGGGGCCACCGCGTCGACGGTTGCTCCGGCCGTCTGTGGGGTGGCGACCACGATCCAGGTTCGCACTTGCACGGCATCGTGGTAAGTGAGGAAAAAACACGCCGGGTACGGCTGGTCGGGCCGTGTCTCCGAGACCCGAACTGCGGTGACCCGCTCACCGTTGATCGTTTGTACTGACCCTGCCGGCAGGTAAGGACACGGTCCATCGGCCGCTGGCTGCGGCGCGGGCGGCGCCACAGCCGGCGATGCAACGGCGGGTGACCGGCCATCCGATGTCTCGGGTGCGGTGGCGATATGACTGCAGGCCACGATGGTGACGGCGAGCAAGCCACCCGCGCTCGTCACCATGATCGGCTTGTGGCGGCGCGCTGGCGACATAACGGCTGGTAGTCAACCATGGCTGGGATCGATCGTGCCGTTCGGGGCCTGATCCCTTCGCCGCGCAGGATGGTCAAGTCACGCCCGAGTTGCGGCTTCTGCAACGCAAAGTAATCGGGAATGACGTAGCGTTACCTACTTCGGGTGGTTCGATAACCGTTGACAAGCGCCGCGCGGGCAATTTGCCACGTCCAGGGCGTTTCGATCAGGGCACGGCTCACCGTTCGGGGCACAGTCATGCCACCAGTCGTATCTGCGCCGACTCCCACCTCGTTGAGCCGGTACCTGGATGCGCGGAGATCACCCACTTCCCGGGTGAACTTCGGGCGTTTATTGCCAGGTACGAGGGATCCACGGCACCCGAGGGGGACAGCCGTACCGCCCTCTCGCGGAGAGATCTCGAACGAGGAGGAACACCGGAACATGACGTCACGCACACCCAGGAGGCATCGCCGCCTGGCTCTCATGGCCGCCGGCACGGCAGCCGCGATGGTTTTGCTGCCGGGTGCTGCCTCGGCGCAGGTGGTCCACTCAGTGCAGCAGATCATGAGCACCCCCGGTGGCCCAGCTACGCCTGGAGATCCGGTGGCGCCCCCCAACCCCAATGCGCCCGCATTGCCACAGACCCCAGCTGGTCCCGGCGACCTGCCTAGTCCTGGCAACCTGCCCGTTCCCGGCCTCGGTGACATCATCGGTAACGGCAACCCAGGTCTGACCGGATCGCACGACGACCATGGCGGTCACAATGGGGATCACCACGGTGACGATGTGCACCGGGACGACACCCCCAACAGCGATGCGATCGATGACCCTCGCCCGCCTGATCACGCCTCCGGCGAGGTCGGCAAGGTCGATCTGTTGAAGTCCCGCCTGCTGGACATCACCAGGTATGACGCGACCATCGAGGACAATGGGCAGTCGCACGCCGACTCGACCGTGCTCGGTCTGGGCGGCAGCAGGATCATCGGTTCCAGCGCGGACTCCCGCGACCACAACCGGTCAGGCGACAACGGTGACGCTCTCAAGCTGTGCGGCACCACCGGCGGCCTGCTCTGCCTGAGCCTGCTCTACCACAACACGGTGGCTACCGAGGACCACGACAACTCGCTTGCCGCAGCTCGCGGCGGCGTCGCGGCCCTGTGCCTGGGTAGTAAGGGCAAGGACAGGCGTGACCACGACGTCACCGCCTCCTACGAGTGCAACGGGATCCTGTCTCTGGGTGTTGCCGAGGGTCTCGGCATCGCGGAGCGGGACAAGGCATCCGGCCACACCAAGGCTGACTCCGCCAACGAGCTGCTGAACCTCTGCATCGGCAAGCGCGACAAGCTGACCACACCATGTGAGGGACTTGGCCTCGAGGCCGTGCACTCCGACTCGAAGTCGCGGTCGGACAAGCCGGACACCGAGCGTCACTCGTTCCTGCTGGGTATCGACAGCAACGGTCACTCGTCGTACCTGCTGGACGCTCCGTTCGGGTTGGCCCTCCCTGACCACTGCGGTGACTCCGCGATCCTGTGCTTGCTGCTCAACCAGGGCAAGTCGGTCATCTTCCACAACCCCAAGGGCGCCGGTAGTGCGCAGGAGGCCCTGCGCCTCGACGTGCTGAACCGTGTCCTGCTGGTGGTCCTCGGCCAGTCCGAGACCCTCGCCCACGAGACCAACGAGGGCAACGATCACCACAACAAGGGTGACCACTGTGATGACCACGGCAACAAGAGTGAAGAGCACGGAGAGCACTGCGAAGGCAACAAGGGTGAAGAGCACGGTAAGGGTGAGGAGCAGAAGGGTCCCGAGCTGGCTGAGACCGGTGCCGATGTCGCCGGACTGCTGGCCGGTGGATTCCTGCTCACCGGACTGGGTGCGCTGACTGTGGCGGGTACCCGCCGCCGGGCAGGCAGGCACACCGTCTGAGTTCCTAGCAGTCTCTGAGTAAATCTTCAGCGGGGGTCGGCGAGAAATGCGCCGGCCCCCGCTGGCATGTCCACCCCACTGTCCCCGCTACGATCGGCGCCCTCATGAATACCTTGATCTCCAAGCTGCCCTGGCTCGCCCGGTTGCCCGTGATAGACCGGATGCGCAGCCGACCGATTCCCGCACTGATCGGTGTTGTCGCCCTCTTGCTCGCCGCCATTCTCGGCGTGACCGCCTTGCTGCTCACCAGCGGCGTCGTCGGCGGCGGCGCGGGTGACGCCAACGAGGTGGTCAACACAGCCGGCCACTACCGCTTCGACGCCCCAACCGGGTGGTCGACCACTCAAGAGGGTCGTACCACCACGGTGACCAGCCCAGACCAGAAGACGGTGATCACCCTTGGTATCGGCCGGGTGGGGCCGATACCGGTGGCAGGCACCCTGTTCTTCCAAGAGGTTGCCAGTCACTACAAAAACGTGCAGGTGATCCCGCCGGAAGCCAAGCAGGTGGGCCCGCGAACTGCTCTGGTCTACGGCGGAGTCGGGAACAACGACAAGAACACCAGCATCCGGTTTCTGGCGATCACCGTCGAGAACAACCCGACCAACTACGCCATTGCGGTGTTCACCGCGGCTGAGTCCGATCCCACGGTTGTTCTTCCGCCGGTGAACCAGGTAGTCGAGACCTTCCGGTCGGTCACGTAGCGTTTGGTCACCGCAGGTCAGCGTACGTTTATGGGGACGGCCACCGTCGTCTCATCTATGTCCGAGGTCCGCACCGTGATCGACAGTTTCCAGCCGCCGGGATAGGGCAGCTGGACCCCGCTGGCGTCATACTCGCCCGGCGCCGTGTGCCGCAGCGGTACCGCGAAGGGACCGAGTGCTCGGGCAGTGAGCATCAGCTCGCTGCGCACTTCGGCCACGTCATGCCGGCTGCCGCCGGGATCCTCAACGGTGACGTGGATGGTGTTCGGTCCGGTGGCAGCCGGATCGACGCGCACAAAAAGTTCTCCCCTGCCGCCCGGGCCACCGGTGTCGTAGCTGACGACCTGGTGCCCGGGACCCGCCGGCTTGACGGCCGGAGTCGTCGCGGTCCGGCCCGGCTCGGCGTTGACCAGCAGCGCGGTGACGCCGAGCACCAGCGCCCCGAGC
>DASUVX010000147.1:0-8398 GCA_036378735.1 Pseudonocardiaceae bacterium | reverse complement strand
CGACCTGCTCATCGCCATCGGCGCGTCGTTTTCCAACCACACCGGGATCGCGCCGTACAAGCCGATCGTGCAGATCGACGACGACCACGCCGCGATCGGGCGCTTCAACGCCGTCACCGCCGACGTGCTCGGCGACGCCGCACTCACCGTGGCGGCGCTGATCGAGAGCTTGGACGAGGTGAAGGCCACCGACCAGCGGCCGGACCTGGCCGAGCGCTGGGCGATCTGGCGGGCTGAGAAGGCCCGCCGCGCCGACGACGACCGCGGCCGGGGCGTCGGCGCCGCCGCGGTGTTCCACGCGCTGTCCCAGCACCTGCCGGAAAACGCCGTGGTCACGGTGGACGTCGGCAACCACGCCTACTCGCTGGGCCGCTACCTGGAATCCAAGGGCCAGCCAGTGCTGATGTCCGGCTACCTCGGGTCCATCGGCTTCGGCTACCCCGCCGCACTGGGTGCCTGGGCGGCCGCGCCGCAGCGGCCCATCGTCGCCGTTACCGGGGACGGCGGCTTCGGGCAGTACGCCACCGAGCTCACCACCGCGGTGAAATACGGCATCCCTATCAAGCACGTGCTACTGGACAACCACGCCCTCGGCAAGATCAGCAAGGAACAGCTCGCCGAGGATTACCCGGTGTGGCACACCTCGCTGCACAACCCGGACTGGGCCGGCTATGCCCAGCTATGCGGCGCCACCGGGATCCGGGTGACCAGTCGCGATCAGCTCGACGAGGCGATGACCACGTTGTTCGCCTCGGACGGCCCCGCACTATTGCATATCGAGCAGGACGCCGAACTTCTCTAGACCCGGGAGTACATCATGACCGAACCGCGGTATGACGACCTGACGGCGCTGTTCATCAACTGCACGCTCAAACGCTCACCGGACATCAGCAACACCCAGGGGCTGGTCGACCTGAGCACGCACATCATGGAAAAGCACGGCGTGCAGGTGGAGGGATTGCGGGCGATCGACCACGACATCGCCACCGGCGTGTGGCCGGACATGACCGAGCACGGCTGGGCCACCGACGAGTGGCCGGCGATCTTCGACAAGGTGCTCGCCGCGGACATCCTGGTGATCGCCGGGCCGATCTGGCTGGGCGACAACAGCTCCATCACCAAGCAGGTCATCGAGCGGCTGTACTCCTGCTCGCACGTGCTCAACGACGCCGGCCAGTACATCTACTACGGCCGGGTGGCCGGCTGCCTGATCACCGGCAATGAGGACGGTGTCAAGCACTGTGCGATGAACGTGCTCTACAGCCTGCAACACTTGGGCTACACCGTACCGCCGCAGGCCGACGCGGGCTGGATCGGCGAAGCCGGACCCGGACCGTCCTACCTGGACCCTGGCTCAGGCGGCCCGGAAAACGATTTCACCAACCGGAACACCACCTTCATGACCTGGAACCTCATGCATCTGGCCCGCATCCTCAAAGACGCCGGCGGCATTCCCGTGTACGGCAACCAGCGCTCGGAATGGGAGGCCGGCTGCCGGTTCGACTTCGAGAACCCCGAACACCGGTGACGTCCACTGTTACTTTTCCACAAAGGTGATATCGAGCAGATCGGCTTGGAACGCGATGTGCTGGTTGCGCTGCTGGATAAGGTCGGACAGGTGCACCTCGGTGGTGTCGTGCACCAGTACCCGGTCGTTCTCGTCCCGGGTAGCCGTGGCTGAACTGGCGATCAGCCAGTCGCCGAGATTACCGGTGAATCCCTTGCCGACCGCCTTGAGGTAGTCCGTGCACCGCCGGAACAGTTTCGGCAGGATGAGCTGGCCGTCTGGGCCGATAGATTGTTGATCGGTCAGTATCCAGTCTGCCGTGGTATCCACATTCCAAACACCCCGACCGGCGGTGCGCGCGGCGGCCGCCAGTGCCCGCAGATGGCTACGGTGGCCTACCGGCGTCGAGGTGTACACCGTGTAGTACGCCTGCGCTTCGGAGAGCAGCCGGGCATTCAGGGTCTGGTCGAGCAAGGCCTCGTCGACGTAAACCCAGCCGCCGTCTGCCGGCAGGTTGCCGGCGGTTTCGACGAGCACATAGGACACGGGCCGGCCATTGACTTCCACCATCTGGGCGCAGATGGCTGCGCGCACCGAGGCCGGCGTGGCGCTGCGGACCTGGGTCTTTCGGTGTTGGTCGTACCCGACGGCGGTGAAGCCGATCCAGTCGAGCAGCGCATCGCGCGCGGTGGCACCAAGCGGCTGCGCGTCGACGCCGTAGTGCAGCTCAGGGGCGTCGACGCCCTCAAAGCGAAGCTGAACGCTACCGTCGCGTTGAGAAGGCCGGATCCGGTCGGCCCGCTTCAACGCGCCATAGTGTGAAGCGTCATCGGCAATGAAACGCACCGAATCACCATCCGGCTCGTAACCGACGATAACCAGCTCGCCATGGATACAGAGAAAGTAAGGCGCTGCCACGACGAGGTCTCCTTGGCGTCTCTCAGGCCGGTCGCACGGATACCGGGACCTCGCGGGCGGCGAAGATACCCCGGCTATAAAACTTCAACTGCGTCTGGGGAGCCAAGCGTATTTCGGCGTAGCGGTCCAGCAGTATGCCCACCGCGACTCTGGCTTCCAACCGGGCCAGGAGGTGGCCGATGCAGAAATGGATGCCATGCCCGAAGGCCAGATGGTGATTGCTGCGGCGGTGAATGTCGAACCGGTCCGGGTCGGCGAATTCGCGCTCGTCGCGGTTGGCGGACAGCAGCCACGGCGTGACGATCGCATCGGCCGGGATTATCTGTCCGCCCAACTCAGTGTCGCTTGTGGTGAGCCGGCCGACCTGGGTGAATGACGGACGGTATCGCAGTATTTCCTCGATCGTGGCTTCCACGAGGGATCGATCCGCGTGCAGCTCTGCCCAAACCTCAGGATGCTCATCTATGCACAGCACCGTGTTGCCCAGCAGTGCGGTGGTGGTGATGTGCCCGGCCATCAGCAGCACCATGGAGAAGTTCACCACCTCCTCGTCGGACAGCCGCTCACCGTCGGCCTCCACAGTGGCGAGCCTGCTGATCAGGTCCTGCCGTGGATTCGACCGCCGATCGGCGCAGTGCTCGCGCAGATAGGCGAGCATGTCCGCGGTGGCATCGTCGATCTTCCGAGCCAGGTCCGGGTCCTTCGGGTCGGCCACGTCCCGGTCGAACAGCCGGTCGGCCCAGGCCCGGAACAGCTCACGGTCGGAGATCGGCAGCCCGAGCAGCTCGGCGATCACGGTCACCGGCAGCGGGTAGGCCAGCGCGGAGACGAGGTCGAAATCTGTGGCGCCGCCGGTGGCGTCGAGCAGCTCGTGGGTGACCTCGGCGATACGCGGGGCAAGCCCGGTGACGACCTTGGGGCTGAACGCGGCACCGACCAGTCGCCGCAACGTGTGATGGCGTGGCGGGTCGGTGCGGGTCAGGTTCCCTTGGGAGAACTTCTCCCCGATCGGCAACACACGGCCCAGCTCGGAGGAGAAGACTTGCGAGTCGGAGATCGCGCGGGCCACGTCGGCGTAGCGGAACACATGCCAGATGCCGAACTCATCGCGCCACACCGGCTGCTCATCGCGCATGTCCCGCAGCCAGCACAGCACGGTGCGGCCCCCATCATCCAAACTCGGCGCCACATTCATGATCACTCCAGGTGACTAGACCGCAGTCTGGATGCAGACTGCGGTTTTCGGGGCGCTTTTTACCGCGTTCTGCATCCAGACTGCGGTGGGTGCCGGATCAAGCGCGACCGTACAGGCGCGCGGCGTAGGCGGGGCCGTAGTAGCGCTGGAGGTGTTCGAGGGTTTCGTCCGGGCGTTCCAGGCACTGGGCGATCTGCGCCTTCGACGGCACCGCCGCGGCGTCCCAAGTGGCGGGCTGCCACAGCTTCGAGCGCATGAACGCCTTCGGGCAGTGGTAGAAGATCTGCTCGATCCCGACGACGAGCGCCAGCAGTGGCCGGTGGCCCTTAACCGTCATCTGATCAAAGAATGGTGCCTCGCGCACCAGCCGCGCGCGGCCGTTGATCCGCAGGGTGTCGCCGCGCCCGGGAATGAGGTACACCAGGCCGACGTGCGGGTTGGTCAGGATGTTGCGGAAACCGTCGCCGCGGCGGTTACCTGGCCGCTCCGGGATGGCGATGGTGGTGTCGTCGAGTACCAGGGTGAAGCCGGGCGGATCGCCCTTCGGGGAGACGTCGCAGCTGCCGTCTGCGCCCGACGTCGCGACCAGGCACAACGGCGAGCCGGCCAGCCACTGCTTGTCGTAGTCGTGCAGGGACCGCCGGTCCTTGTTAGCGACGTAGGCAGTCGGCTCACCGAGAATCTCCCGCAACTGTGTTTCCGAAGTGATCTCCGTCAGGCACATGACCTCAACCGTACGCAGGACTGCCTTGCACCGGCTGGTCATTTCCCACCCGGTGCGCACGCTTGGCCCGGGGATCCGGCGGCGCCCAGGGCCAGCTGCCGGAGGTGCCATCTGACCATCGCCAAAAACGACAGCAACTGGCAGGAGGCCGCCGCCAGCACGAGCAATTGCTCCGGGTTACATCGCTGCGGATCGCCTCGAAAAGCGGCATCGGCGCTGAGGTCGATCGGGCCCAGCGCGGGCGGGACCGCGCCCCGGTGTGCCCTGTCGTAGGACTCATAACCGGCGGCGGTGGAGCCCTGCCAATGGCAACGGGCGTGGTAGCGATGGGTGGGTGACGCCGTCACGGGCAGACTCCCTGCGGCCAGCTAAACGGCAACGAAAATGAGGGTGGAGTCCAGCGCGGTCAGATCATCCGGGTCAGAGGTCACGACGGTTGCGCGCAGACGACCGGCGAGTAGTGCGACGTGCGCATCGACGACGTCCGACGTGCCCGACTTTGCCAGCAGCAACCCCAGGCGGTACGCCACATCCTCCGAAAGTGGATCGACGCGAACCGCCCCCGCGCGAAGTAATCGCATCGTGGCGTGCTGCCGCGCCGAACCGCGCCAGGTCTGCGCTACCACCCCGGCGGGAACATAGCCGACGCGCCGGGCCCGATGGAGTTCGTCGGCCAGCGCCAGCATCCGGGTGTCCCGCCGTTCGAGCGCGATCATCGCACCGGAGTCCAACACGACGGCCGTCACGCGGGCGCACCATCGTCTAGGCCGAGCACCGAACGTGCCCAGCGGCGGTCTTGCTCTGAAATCCCACCCACCTCAGCGATCATCTCGTCCAGCACCGTGCGCGCGTCCGCCCAGTCAGGCTCCCGCTCGGCCAAGCTGGTGAAGTATCCCGACACGCTCTCGGCCTGGCCGGACTCGACAGCCCGTTGCGCCTTGGCAACGACCTGCTCAGGAACGCTGATGGTGATCCGCGTACTACTCATACCCCAATCATAACTCTCGCATACCCCACCTTCACCCTCGCCTGCCGCATTCTGGATGCAGACTGCTGTTTTGGGGGCCCTTAAACAGCAGTCTGCATCCAGAACGCGGTTTGGGAGGGTGAGATCTGTGCGGGACGGGCTGGACGAGGTGCTGGGTCGGCCGGTGGCGGGGGACGCCGAGCGGCGCGCGCTGGCGCTGTT
The DNA here is from genome assembly GCA_036378735.1 of Pseudonocardiaceae bacterium. Classification (GTDB taxonomy): domain Bacteria; phylum Actinomycetota; class Actinomycetes; order Mycobacteriales; family Pseudonocardiaceae. Next base: position 2,865 of record DASUVX010000147.1, on the reverse strand, counting down.
CGAGTCGGTGGCCGCGACGGTGCCCGCTTACCAGGCGTTTCTCACCGAGCACGGGATCGATCCGGCGGCGGTGCGGGATGTCGACGATTTCCGGGTGCTGCCGCTGCTGACCAAGGACAACTACCTGCGCCGGCATCCGCTGGCCCAGCTGTGCCGCGGTGGTGAGCTGGTGGGCTGCGACATGATCGCGGTCTCCTCCGGCTCGACCGGAGAGCCCACCTTCTGGCCGCGGTCGGTGGCCGATGAGTTCACCGTTGCCACCCGGTTCGAGCAGGTCTTCCACGACAGCTTCGACGCCGCCCGGCGCACGACCCTGGCCGTGGTGTGCTTCGCGCTGGGCAGCTGGGTCGGCGGGATGTATACCGCGAGCTGCTGCCGGCACCTGGCAGCCAAGGGGTACCCGATCACGGTGATCACCCCGGGCAGTGACGTGGACGAGATCCTGCGAGTGGTCACTGCGCTCGGGCAGGAGTTCGAGCAGGTGGTGCTACTCGGCTACCCGCCGTTCCTCAAAGGCGTCGTCGACACCGGCCTGGCCCGAGGCGTGCCCTGGCCCGACTACGACGTCAAGCTGGTGCTGGCCGGTGAGGTGTTCAGCGAGGAGTGGCGCACGCTGATGGGCCAGCGGACGGGCGGCAGGAACCCGTGCTTCGACTCGGCGTCGCTGTACGGCACCGCCGACGCCGGTGTGCTGGCCACCGAGACGCCACTGTCGGTCTGCATCCGCCGCCACCTGGCGGATCATCCGGCCGCCGCCCGGGAACTGTTCGGCCAGTCGCGGCTGCCCACGCTTGCCCAGTACGACCCGCGCAGCCGGCTGTTCGAGACGCACGGCACGACGCTGGTGTTCACCGGTGACAACGGGATCCCGCTGATCCGCTACCACATCGCCGACACCGGTGGCCTCACACCGTTCGACGAGATGCTCGCCTTCCTGGCTGACCACGGCGTCGACCCGATCGCCGAGCTCGGCGGGCGACCGCGCATCCGCGAGCTACCGTTCGTGCACGTGTTCGGCCGCTCGCAGTTCGCGGTGTCGTACTACGGCGCGAACATCTACCCGGAGAACATCACGGTCGGCCTGGAGCAGCCGGCGATCGCGCCCTGGGTCACCGGGAAGTTCGTGATGGAGTCCACGGAGGACGCCGACCGCGACCGCTACCTCGCGATCGCCGTCGAACTTGCTCCTGGGGTGGCCGGCAGCCAGGAGATACGGGACGCGATAGCGCAGTCGATCGTCGCGCAGCTTCGCCGGCTCAACAGCGAGTTCGCCCACTACACGCCTGTGCAACGCCAGCTTCCGCGGATAACCCTGCATCGCAATCGTGATCCGGAATACTTCCCGCCCGGCGTCAAACACCGGTACTCCCGCTAACCGTCGCGCTACCCTAAGTATGCGCATTCTCGCGATCAGCGAGATTCCTCGCCAGCGACCTGTAACTTTCCTGTGAATTTCCGGGGAACCGTTCAAAAACAGTAAGAGCGGCCGCCGAGGCGGCGACGTACTGGGCATGCGACGCCTATTGATACTCGTCACCGCGCTGCTACTGTGCATTGCCGGCGCCGGGTTGGCGTCAGCGGCAGCCGCCCCGAGCGCTCATCGTTCGATTGCCCTACCAGCGATCAGCTCGCCACCGGTCGCGGCCAGCCGGCCGGAGCCTCCTGCCGTCGACCCGACCATCGCAGCGGCGCGGGTGGAGCAGGCGACGCAGGAGGTCCTGCCGGCTGCGCAGGTCAGCTTCGAAGTCTTCGATCGCGCCACCAATAGCGTGCTGACCAGCCAGAACGCCGACCGGCAAGTGGCGTCCATGTCGGTGGTCAAATTGCTCATCGCGCTGGACGTGCTGGCCGGGGACAACTGGGCGACGCCGGAGCCGGGCACGCAGCAGCAACTGCACCAGATGCTCGCCAACAGCGACGACCAGATCTCCGACGACTTGTGGACGGCCGGCGGCGGTCCCGCCATCGTGACCAGAATGGTGAACCTGCTCGGGCTCACCGGCACCCGGGCACCCGACGATCCCGGCCAGTGGGGCGACACACTGATCACCCCACAGGACATGGTCACTGTTTACCGCTACATCACCGATAAGTTGCCCAAATCCGACCAGGAGCTAATACTCGGTGCACTGTCAGATAGCCCGAAGATTGCCGCAGACGATTTCAATCAGTACTTCGGAATTCCGGACGGGCTGCCGAATAGCAGCTGGGCGATCAAGCAAGGCTGGGGAACCAGCGGTTCCGAGGCAGTCATGAACAGCACCGGCCTGGTCGGACCGGACTGGCGCTATGTCGTGATCGTGTTGGCTGCCGCGCCGGCGAATTCGTACGCCACGCTGCCCGCGGTGGTCACCGCCGCAGCCGGCGCACTCGCCGGCTCGGTGCAGGCCACAGTGTCATAGCTCGGTCCTATGCTCACAGCGTGACGCATGCGATGGGATCGCGAGCGCGGGTACTGGCCGGTGGTGCGGTGCTCGCGCTGGTGCTCGCCGGCTGCGGTTCCAAGGGCACCCAGAACCAGACGACGACCGGTGACACGGTGAACCTCGGGGCGTCGATGTCGTTGAGCGGTTCCCTGGAGAAGGAAGGCAAGCTGACCCAGCAGGGCTACGACTACTGCGCCAGCACGATCAACGCGAAGGGTGGCGTTCCCGTCGGCGGCCGAACCCTGCGGCTGCACATCGACTACCAGGACGACCAGTCCCAGCCCGACACCGCCGGCCAGTTGGTGGACCAGTTCAACGACAAGGGCTACAAGCTGATCCTCGGCCCGTACGGCTCGGCCACCACCGGCGCCGCCATGGCGGTGATCGAGCGCAATGGCCAGGTGATGGTGGACAGCTCCGGCGCCGACGACAAACTGTT
>DASUVX010000146.1:0-9073 GCA_036378735.1 Pseudonocardiaceae bacterium | reverse complement strand
GCTGCCGTTTGAGACGTCGGCGAACCGGGGTTGGTAGTCCTTGAAGAGCCCCCAACCAACCGCGTCAGGACACGGTGACCGCGACCGTGTACAGGCCTGGGCCGTCGGCGGTCACGGCCGCCTCACCGTTGCCGGTTCGGTGCAGCGCCCGGACGGTCCAGGAGCCGGGAGCGGTGAAGAACCGGAACTGCCCGGAGGCTGAGGACACCACCTCGGCGGTGAACTCGCCGGTGCCGTCGAGCAACCGGACGAATGCGCCTCCGACGGGTTCCTGGGCTGCGCGCACCGTGCCGGCCACCACGGTTTGCTTGGACAGATCCGTCCCCGGTGGCAATTTCGGGGTCTGTTCCGGTGCCCCGCACACGGCGATCAGCCCTTGCTGCCGAGCTCGATCGGCGCGCCCACCAGGGAGCCGTACTCGGTCCAGGAACCGTCGTAGTTCTTGACGTCGGAGTGCCCCAGCAGTTCGTGCAGCACGAACCAGGTGTGGCTGGAGCGCTCACCGATCCGGCAGTAGGCGATGGTCGGTTTGCTGTCGTCCAGCCCGGCCGCCGAGTAGAGGGACTGCAGCTCGTCGTCGGACTTGAAGGTGCCGTCCTCGTTGGCTGCCTTGGACCACGGCACGTTCAGCGCCGAGGGGATGTGCCCAGGACGCTGCGCCACCTCTTGCGGCAGGTGCGCCGGCGCCAGGATCTTGCCGGCGAACTCGTCGGGCGACCGAACGTCGACCAGGTTCTTGTTCCCGATCGCGTCGACCACTTCCTGGCGGAACGCCCGGATCGTGGTGTCCTGATCCTGCTTGGCGGTGTAGCTGGTGGCCGATCGGCTCACCTCGTCGGCGGTCAAGGTACGACCGTCGAGCTCCCACTTCTTACGCCCGCCGTCGAGCAGCTTGACGTCGTCGTGCCCGTAGAGCTTGAAGTACCAGTAGGCGTACGCGGCGAACCAGTTGTTGTTGCCGCCGTAGAGCACCACGGTGTCGTCGTTGCTGATGCCCTTGTCGGACAGCAGCTTCTCGAAGGCGCCCTTGTCCACGAAGTCGCGGATCACCGGGTCCTGCAGCTCAGTCTTCCAGTTGATCTTCACCGCGCCGGGGATGTGCCCTGCGTCGTAGGCGGTGGTGTCCTCGTCGACCTCGACGAAAACGATGCCGTTGGTGTCCAGGTTCTGCTCCGCCCAGTCGGCCGTGACCAGGACGTTTTCGCGGCTCATGCGACAGCTCCTCGTTTGGTATTGATCTCGTTCACAATTTCAGGGGACATTTCCTGGGCTCCGCTGCTCTGTGACATGTCGCAGGGGGCGTGAGGGGATATCGCCGGAACACACCCGCGACCATGTGGGAGTCGCCGCCCGTCAGGGCAGGCAACACAGGCTGCTGTGCAGGCGGCAGAAATCGACTGCCCGGCGCTTGGTCAGCAGCGGGTGCACCCGATCGACACTACCTGACAGTCCCGCTCTACGGGACTGTCATTCCACCAAGGTGCCAGTCCCCATCAGACGAACTGCCGTGTCGAGCTCTGCGACGTCAGGGTGAGCGGGCACTGGAGCGCGACACACCGGGCACTGGAGCGCGACACACCGGAAAGCGAGACGTTGGCGGCGGTGCCCTCCACGACCACCGAGCCGGTCTCCACCCAGACCCTGGTGGGGGTCACGGCGAACGGCAGCTCGCCGGGCTTGACGGTGGTGCTCAGCGCGTTGAGCAGGGTCTGGCGGACGGCCCGCGGCAGGCCGACTGCACCGACACCGTCACGCCCCAGCCGGACGTCCGCGACGGTGATCCGCACCACGCCACCGGTCAGCGCGATCAAGCCGACGCCGATGATCTCGGTGCGCTGGCCCATGAGGTCAGTGGTCGCCACCATCCGCACCGGCGCGCGGTCTCCGTGCGGGGATTCGCCGCTGGGGGTCCCCGCCGGAAGGAGTTGCTTGATCTCTTGGTCAGAGGGCTGCTGGATGCGCAGGTCTTCGATCCCGATCGCTCGTCCGAGGTCGGTGTCCTTGATCCGGATCCGACCGTCCACCCGACCTGCCCGCACCGAGTGCATGTCGCCGGAGGTCACCTCGGCCAGCGGTGCGTCGACGTCGTGCAGCGTGGCCTCGAGGTCGAGGTCGTGCAGCGGGTCCACGGTGGCTCCGGTAGCCCGCACGTCGATGGCGGTGTAGTGGCCGGCCAGTGCCTGGGTGAGGAAGGGGAAGCCGTTGATCCGCACGGACGGGTCGCTGGGCAGCGTTAGCTCCTGGCGCAGCTGGGTGGCCAAGGTGTGTTCGGCGTACGCCGCGGCGGCGAAGTCCGCCGCCACCGCCAGCGCCACGACGATCAGCACTGCGACGATCAGCTTGCGCACGCAGCGCCACCGTCCTGTCCGTTTCGTAGGGGTCGTGCGACCGGCACGGTATTCTCCGCAGAACACCTCGTCGGCCGCGCCCTGGAGATCCTAGGAAACGCGGCCCTAGTGGTGACATTGCCGGCCTCCACAGGAGGGAACGGGCATGGAACTGCTGTTGCTCACCGCGGATTCCGGAGCGGCCTCGGTCCTACCCGCGCTGTCCTTGCTGGGCCACGGAGTGCGCTCGGCCGCGCCGGAGGTCGCGGCCCTGCTCGACGCCGGCCCTTACGACGCGGTGCTCGTCGATGCGCGGCTGGACCTGGCCGGATCGCGCAGCCTGTGCCGGTTACTCGGATCCACCGGACTCGACGTCCCGGTAGTCGTCATCATCAGTGAGGGTGGGCTGGTCGCGTTATCAGCTGACTGGGGGTCCGACGAGATCCTGCTGCCCACCGCGGGACCAGCCGAAGTCGACGCCCGACTCCGGTTGCTCGTCGCCCGGCGCGCCACCGAGTCCAGCGTGGGTCGCGGCAGTGCCCTGGTGCTCGGCGAACTGGTGATCGACGAGACGACCTACACCGCGCGGTTGCGCGGCCGCCCGCTGGATCTCACCTACAAGGAGTTCGAGCTGCTCAAGTACCTCGCGCAGCACGCCGGGCGGGTGTTCACCCGCGCGCAGTTGCTGCAGGAGGTCTGGGGATACGACTTCTTCGGTGGCACCCGAACCGTCGATGTCCATGTGCGGCGGCTGCGGGCCAAGCTGGGCCCGGAGCACGAGCAGCTCATCGGCACGGTCCGCAACGTGGGCTACAAGTTCGTCCGGCCAGTGCGCAACATGAGTTCCAGGGAGCGGGCCGAGCAGGAGCGTGCCGCCGAGCAGGATGCCGAGGCCGTGGACAGCGCTGATCCGGAGTGGGCCGACCCGGACCGGGCCGGTCCTCGACGGCCTGACGCCCGGTCGCTGCCCGCCCAGCGGAGTTGACCGGGGCATGACTCTGGCGCTGGCCTGGCTTACCCATCCGTCGGACGGCCAGATCGCCGAGGCGCTCGCCCTGCTGGCTGAGGTCGAGGCTACTGACGGTTTTCATGCCATCTCCGAAGCGGCGATGCTTCGGCTGCGGCCGGGTCCCAGTGCCCCCGCCGGATTACACCTGCTCGCACGCAATGCCGAAGGCACCCTGGTCGGTTACGCGGCTGTCGATGAACACTCCGAGCGTCGCACCGCCGAGTTCGCGGTGCACCCTGAGCATCGGTGCCGCGGGGTGGGTGGCGCGATGCTCGCCGCGCTGCTCGATCGCGCGGGTGGGCCGCTGTGGCTGTGGGCGCACGGCGAGCATCCAGGCGCGCTGCGGCTGGTCCAGCGCGCCGGACTGGTCAGCAGGCGGGCCCTGTATCAGTTGCGTCGCGGGTTGGCCGATCCGATCCCGCCGCGCCGTGTCCCCGACGGTGTGGCAGTACGAAGTTTCGTACCCGGGGAAGACGAGGCTGCCGTGGTGCGGGTGAACAAGCGCGCGTTCGCCTGGCATCCCGAGCAGAGCCGGTTGGACACCAGCGAACTCAGGTTGCTCGAGACGCAGCCGTGGTTCGACCCCAAGGGTTTCCTGCTGGCGGTCGACCCGGCCGGTCGGCTGCTCGGTTTTCATTGGACGAAGACGCACCCCGAGGGGCTCGGCGAGGTCTACGTGCTCGCGGTGGACCCCGACGCGCAGGGCACCGGTCTCGGTAGCGCGCTGACCGTGGCGGGCTTGGCGTACCTGCGTGACCGGGGGGCACCGGAGGCGATGCTGTATGTCGACTCGGACAACGGCCCCGCGCTGGCCACGTATCACCGGCTCGGTTTCACCCACCACCACACCGACGTGGAATTCCTGCTCGACCCCCGCTAGGCGCGCTCAGGTCTGACCGGTTGCCAGACCGATCGCCGCGAAGATCAAGATGAGCGCGAGTACCCCGACGCCTACCCAGCCGAGCACGATCCCCGCGATAGCCAGGCCGTTCCCGCTCTCGTTGCGTTCCCCGATCTGCTTGCGGGCGACATAGCCGAAGATCAGCGCAAGGATGCTGCCGACCCACCAGATCCAGAGGATCCCCAGCACGAGCGACGCGATCGCGAACCCGTTGGTCGGGCCCGGCAGGGGGTAACCGGGATAGCCCGGCGGGTAGCCATGGGCGCCCGGAGCCGCGGGGTCCCGGTTCGGTTCGGCCGGCCAGTTCGGGTTCGGCGGTGTGGTCATCGGGACATCATCGCTCAGGCGGCAGGCCGGTGACGAGGAAACTGACCTGGCGCGCGATGGCCACCGCGTGGTCGGCGAAGCGTTCGTAGTAGCGACCGATCAGCGCCGCGTCCACGGCTGGTTCGACCCCATGCGTCCAGTTCTCCGCGAACAGGATCTGGAAGATCCGCCGGCGCAGCGCGTCCACCTCGTCGTCGGCTTGCGCCAGACGTTGAGCAGACAACGAGTCCCGGCTCTCGATCGCTGTTGCGGCATCCTGCGCCAGGCTGGTGGCGAGCATGCCCATCCGGGCGAACACCGGGCGAACGTCGTCGGGGATCGGGACGGCCGGGTGCTTCATCCGGGCAATCTTGGCGATGTGCTGGGCCAGATTGCACATCCGTTCCACATCGCCCACCGCGTGCATGGCCGCAACCACCACCCGCAGATCGGTGGCCACCGGTGCCTGCAACACCAGCAGCTTGACGCAGCGCTGGTCCATGTCGTGGCACAGCGTCTTCATGTCACTCTCAGTGGAAATAACCAGTTCGGCGAGTGCCAGGTCGGCTTGACTCAGCGAGGTCGAGGCATTGGTCATCATCTGGCCGGCCAGCCGAGCGGCCCTGGCCAGGTCGAGAATCAGGTTGTCCAGCTCGGCATGGAAGCTCTCGCGCATTGCCAGAGGGTACGGGCGAAACCCTCACCCGGGCTCGGCGATAACGTGAACCGGTTGTGAACGCCGGGCTTACCCGCCGGAATAGGGCAGTTCGGCGTCCGCCGGGACCGCGAGATCCAGGGGATCGTCCAGCCAGCCCTGCGGTAGCGCCACCCGGCCGGGGGAGCCCTGGCGTCCTCGTGGACCGTCGGCGCCGGCCGGGAACGGCGCATCGGCATCCAGCCGGGCTAGGTGAAAGTCCAGCTCGGCGAAGCTGGACACCATTCCCAGCGCGCGCCGCACATCCCCGCCGACCGGGAAGCCGTGCAGGTACCAGGAGATGTGCTTACGCAGGTCACGTAGGCCCTTGTCGGCGCCGAGATGCTCGGCGAGCAGGCCGGCGTGGCGGCGCATGATAGCCGCCACCTGCCCGAGATTCGGTAGCGTCGGCGGCGGGGTGCCGGTGAAGGCGGCCTGGAGCTCGGCGAACAGCCACGGCCGTCCCAAGCAGCCGCGACCTACCACGACCCCGTCGCAGCCGGTCTGCTCGATCATCCGGATCGCGTCAGCGGCAGCGAAGATGTCCCCGTTGCCCAGTACCGGGATCGAGGTCATGGCCTGCTTGAGCGCGGCGATCGCGTCCCAGGCGGCGGTTCCGGAGTATCGCTGGGCGGCGGTGCGCGCGTGCAGTGCCACCGCGACCACTCCGGCGTCTTGCGCGATCCGGCCGGCGTCGAGATACGTCTGGTGCTCGTCGTCGATGCCGATCCGGAACTTGACTGTGACGGGCAGGGGTCCGGCCGCTTCGACGGCGCCGCGGACTATCTCGCCGAACAGGGCCCGCTTGTAAGGCAGCGCGGCCCCGCCACCTCGGCGGGTGACCTTGGGAACCGGGCAGCCGAAGTTGAGGTCGATGTGGTCAGCGAGATCTTCGTCGCGGACCATCTCCACGGCCTTGCGGATCGTCGCCGGGTCGACGCCGTAGAGCTGCATCGAGCGCGGCCGCTCCCCGGCGTCGAAGCTGATCATTTTCAGGGTGCCGGGATGGCGCTCGATCAGCGCCCGGCTGGTGATCATCTCGCAAACGAACAAGCCGGCCCCTTGCTCGCGGCACAGCCGGCGAAACGCCACGTTCGTGATCCCGGCCATCGGCGCGAGCACCACCGGCGGGTCGACCCGGTAAGGCCCGATCCGTAGCGCTGCTCGTCTCCCGCGCATCTCCACATCATCCCCGCCCGCCCCACCCCCGCGTGTCGCGCCCTCCCGCTCGGTGTGTCGTCCGTCCGTGCGCGGTGTGTCGCGCCCTGCAAGCGTGACCCTGTGGGTGGTTGAGCTCCAAGACCGACGGGCCTAGCGTCGGGACGTGGTACCGCGATAACTGATTCATCAGCCAGCGAGGTGATCCATCATGCGAGCGCGTATCGGTGATCGGCTGTGCGTGCACGGCCGCATTGTGAGCCGTCCCGACCGCATGGGTGACGTGGTGGAGGTGCGGGGCCCGGACGGTCAGCCGCCCTTCCTGGTTCGCTTCGACGATGGCCAGGAGCGATTGGTCTTTCCGGGCCCCGACTGCGAGGTGCATCCCGCTTCGGACACCTAGCTAGGCCGTCAGGCCGGCACGAGGTCGAGGTCGTGACGGCCCCACATAGGGTCGGCCCAACATAGGGTCGGCCCAACATAGGGTCGGCACAGTGCAGCGTTGACCGTACTGCCGCGCGGGCCCGGTGCAGCAGTACGCGCTGGTTGCCGGTGGTGACCTCCAGCGCCGTGCACACCTCATCAGCCGGCCAGCCGTCGACGTCGCGCAGGACCAGGACAGCGCGTTGCCGTTCGGGCAGCGCGCGGATCGCCTGCTCGAGCATGGTGCGGGTCTCGGCGGCCAGCACGGCAGCCTCCGGATTCAGCCCCGCCGCTTGGATGGGCTCAGCGGGTGCGCTGCTCACTCCCAGCGCGTCCCAGCGCACTGGGGTGTGTTCCCGGACGCCCCGTTTGCGGGCGGTGTTGAGCAGGATCCGCATCAGCCAGGTGCCGAATTGGCAACGGCCCTGGAAGGCGTCGATGCTCCGCAGTACGGCCACCCAGCTGTCCTGGACGACCTCTTCGGCGATGGCCTGGCTGGGTACATGCTGGCGGGCCAGCCGCAACATCAGCGGGGTGTAGCGGCGGACCAGGGTCCGGTAGGCGGTGTCATCCCGGCGCCGTAGGGCCTCGATGAGCTCAGCCTCCGCTTCGGGGTTGGCTGCCGTTGAAGGCGCCGCGAGGGCGGGTTGGTAGTCCTTGAAGGGCATGCAACCCACGCTGGTCGCGGTGCACGTCGGGGTCAGTAGCCGGGCGCCCGTTCACCCGGGTGAGATGAACCGGGTGATTGGTGCGACCTGCCGCTGCCCGCCCTGGTCTATGACGTGAGCCATCCGCCACTCCCGTGCAATTCGTGAATCACCGGATGTGCGGGGAATGTGTGGCCTCGCCGCGGCTGTGCCACCGCGGCGAGGCCACCAGCGATCAGGTGCTGAGCTGTTTGGTTTCCTCGTGCGAGGCAACCTGGATCTTGCGGGGCTTGGCCTGCTCCGCGACCGGAATGCGCAAGGTGAGCACGCCGGCGTGGTAGCTGGCCTCGATGCGGTCGACATCGAGACTGTCGCCGAGGAACAGCTGGCGGGAGAACACTCCACGCGGCCGCTCGGCGACCTGCAGCTCCACGCCTTCGCCCACAGTGGGCCGGCGTTGCGCTTTGACAGTCAGCACGTTGCGCTCCACATCCAGGTCGATCGAGGCCGGGTCGACGCCGGGGAGATCGAACTCGACGACGAAGTCCTCGCCATGGCGGTAGGCATCCATCGGCATCACCGCGGGGCGGGCCATCGTTCCGTTGGTGCCGAAGAACTGATGGGTCAGGCGATCCAGCTCCCGGAACGGGTCGGTACGCATCAGCATCGCAAGCTCCTTCCCTGTGTCGGGCGATGCCACTACGTCACTCACGGGGTCACTCTATGGACTGCGCTGCCAGCCCATAACTGAAATGATAACTAGAGGTTTTATGTAGTCAAGAGGAAGATACTGCGGTCCAGTCGAGTACAGTGACACACGCGACACAGCTGAGCGACTGACGCGGGAGGCCGCGGCGATGACAGGCACCCAGTACCCGGGCGAGTCTCGCGACAGCAACCAGCTCGACGACGACTTGTACGCCGTCCTGGGCGTGTCACCGGACGCCGAGATCGGCGAGTTGACCAGCGCCTACCGGCGGCGGCTGCGTCAGCTTCATCCCGATACCCATGGTCAGCACCGCGTCCCCGAGGAACTCAGTGGCTCCGCCCAGCCCAGCTTGGCTCAGGTGCTGCACGCCTATGCCGTTCTTCGCGACCCCGCGCGTCGCGCCGGCTACGACCGCGCTCGGGACAACCGGCCGCAGCATTCCCCGCCAACAGCATCCACTGCGGTCCGCATCCCCGTGCATCGGCGCAGCAGCACGTCGAGCTCTCAAGCCTGGATCCGGGTGGGACCGGTGCGCCGCCACCTCGGCCCGCCCTGACTGCGACGCCACCCGCGCCGGGACCTTCGTTCTAAAACTGTTCGCGGCGCCGGCCCCAGCCGCGCTCACCCAGGCGCTGCTCCAGCTCTGTGATCCGCTGGCGCGCGTCCTCGAGCTGACTCTCCAACACGACGATGCGTTGCGCGGCATCCAAGCTCAAGCCTTCGTCGAAAAGCGCCCGGATCCGGGAAGCCAGCACCAGCTCGCGCCGCGTGTAGCGGCGATGGCCGCCACTTGAACGACCCGGCCGCAGCACTTCAGCGGCGTCCAGACTGCGGAGAAACGCCGGCTGGACCCCCAACAGCTCCGCGGCCTGTCCCATGCTCAGCGCCGGGTAATCCTC
>DASUVX010000145.1:0-110842 GCA_036378735.1 Pseudonocardiaceae bacterium | reverse complement strand
AGTCGGACAGCCGTGCCGGCCGAATCGCTGTGCACTTCGACGAGATCACTGAACTGCCGGGCCAGCCATAGCCCGCGTCCGCGCGGGTGGTTGACAGGAGGGGGAAAGTATCCCGCCAGGGGGTCGCGTAGTCCCGCCCCGGTGTCGCTGACTTCGCATACCACCGCGTGCGGGCCGGTCCAGATCTGCAGGACCCCCGATCCACCGCCGTGCTCGATCACGTTGGTCGTGACCTCGTTGACTGCCTGCACGAATTGCCTGACGGGTCGCGCGGACGCGCCGGCCTGAGTGGCATGGGAGGTGACGAACGCACGCATGGTGACCAGCTGATCCGCTCGTTGGAATCTCAGCCACAGGGCCGGTGGGGGCAGCTCCGGCAGAGGCAGCCGGTTGCATTGGGTGTTGAACACCCCAGGGTCGGTGTAGGCCGGGCTGGGGCGGGCGGCGCCGTCGACCACCAGCTCAGGGTGCGTCTGGGCCACCGTGGCCACCACATCGGGATCCACAACGCGGGTGTCGTAGCTGCACACCAACGCGGCATTGACCGTAGCAATCGCAGCGTTGACCAGCGACTCGTGCCTGGCCCACTCCCTGATCTGCGACGCGGTGTGCGCGACGCAGATCGGTTCTCCGATCATCCGCAGCCGCTGCCCGTCCTGGGCCGCCGCCCGCACAGCGCGGTCTAGCGCCGCCAGCGCCCGCACCGGGTGCCGGTACCACTGGCTGCCGTCGCAGAACTCCACATGCCGTGCATCCGCACCCAGCGCCGCTCGCAGCCAGCCAGCATTACGCCGCGTGGTCGCGATCCGGATCGGGTCGCCGCTGTCCAGGCCGTCCCGGACAAACGGAACAGCCCCGGCCAGGAACTCGTCCTCTGACCCGTACAGCAACGCCTGATGCGCCAACACGCCACCCTGGTTGGTGTCAATCCCGGGCAAGTACCGCCACTTCCCGCCTCTGCTGAACCCGCGAAACCTCCTGACCGCCAGGTTGCCATACCGCCAGCGGGCCTGGACCCTGGGCTAGCTCCCGAGAGACTTGCTCAACACTGAAGGGTAGTAGGGGTCGGGTCGCACGCATACCCATCGCGCACGGGAGACCGGGTCCTTCATCCGGAGGTGGACGTCTGTAGCCCAGAGGGCTGACGACCCGTGCTTGGAGCCCGATGGCTCCGGCACAAGTCCGCAGATCAATGCCCGGAAATTCCGCCGTCGACCGCCAGCGTGCTACCGGTGATATAACTCGACGCCGGACTGGCCAGGAAGACGATCGCGGCGTTCAGCTCGTGCTGCTCCCCGATTCTGGCCAGCGGGCTCGACTGCACGATTCTCGTCAGCATGTCTTCGGGGATCTCGGCCGTCATCTCAGTGGCGAAGTAGCCGGGCGCCACAGCGTTGACCCGGATTCCCCGCCGCCCTGCCCATTGCTGGGATAGATCGCGGGTGAGGCCGATGAGGCCTGCCTTGCTGGCGGCATAAGCGGCTACCGGTGAGAATGTGTTGATGAGTCCGAGAACGCTCGAGACGTTGACGATGCTCGAGCCGGGTTGCATAACCCTGCCGCACGCTTGGGCCATCCAGTAGGCGCCATTGAGATTGACATCGATGACGCGGCGGAACTCGTCGGGGTGTTCCTTGAGCGCCGGTACTGCCGAACCGATCCCGGCGTTGTTGATCAACACATCGATCTTGCCGAAATGGCTCAGGGCCGCATCGACCAGCGCCGTGCACTGCGCCGGCTCCCTGACGTCGGTGGTGACGGGAAGGGCCTGCCGCCCGGCACCGACGACCTCTGCGCTGACCTTGTCGAGCCGGTCCGTGCGACGTGCGCCGAGCACGACGTCTGCACCGGCCTGGGCCAGCGCGACTGCAAAGCCGGCGCCGAGACCGGAGCTGGCACCGGTGACCACGGCGACCTTTCCGTCAAGCCGGAACAAGTCCAGCACTCCAGCCATCGAGCCGTCTCCCTTCCTGGCACTTCCGATCGGGCAGCACCCGTCGCAGCGTCCAGTGACTCAGCGGTAAGCAGCGAGGGCGTTGATGCCGGCGGCGGCAAGCAGCGGCACAGCCTGGCCGGCAGTCTCAAAGCTTGGGCCTAGGGTGAACCCGCCGGTGTAACGCGCGTGGACACCCGCCGCGATGACGGCGCCTTTGAAATAGCCGAGTGCTCGGTAGAAGGCCAGGTTATCCAGGTTGCGGAGGGATGCGATGGCATAGCGCTGGGCGAGATCGTCGGACGAGGGCAGGCGCTTGCTGGTCGAGGCAGCGCAACTACCGAGGACGAAGTCGAGCGCCGGATCCGAGTAGGCCAGGTGCAGCCCGAGATCGGCCAGCGGGTCCCCGAGGGTGGCCATCTCCCAGTCGACCAACGCGCGCACCGTGCCGACATCACCGGCGTCGAGGATGGCGTTGTCGATGCGGTAGTCGCCATGCACGATCGACGATGCGCTTTCCGCCGGGCAGGTTTCGGCGAGCCGCAGGTGCAGGGTCTCGACGTCGGGCAGTGCCCGGCTGCGTACCCGGTTCCACTGGTCGTGCCAGCGCCGGATCTGCCGTGCCAGGTAGCCCTTCGGCCGGCCGAACCCGCCGAGCCCGACCGCTTCCGGGTCGACCGCATGCAACTCGGCCAGCACATCGATCAAGCCGTAAGCGCAGCGGACGATGTCAGCGTCGGGCAGCGCGTGCAGGTCGTCCTGGGTCCGCATCACCTGCCCTGCCACGTACTCGACCACCGAGAATGGCATGCCGAGGATTGACGGGTCCTGTCCGAGCGCCACCGGGCGCGGGACCGGAACGCTGGTGTTGGCCAGCGCCGCAACGACCTGATACTCACGGGCCATGTCGTGCGCCGAGGGGGTCAGACCGCCCAGTGGTGGCCGGCGCAGCACCCAGGTGGAGTGCCCGTCCGTGAGCCGGTAGGTCAGATTCGATCGGCCGCCGGGTAAAAACTCGGCGCGCAGCGGCCCGCGCACCTCGGGCACCTCGGCGTCGAAGAATCTCTGCACCGCCGCCAGGTCCAACCCCTCAACGATCATCTGTGCCGGCCTTGTCGACGTGATCTCGGTGGCGGCGCAGGACCCGGCGGGCGATAGCCCACCGATGGGTCTCCGAAGGACCGTCGTAGATCCGGAACGGCCGCACCTCGCGCAGGAACCGGCCTAGCGGTAGATCCTCGGATATCCCCAGCGATCCGCAGATCTGTACGGCCCTGTCGACCACTCGCCAGATGGCCTCAGCGCTGAAGGTCTTCGCGATGGCCGTCGACTGGGCGGCGCCGCGGCCCTGGTCGAGCTCCCAGCAGGCCCGCAGGATGAGCCCACGGGTAGCGGCTATATCGATCTCGTTGTCGGCAATCATCTGTTGGACCATGCCCAGGTCGGCCAGTCCGGAGCCGAACAGCCGCCGGTCCGCGGCACGGGCCACGGCGATGTCCTGCGCCCGCCTCGCGATCCCCAGCCAGCGCATGCAGTGCGTCGTCCGGGCCGGCCCGAGCCGTACCTGGGCATAGTCGAATCCCCGGTCGACCTCGCCGAGCACCGCATCGGCGGACACCACGCAGCCGTCGAACAGGATCTCGGCGTGCCCGCCGAACAGGCTTTCGTCGAGTGAGTCGATGTGCCTGACAGTCTTCATGCCGGGGTTCGCGGTATCGACGAGGAACATCGTCGCGCCACCCCGCTCACCGGGTTCGCCACGGGTGCGGGCCATGCAGATGGTGTAAGCCGCGCCGACGGCTCCCGTGATGAACCATTTGTGCCCGTCGATCTGCCAACCGTCCCGGACCCGCTTCGCGCGCGTCGTGAGCGCCGCCGGGTCGGAGCCGGCGCCGGGGGCGGGCTCGGTCATCGCGAAGCAGGACCGCACCTGCCCGGAGATCAACGGTCGCAGGTAGCGGTCCTTCTGCCGGGCGGTGGCAATCGCCTCCAGCAGGTGCATGTTTCCCTCGTCGGGGGCGGCGATGTTGAGTGCCAGCGGGCCGAGCAGCGAGTAACCGGCTTCCTCGAAGACGGCAGCGCGCCCGCGCATGTCCAGCCCATGACCGCCGTACTCGACGCTGACGTGCGGGGCGAACAGACCGGCGCCCTTCGCCGCTTGCTGCAGTTGCGCCCGGATGGGATCGGAGTGCGTGATGCCACGGTGCTGTTGCTCGACTGGGATCACCACCTCGCGGATGAACGCCGCGGTGCGATGCGCGAGATCCGCTACGTCGGGATCGGGAACGAACTCGACGGCCACGATGCCTCCAAGTGCCTCGTAATCGGCGGGCCGGGCTCTGATGTCGTAAACATTGTCGAGCGTGCCGGTAGGGCCACCATCGATCGAGTGCACGTATCTGTTGATCGAGTTCCCGCTACCGAGGCTTACCTCCCAATGAAGAAGCGATCGAACGCACACTGCGATAAATGTTCGACACCGACGCATTAATCTGCTTCGCAGACTTGTTGATCGACGGAACCTTGTCATTCACCGACTTCAGGCTCCCGTCGATGCTCCCCGCTGAATCTGCGATACGTCCAATCGTCGGACTCAGGTTTGCGGCCGCGTCACGGATCTGCTGCGCATTATCAACGACCTTGTTGAGGACCGGCAGGGTGGTAAGCTTTTGGGCGGTCGGCGTCAATGCGCTGTTGATGACGTGGACGCGACTCTCGATCCGGTTAGCGGTAGCCAGGATACCGGTCAGAAAGATGACCGCAGTCAGTGCCCAGAGGATGACGATGGCAAGCATGATCCCTGGGAGAGCTGGGGACGTTAAACGTCGCATCAGTTGCCTCCTACCGGTGGCACTCGAACGGAGGCAGCGGGCCAAGCGCCGGCGACCCCAGGTGTCGAGGGAGGCGAGGGTTGGTGCTGCCCGGAGGTATCCACCAACGACCCTGATGTATTGACCGTGGACGCGCAAGTGTTCTGCCGGCCCATGGCAGGCTTGGTGACCCGCCAGATCAGTCACTTCCGGGACAGAGCCGGTCTACACACCTGCGAATCAGCAGCCAGGCGCAGTTGCGCAGGCAGCGGTCGAGTCGTTGCCTGCCGCCCTGGCGTGATAGCCGAACTCGGGGCCTCGTGCCCGGTTCTCAGCTATGGTGGGGCGCGGTGGTCCTCCGAGACTTGGCCGCAGCTCGGATCTGTTCCAGCGGCAGGTTCGCCTGCTCGCATAGCGTGGCGAGGTCGAAATAAATGCTTTCACCTGCCATGCGACCGCCCGCGAACGTCGTCACGTTGGTGAACGGCACGCGGAAAGCGCCGCCGCTTGGCGGAACTCCGAGCCAGTCCCCGCCGCTGGTCCCCTGCAAATGGCCCCATGTGACCAGAACGTCGTCTCCGAACGCTATGCCCTCGTCGTGAGGTTTGAGGTCCGGGAAGGCTGTGAAGTAGGCGACGTATGCCATTCGGGCCGCGGTTCGTCCTTCGCTGCGTGAGCCGAGCGCCACCGTTTCCAGGTAGCAGTCCTCGGTGAACGTGTCGATGATGGCGTCGTAATCACGGCGCGCTTCGGCTTCCCGGTGAGTCTCAAACAGCTTCGTCATCTGCTCGGGCGTCACAACTCCTCTCTACCAGACTTATGCCACCCGCTGACACCGCCCTCGCTGCTGCCAGGGCCACGCCAGGCGGTGTGCGGGCAGCGGATACCGGCCAGCCTCGTGACGGCGTGAATCGGCCGAAACACCCAGGGAATGCTCAGTGGTTGGACGGGTCGACAGGGGACTGGGAGTGGGGCACGCCCAGCAGCGACAATGCGTTCATCCAGGCGTCGTACATCGGGTGGTCGCCGCCGGCTGGATTACTGCTCTGGCCGGCTGGGGCAGGGTTGTTCATCGTGCTGGCACTCATCATGGACAGGACGGTGCGGGCTGGCAGCAGCTCCGCAGTTTGGTCCTCCAACTGCGCAAAGCTCATCGCGTCAGACATTGGCTCCCCCTAGAAGAAATGGTTCCGGTACGGATGGCGCCACCGGCGGGCAGTGCCGGATCGGCGTAGTACCTACGGTGCCTACTGGATACGCTACGTGGCAAGCCGTAGTTGTACGTAACTCTTGGGCCGCACCAGGCCAGTAACTACGGAGTTTTCGGCGTCCGGTACCTAGACGGCGGTAATGGATCACAAGCAGACCGTTCAGGCCGTCGAGCGCCCACGCTTGGTTCCGCGCTCCACCCTGCACCGCCTCTTAAGATCATTAGCGTGCAAGGCCCTGGGTGGGCACCACGACCAAGCTCGCGGAGCGCAAGCAGCGATCATCGCCACGTGCTCTGTCACGGGATGAATGCGCCGCGGTTCTCGATGTGTTGCATTTCGCGCGGTTCGTGGACGCGGCACCGGCGCAGGCCTACGCAACGCTGCTCGACGAGGTGACGTATCTTGCCTCTGAGCGGACGATGTACCGGATTCTAGCCGCCAACAAAGAGGTTTCGGTGAGCGGCGCAACCAACCGCGCCGACCGCACTATGCCAAGCCGGAGCTGCTCGCCGCCAAGCCGAACGAGATGTGGAGCTGGGACGTCACGAAGCGTGCTCATCGATGACATCGAAGCCGATGGCGTTGTTGCTGGTCGGCCTCGGTGTCGTGTCACCACGGTTCTCGAAGCTGGGTATGCCGCACACCCAGAACGCCTTTCGCGCCATGCCACAGCCGCCGACATTGCCGACGGCCGTCTGGATCAACCCGCCAGCGAAGGAGGTGACGAAGGTTCAGTAATTTGCCACGCGAGGTGTCACACTTGCGGGTCTTCGTCCGTCAGAATTGCCAGGACCAACAATTAGGAGATGCACACATGGCAGAGCCACAACTCATCGTCTACCCGACCAAGGATGTGGAAAAGGCGAAGAAGCTATTCACGTCGCTTCTCGGCACGGAGCCGTATGTCGACGAGCCCTACTACGTCGGATATCGCACGGAAGGCCGCGAAATCGGTCTCGATCCCCACGGCTCGAGCAGCGGACCAATCGCCTATTGGGAAACTGAGGACATCGCAGCAAAAGTTGCGGAGCTGACCGGTGTGGGTTGGCAAGCCACGAGCGATGCGAAAGATGTCGGTGGAGGCATGCTCGTCGCGCAACTAAGCGATGGCAACGGCAGCACTATTGGTTTGAGGCAGGGTCCACGGTAGGAGTTAGCGGTTGTCGCGAAGCCTCGCGCAGCCGCAGCGGGCGCTCGTGATAGCCATGCGTCCACGATCAGCTCTCGTAGGTCGCGTTTGGAGCAGGCGTGTCAACCGGCCCGCAACCAGCGTGAACACGTCCTTGAACCCCGCTACCCTGTCAGGCGGTCATCGACGACCGTCGCCAAAAACCGCGACCTGGTTCGATTGGCCTTATCGGGGCCAATGGAACCAAGTCGCGTTCGTTCCTACAGTTGCCGGCTGTCCCGTCTCAGGCGACCGGCTGGCGGACATAACTGCGAGCCACGTCAATTCCGATGAGCTCGGACGCGCCGTTGGGCTCAGGGCCGAGTGTCCTGGCCACCGCAGGCCCCAACTTGTCGGCCAGGAAGCGCTCGGCGTGCGCCCTGGACTCCCACAGCGAGACGACCCGGAGCCGGCCGTCGCCCGTGATACCGATGTAGCGTGCCTCCATGCCCTCGGGCGGCCCGTCCAGCTGGGCGATTACGGCGTCGACCTGCTCAAGAGACGCGAAGGACGGGGTGGCGACCGTGATCCATTGCATGACAGCCTCCTTATCTTGGCGGCCCGGTTGGCCGCAGGAGGAACGCTAAGAATGTGAGTTCATCGGGACATCCGCTGGATGACTCATCCACCTACTTATCGCCCATCCCCGCGCTCCATGCGGCGACCTGGCTTCGCCTGGTGAAGCTCAACTTGGTGAGGATGTGCTGGACGTGGTTCTGCGCGGTGCGTTCGGAGATGACGAGTCGTTCGGCAATCTGCCGGTTGGTGAGGCCCTCTGCGACCAGCTTGGCGACCTGCGCCTCGCGCGGGCTCAGCGCTGCGCGGTGCTGGCCGCCACCGAGGTAGGCGACGAGTGCGCCGGTGCGCTCGACATAGGCCGACATGCCGAGCCCGCGGGCCAGCCGGTCGGCCTCGCGGGCAGCGCTGGCAGCTCGGTTCACGTCGCCGGGTCGGTTACGGGCGGCCAGAGCCGTCGCCAGGTGGTAGCGGGCTTCGCCGACGAAGCCGCGTGCGCCTACCCGGTTGGCCTGTTCAGCGGCGTTCGCCAGATCGTCAATGGCCACGTCGAGGCGGCCGAGCGCAACCGCCCCCCGCCCGAGGGTGAGCTCAATCGGGCCTAGGTAGGCGACGCCTTCGGCGACCACATGTTCGCCGCGGAACTCCTCGAGCCGCTCGAGGAGCAGCGCGAGGTCCTCGTGGCAGCCGAGGTCGGCAGCGGCGCGGGCGCCACACGCGTAGGTGTAAAGGACATGGAATGGCGGCGGAGACCAGGTTTCCAGGGGCCCTGCCTGCTGGTAAGAGGCGGCGGCCTCGTCGGGCAGCCCTGTGTACAGGAGCAACAGCGAGCGCGTCAGCGCACCCATCGTCCGGAACAGCGGCAAAGGCTCGAACGGACTTCGCGCGAACTCGATCGCCTCGTCGGTGACTCCGATGTGGCCGGCAAGCGCGCACTGGAGCGCGAAATACGCGCCCCGTGCCGGGCGAAGCTCGACGGCGCGCATCCGGTTGAAGCCCCGGCGACCGAGTGCGGCGGCGTCGGCGTACCTGCCCTGCGCCTGGGAGATGAACGCGGCCGCACGATCAAGGTGCCACGCACTGACCGGGCCACCCGCTCGCTGGACGGCCATCTGCAGTGCAGCAAGCTCGTCGGCGGCCGCCGCCAACTGACCACTTTCCACCAACGCGTCGATTCGCCACAGCCCGCCCCACATCGCGGTCCGCGCGTTGCTGGTCCGCTGCGCCAACGTGCGCATCTCGGTTGCGACCAGCATGCGCTCGGCGCGGCCGCCCGGGCCGGGGCAGGCCTCTCTCCGGGCGTGTAATGCCTCGACGAGAGCGCGGTCATCCCCCGATGCACGGGCGAGTTCGAGGGCCGCCGCGCTCAACGCCTGGACGCGCTGCTGGTCTCCGTCATAAAACGCGAGACGACTGCGCTGGGCCAGCAGTCGCGCCCGCAATGGCTTGTGTTCGGTTTTCCCCAGCCCAATAAGCGCCTGCTCGCACAGTTCCTTGGCGACGGCGTTGACGCCAGCGTCGGCTACTGCCTCTAGGACAAGCGCAGTCTCGGCCAGGAGCTCTGGACTCTGCGCCGTGCGCGCAGCCTCTGCGCCAGTAGCGGCGGTATTCACCCATTCCTCGAGGTCCCCCGCGAAATAGGCGGCCCGGCCGAGCGCGATCAACACCCGGCAGCGCTCGATGGCCGACGGCGGTGTCGCCAAGGCCAACGCGGCACGGTAAAGGTGCGCGCCCTCTTCGAACGCGAGCCGCCGAACGGCCTCGTCGGCTGCCCGGATAGTCCACGTGCGGGCGGTGGTGCCCTCGCCGTAGGGGGCCAGCTGCCCCCAGTGCCAGGCGATGTCCGCGAGGTGGTCGGAAAGGTCGCTGGCGAAGTGTGCCTCGATCGCTTCGGCGACGGCGCGGTGGAGCGCGCTCCGATCCACGGTCGTCAGCGATGCCTCGACCGCCTCACGGGTGAGCGCGTGGACGAAGCGATAGTCACCGACGTGGCCGACACGGTCGACCAGTCCGTGAGCGATCGCCTCGTCAATGACCGGAAGGCACTGCGCGATCGGTTCATCGAGGGCCCGAGCCACGAGTGGCAGCGGGAAGTCCCGCCCGACGACGGCCGCGGCCTGCACGAGCCGACGGCACTCCGGGGAGACGCGGTCGAGCCGTGCCCGCACCACGTCGAGGACGCTGCGAGGCGGCCGATCCGGACGCCACGTGCCGTCCGCCATCGCCCGAGCAACCTCCCGAACGAATAACGGGTTGCCGCCGGTGAGATCGAGGGTGACCCGGGCGTCACGATCGGAATCACTGGCAGCCATTCTCGAGAGCTGCTCGCGCACTTCGGCGAGGTCGAAGCCCCGCAGCTCTAAACGCTCCACCGCCGGTGACCTGAGAAGGTCGGGAACCACGTGGCGGAGGATGCTCGCCAGTTCGACCTCGCGGAAAGCGGCGAAGACGAGCAGGGGGAAGCCGGTGAGCTGGTGCGCCAGGTGGCGCAGGACCAGCAGCGATGACTCGTCAGCCAAATGGATGTCGTCAAGGATGATGACGAGGCCGCCACTGGGCACGGCAGCGAGCACTGCCTCACTCACATCGTCAAAAACTCGGAACCGGTCCTGCGGGGACTCGACTTCCGCCGCGAGGATGCCATCGCCATCAACTCCCAGCGAGCGGAGCACCTGGCGCCAGGGCCAGAACGGGGGCGCACCCTCGCCCTGTCCGCAGCGTCCCCAGGCGACAGCGGTGCCACCGGCGAGAGTCACGCCGGCGAACTCTCGAGCGAGCCGGGACTTGCCGATGCCGGGCTCGCCAGCGCAGAGAATGAGCCGACCGGCTCCGCTCCGGGCGGCGTCGAGCCAGGCCGACAACGCATCTAGCTCACGCCGTCGTCCGACGATGGCATCGGGCGCCACGCCCACCGAGCCTCGCGTCGGCGTCCTCACAACTAGGTATCCCCTGTCGGCGGCGTCACGCGCCGATGCAGTACATCCGGCATGCGATCACCAGCTCAGCTGAGGTCGGCACGGGCTGTGGCCGAGGTGCCCGGGAGCTCGGAGACTTCGAGTTCTGCACTCACCAGGCCGGTTCTGTGCAGCTGCGGCAGCACTTGACTAAGCAGATAACCGGCCAGCGCTTCAAGGGTGGTATTGGCCAGCGGAAGCACGGTTACGTCCTCGGCGGGCAGCAGGTAGCGCTTGCGGCCACAGGCGATCGACAGGGAGTCGTTGTCCCGCGTGATCTGCAGCTCCGGTGCGTCTCCGGGTACCAGGGTGCGACGTCGTAGGGCGGCGACGGCGTCTCGCATGGCGGGTTTGATTTCGCTGAACTCAGCAACTATTCCGCTGGCGTCGGGCTCGCCGGACACGCGCAAGGTGACCTGGAAAGTGTGTCCGTGCAGGGGTTCGACTGCACCGTTATACAGCGCGATATGGGCGGCGTAGAAGCCGAACTCGGCGCGCGCCATCTCCAATGTGGTAAGCATCTTCGTTTTCTTCAATTCCTGCGCCCAACCGACCTTGAACTGTTCGTCACCGAAGTTGGCGACGACTTCAAGGAGACCTCCGAAGGGCGGTGAAATAGCGGTCGAGGACATCGATGCCGGAGAGTTCGCCGTTCTCGATCTGGCTGACCCGTCCGACGGTCCATTGCCTGGGCGACCTCGCGCTGGGTCAGGCCGCGCGGCTTGCGCAGGTCAGCGAGCCGGTGTGCACGAACCTGGGAGATGAGCCTGGACGTGCCGCGCTCGACGTCCTCACGACCGATCGCCTCGACGTGCTTGTCGCGGATGTCAGACCAGCGCAGGTTGCTCATGTGCGGCTCCTGTTCGGCGGCCCGTTGACCTCGCGGTGAGGAAGATTTCCCACGGCATCATCCTGACGCTCCGGATACCATAGGTATAGCTCACGCTATACCTATGGGGCCATGATCGATTTAAGCTGGCGAGTGACAATCTCGCTCCGCCGCGTACAGCTTAGGGTCGGCCGCGAGAGATCCGGCGCCGCGCTGACTCACATGCCGGTGGGGTCATCGCTGGAGTTAAAGGCTTTAGGGCGCAAGTTGCGTGGTTGCGAAGACGCGGGACTGAGCCGAAGCCCCCACGTCCTGCGGTGCCAGGCTGCCCGCGGCGGGTCACCTTTGCGCCGACGCGGCAACGGCACGGTCCAAGGTCGTTGTGCAATACCCCGCCGACCGCTGGCCGCAGCATCCAACGATGACGGTGGACCGTGATCGATCGAAAACTGTCGGGCGATTCCCACTGGAGTGATACACCTCCCGTACCTGCGAGCCGTACGCCCACCCTGCTGGCCAGGAGGAAGCGAACCGGGGTGCGCGCCTGCACCGTCACCGGCACCGCCCGGTCACCTCGCGCAATCAAGCCCACGGCCCCGATCAAGCTCGATGGTGCGGTCGATCGGCCCTTCGGGGCGTCTCGCTTTCCTTTTCCGCCGAACCCGGCCATGATCGCGGCTCGCGGGAGCAGTCAAGGTTCGAGCGCGGAGGTGAGGATGTCCGATCGGCTGATCTTTCAGCTGGGCACCAACAACTGGCAGCGCGGCGGGGAGTTCGCGCCGGGCTCGGGGATCCTGCACGAGGCGCACCACCACGCCTACAACGCTCTGCCGGGAGTGCGCGCCTACTCGATGTATCCCTCCCGGCGGCAGCGATTCCGCGACGAGGACGTGCGGGTTTTCGCGTTGGAGCACGACATCCCGATCTGCGAGTCGATCTCCCCGGTCAGCAACTACCGCTGGCACCGCATGAGCGAGGACGAGGTCAACGCCTACCGGCAGCGGCTGACCAACGAGGTCGCGGACTGGCTCGACGAGATCGAGGCCAACTCTGGGGACCGGTTCAGCCTCGCGATCGCCCATCACGGCTTCATGAACACGGTGGTGATGCGCGACGTGATCCGCCGCAGGGCCGCCGCCGGGCGCGGCTGGATGCCGCTGCTGTGCTTCGCGCATGGAACCGAGCTGAAGATGTACGCCAATGAACGACGCGCCGATAAACCGGCCGAGTTCCCGCTGCGCTTCCTGCCGTTCATGCAGCGCGAGAAGATCTTCGACTACAAAACCTCGCAGCATGCCGTGGATGTCGTCGCGTCGATCTCCGCCGAGCAGATCGAGGCGCTGCTGGACCTGTTCCCGGAGTTCCCCCGTGAGCGGGTGGTGCTCTCCCAGAACGGCTACAACCAGGACGTCTTCCACAGGCTGACCGACCCGGCCGACCTATACGCTGATCGGGCGAAGGTGCTGGCCGGGTTCATGACGCAGGTACCCGAGGGCAACGGCCGGCAGCCCGAGCCGATCGCCCCGGCGGACGGGTTCGACGCGGTGGTGGCGTTCTGCGGCAAGTTCGCCGACTGGAAACGGCTGGATGCCCTACTGCACGCGGCGGCCATCTACGAACAGCGGGAGCGCCGGATCCTCACCCTGGTGATCGGTTCCGGGCCACCCGAGGCGCAGGTCGAAATGAACGACCTGGCCGCGCGGCTGGGCCTGCGCCGGACCTACTTCCTCGGGCCGAGGCCGCAGGAGGAGTTGGCGGTGCTGTTCAACTGCGCCGACGTGGGCTGCTTCCCGTCCTACCGTGAACCGTTCGGTCTGGTGTTCATCGAATGCATGGCCTGCGGGACGCCGGTGATCGGCGCCGACTCCGGCGGCCCGCGCGACTTCGTGACCCCCAAGGTCGGGATGCTGGTACCGGAGACCGACGATCGCGCGGCGCTCGCCCAGTCACTCGCCGCCACCGTCGACCGGGCTCTGGACGAGGGCTGGAAACGGACCAAGGGCGCCACCGCCGAGACCTATGCCAAGGAGAACTTCAGCGTGGTCAGCCAGGTCTCCAAGCTGCTCGCCGAGGTAGACCGGCTTACCACCACCTGAGGATCACACACCGACCGCGCGCGGTGGCGGTCAGCGGGCGGGCCCTTTCGATCCCAACCTGCCTTGGACCAGGAGTGCGACCTATGAGCAGTATTCCCACCCCCAGCAACGACTTGACTACCAATTACCACCGGTGCCCTCCGTGGTGTGACCCGAACAGCTGCTACACCGAGCCCGCCTGACCACGAGTGTCCCGAAGACACCGTCTACCACATCAGCACCCCGCAGGAACGCACGTACCCCAACCATGTGCCCGTTCAAGTCCTCGTGTTCCTGAAACAAACCGACCTGCTGCCGGACATAGCGACGTACGGAACCGAGGTGTTCCTGCGAGTTTTTGCTGACGGGGGCGTGGAGGCGCGGTTGACTCCCGAGACGGCTGAGGATCTCGGGCACGTGTCGATCGCCAATGCGGCGAAGGCTAGGGGGCTGGATCAGTGAGCGACCGGTCGCGCTCGTCATCCGTCGGGCGCGTGGTCGTTAGATGCGGTGGCTGTGCCGGCGCTGAGGTGGGAGCCCTGGTGCCGGTACAGCAACCATGCGCAGGCCGCGCATCGCGGCGGACGGCCGCTCACATGGGTCATGTAGCGTTAACGATCGCGGCCAACGATGCTTGGCTCAGACACCGGTACCTCATTCGCTATCCGGGTCGGCTGGTCCACTGACTCGAAGGTGAACAGGACAGTCATCTTTGACGGCCATCTCCACCCCGTCATCGGCGTGCCGGTAACCGCGGCCATAGTTATTCCGCTCGGGGTCGCAGGTACACCCCGCGTCAGTAGCTTTTGGTGCGCCCGGCAGAAGCGGCATGCCGTTCACGTAGGGCAACTTGAGATATGTGTCCTCTGACCAAGGCAGGAGGACGTATTCCTCGTCGTCCGTCTTAACCCTGATGATGTCCTCTGACTCAGGCTGGTTCCCGGTGTCCTGCTGCTCGGTGGCCCATTCCTCCACGAGGTCGTCGATCTGCGACATGATCGGCGTGGTCTGTCCGCTGCTCTCGTCGCGGTGAGGATGGCCCTGGATCTGTGCCACTGACCGCTCCGGGAGGAGTGTGCCCTCCAGTACCGACACCCAGTTGACCTCGATGGAGGTCGTCCGTAGCCCCGCGGCGTCGTGGCCGTTGCAGATGTGGATTTCGACTTCGCTGTCGAGCCCGTCGGGGAGCTGTGCGGCCACCTCTTGCAGCTTGTTGATGACTTCGCGGATGTTCATCGCCGCCTCCACCGTCGCCATCTTGCAGCTTGCCCGAAGTCGTGGCGGGGTAAGAAGCCCGTTTTCTCACGTCATCACCACTTCCCGCAACTTGGGGGGAAGTGGCTGGCCAGGTGGTACAGCTGGCCGTGCGCCGGCAGCTGGTGCAGCTCGGCTGGGAGGTCATCGAGGACGCCCCCAAGTCCGAGGCCGGTGGGCGAACCATCGCGCTCGACGCGGGTTCCGTGGCTGTGCTCCGGACACATCGGCGGGCGCAGTTGGTTGAGCGGCTGGAGTGGGGTTCGGCTTGGGTTAACTTGGGCGAGGTGTTCACCCGGGAAAACGGCGAACCGCTGCACCCCGCCACGGTCACTGACCGGTTCCACATCCTGGTTGCGCCGCGGATCTGCCCCCGGTCCGGCTTCACGATCTAAGCCACGGCGCGTTGTCGCTGATGCTTGCAGCCGGCGTGGATCTCAAGGTTGTGCAGGAGACCCTCGGTCACAGTTCGCTCACGCTCACCAGCGACACCTACACGTCGGTGTACCCGGCGGTGGCGGCAGCGGCAGCGGAGGCCGCGGCGTCGCTCGAACCGAGGGCAGTCGGTACCAACGTTGTCACATCGTTATCACGTGAGGCTGCAGACGTCTGCCCACAGACGAGAAACCGCTGGTCATATAGTGCGCCGCCAGGGACTCGAACCCCGAACCCGCTGATTAAGAGTCAGCTGCTCTGCCAGTTGAGCTAGCGGCGCTGGCGTCGGCCCACTCCCCGGCGCGACGGCAAGGACGCTAGCACGGTGGCGCCGGATGGTCAGAACCAGGCTACAAGCAACCGCGCATGACCGCCGTGCGTCGCTACACACGGGTACACGCTCGCGAAGGTTCGCCGGTCCGGGGCGGCGGGCTGAGTTTCTCGTAGTAGATGATGGAAATGGATGGTTCTTGTGCGGTTGAGCACGTCGTGTCCGGCGGCCGGGGGTCGGAGTCCAGGGTCTGGGCGCGTCATGCGGGGCGCCGTTATCACACTGTTGCTCGTCGTGGGCGTGCTCAGCGCGCTGTTGGCGGGATGCAACGCGGGCCACACCGCTGCGCCGAGCGCTGCTGCACATCACGTCACCCCGGCGCCGCCTCCGCCAGTCGCGGTCGTCAGCACCGATCCACCGGATCACGCGGCGGACATCTCACCATTGATGCCCGTAACCGTGACCGTCGCGAAGGGCAAGCTCACCCAGGTGTCCTTGACCAACCCGCAGGGCGCGCCGGTTGCCGGCAAGATCGATCCGGACGGCAAGACCTGGAAAACAACCGGATCGCTGGGTTATGGCAAGACATACACCATCAGCGCCAGCGCGATGGGTGACGACAATCGGCCAGTCAGCCACTCGTCCACATTCACCACCATCCAGCCTCGGACGCTCACGTTCCCTTCAATCAATCCGCTCAACGGCGAGACCGTCGGCGTGGGTCAACCGCTATCGGTATATTTCGATGAACCGATCGCTGACCGGCAAGCAGCCGAAAATGCGATTACCGTCACCACAACGCCAAAGGTCGATGGCGCGTTCTACTGGTTCTCCAAGCACGAGGTGCACTGGCGCCCGCAGGAGTTCTGGGAGCCCGGAACCCAGGTCACCGTCGAAATCCACGACTACGGCAAGAACTTGGGCAATGGGGTGTACGGCGAGGAGGACCGGACCTCGCGCTTCACCATCGGTGACGAGTTCATCGCCCACGCCGACGGGATGACGCACCAGATGATCGTCGACATCAACGGTCAGACGGTGCGTACGATGCCGATCTCCATGGGTCGCCCCAGCAGTCCCAGCGCCAACGGCATACACGTGGTCACCGACCGCAACGCGACGAAGGTGATGGATTCCACCACTTTCGGCCTCGCTCTCGACGCTGGCGGTTACATCGCCAAGGTGCAGTGGGCCACCCGCATTTCCAACAGTGGTGAGTTCGTGCATGCTGCGCCGTGGTCAGTCGCCCAGCAGGGCATCAGCAACGTCAGCCACGGCTGCATCAACCTCTCGCCGGAAAACGCGAAGTGGTTCTTCGATCACGTGAAGAAAGGTGACGTGGTCATCAACACCAGCACCGGCGGTCCGGATCTCAAGCCATACGACGGCTTCGGGGACTGGCAGGTGCCGTGGGGGCAGTGGGTGTCAGGCAATAAATAGTAGTCCGCGACTTCACCGTCATCCCGCGGCGGCGTGCTTGGCGATGAGGCGATTAGCCCGCTGCGCCTGCTCGATGACTGCCAGATGCGCAGCGTCGAGGACTTCCAGCTTTGCCCGGTAGATGCCGGAGGCGAGCGTCTTGGCGTGGGGGGTGACCGGCGTGCCTCGATCCTGGGAGCCCGCGATTACCAGGGTCGGCGCGGTGATCCGACCGAGCAGCCGGCGACCGTCCCACCCGGCGATGGCTGAACAGCATTCGACATAGCCGTCGTCGGCCGTGTTGGTGATCATTTCGATGGCCTGCTCGACTGTCTCCGGATGCGCCTGCGCCCACTCTGGGGTGAACCAGCCGGCAACCACATCCGCTGCTATCCCGCCCGTACCCAACCACCGGACTGATGCGGCTCGCTCGATAAACGGGCCGTGGTCGTCGTAATGGGCGGTGGTGCTACAGAGTACGAGCGAGGACAACCGCTCCGGGGCACGCGCGGCGAGCCAGATGCCAACCATGCCACCGAGGGACAGGCCGCAGAACGCGGCACGCTCGATACCGAGCCGATCCAGTAGCGCCAGAGCGTCGAGGGCGAGGTCCTGGATCGCATAGGACCCGTGCGCCACCGGAGATCGGCCATGCCCGCGATGGTCATAGCGCAGCACCTGGAACTGCTCGGCCAGCGCGTCAACGTGCGGCTGCCAGATATCCAGCGTGCCACCCAACGGTCCGGCCAGCACCAACACCGGCGAATCCGGCGATCCGGTGAGTTCGTGGTAGACCTCGACGCTTCTCATGTGCGGAACTCTAGTGCGAGCCCACCTGGAGCACCCGAAATCTGCCGCTGTACCGACGAATGCCGCGAGGAAGTGCCGTGCCACGGTAGTCACCGCCGTCGGCTCGGCAGCTCAGCGAGAGCCGGCGCGTACAGCACCTGGCGGGAAGGATTGGTTTATGGCGTCAGACCACAACAACCGAGGACACCAAGGGCAGGCCTCGACCAGCGAGGAAGGCAGCTATCAAGGTCTCTTCAGCACACGCTGATGGGCATTGTGCGGGCTGTGGTGGACAACGCACCCGGCGCGCAGTTCGCCGGGATGAGCGTGCTGGAGGGCCGCCGAAAGGTCACCACTCAGGCATGGAGCGACGAGATAGTGCTGCTCCGCGACCGCGCGCAGTATGAGACCGGCGAAGGCCCGTGCTTGGAGTCGGTGTATCAAGAGCAGACTGTCCGGTTGCCAGACATGCGTGCCGAGCAGCGGTGGCCGAAATTTACCAGGCGGGCTGTTGAATACGGCATAGGTAGCATGCTTTCCTTGCAGCTCTACGTCAGCGGCGACAACCTCGGTGCCCTGAATCTCTACAGCAGAGCACCGAATGCATTCAACGACGAATCTGAGCATGTCGGGCTGCTGCTGGCCGCCCACGCCGCCGTCGCTATGGCCAGCGCGCAGCGCGAAGAGCACTTATTCCGCGCCATGGGAACGCGTGACCTTATCGGTCAAGCCAAGGGTATCCTCATGGAGCGGCACAAGGTCACCGCTAATCAGGCGTTTTCCCTACTGATCCGGGCCAGCCAGAATACCAATAGCAAGCTCCGCGACGTCGCCAATCACCTCACTGTTACCGGTGAAATAGCAGCCAGATCTGGCTAATGTGTAAGACCGCCGCTCGCGAAGCGCAGCGGCAGCAAGCTACCTACTCCGCTATGGACGACCACTGACTCGGGGTGAGTGACGGGACTCGAACCCGCGACATCCTGGACCACAACTGGGCGCAGCGCGGTGCGATAGAGGTGCACGCGCTGGTCAAGAAGTCTGGCGAGGTCGGATCAGGTGCGATGTGGGCTGCACGGTTGCGGTACTTCGCTGCTGTACAGCGACCCGTCGCTCGCAAGACCTCCGATAGCGCCGGAAGTCAAGCGGCGGCTTGGTCGATGGTGGTTGTGGGCTTGACGAATGCATCGGGTCGTAAGTTTGGCCGGTTTTACAGTCGGTGAACCGCGCAGAAGAGGATAAACCGAGCAAACCATCACAGAGCAGGGAGACGATGCCGCTCGATGTCGAGGCTGCTCTGGGTGTGAATGCTTCGACCTTGATAGCTCAGTGACGTAGCCGTTGACGAAAGCGTTCCGTTAGAGTGTTACTACGGAAAGTCAATATTGTGACTTTCCGCATGTCTACCTACCACGGAGCGTTGCAGGCTCAGCCTCCAGCACAAGATAAAATGCCTTTCGAGTCAAGGAAATCGGCTTGACGGCGATCTGTATATGGCGTATTGAAGTAGCCGAGCTGACGGTGCGAGCGCGATGTTGTGGACTCGCCAAGGAGTCGAGTCTGTTTGGAGGTGAGCACGGTGGGAGACACAAAGAACGTAGTCGAAAGTATGCTCAGGGTGTGGAACGAGCATAACCGTGAACAGTGGAGCGCAGGCTTCAGCGATAGTGCCGAATTGAAAGCTCCCGGTGGTGTCAGCGGATCCGGCGCTGAAATGGCAGGTCAATTCTACGACATATGGCACGATGGATTTCCGGATAACCAGTGCGACCCAGCGGTAATCGGCGAAGATGGCGAGGACGGTTTTCTTGAGGCAGTTTTTAAAGGTACTCACACCGGACCATTAAATACCCCATCCGGCACTGTCCCGGCCACCGGCAAGGCCGTTGAGATACCCTTTGTCGTGATGGCGAAGATACAAGGAGGGAAGTTCAATAGCTTCCACCTTTATTTTGATATAGCTGGACTCATGACTCAGTTAGGGGTGTCGTGAGGTCAGATCTAAAGCTTGTCCCGTAACGGCGTGTTGACGCGATAGCCAGGAACCGCCAGGCGAGCACGCTTTGGTGCAGGTGATCCGTCGGCAGCGGCCACCCGTGCCGGGCTGAAGAAGCTGGGGGACAGCCTCGAATGACCTACTGCGGTACTTCGCTGCTGTACGGATCGCCAGAGGGGCCATTCAGTCCACCGTGGACGGTCGTTGACCTCGGGGTGAGTGACGGGACTCGAACCCGCGACATCCTGGACCACAACCAGGTGCTCTACCAGCTGAGCTACACCCACCATGCGCTGGCCTCGCCAGCAGCGCTGACCATGGTAGCGGGTCGAGCGCCGGTCACCGATCGGGTATCGGTGTCTTGACCGCCCGGGCCGCCGCCTGCGCCTCCTCCGAGCTGGGTCCCGGTCCGGGCACGAAGACGGTGCGCCGATAATAGGCCAGTTCGCGGATGGACTCGGTGATGTCGGCCAGGGCCCGGTGTGCGAGTCCTTTAGCCGGCTGCGCGTAATACACCCGCGGGTACCAGCGCCGGCACAGCTCCTTGATTGATGACACGTCGACCATCCGGTAATGCAGATGGCCGTCGAGTTCAGCCATATCGCGTGCCAGAAATGCCCGGTCGGTGGCCACCGAGTTGCCTGCCAGTGGCGCAGACCGAGCGTCCGGTACCCAGGTGCGGATGTAGGCCAGCACCTGTTGCTCTGCCTCGGCCAGGCTCACGGTGGAGCGCCGCACCGCGTCGGTCAGACCGGAGCGCGCGTGCATCTCCCGCACCACCTCAGGCATCGAATCCAGCGCGGCGTCATCGGCGTGGATCACCACGTCGACGCCCTCACCGAGCACTCGCAGCTCGCCATCGGTGACCAGCGCGGCGATCTCGATCAGCGCATCTTTGCCGAGGTCCAGCCCCGTCATCTCGCAGTCGATCCACACCAGACGATCGTTCACGACCCTGAGCCTAGTGGGTGCGCGGCCAGAGGCGCCTCATGCTGCAGGAACGGCTCGAGTAGTCCAGGCACCGCATGCTGGGCAACGGCCAACCCCTCGGCTGTCCCGACGTCTTTCACGGCATACCCGCCGTGCCCGGCTGCGGTGGTCGCGGTCAGGGTGACCACGCCGGCTCGCCGCTGGAACAACGACTGCGACACCGTCCAGCCGATCACCCCGCTGCGCTGGAGGGCAACGGTCCAGCGCACTCCCGCGCCGTGCCGGGTGACGAGATAGCTGCTGGTGAGAGCATGTCCGAGGTTGCGGTAGGCGTCCACGGCGAGCAGCGCGGTCACGGGGAGCACACCCAGCGCTGCCCACGTCGCCCAAGCGGGCGCCGGAGCCAACCACAGCGCTGCGGCGGCCGCCAATACCGGCAGCGCTGCGCGGACCAGCCTGCGGCGCAGCGCTACCAGCGGATGCTTGCGCAGCATCGTTCCGGTGGGGGAGGGCAGCTCGGCGAGTGCCGCACCGGACACCCGGTGCGCCTCGCTTCTCGGGGCGGGTGGCAACAGGCTTCCCCGGCCGTGACCACGATGACCCCCCAGTCCGGTCGCCACCGCGATGGTCCGTGCACCACGCCCGATCCGCAGCAGCGGCGTTTCGACGATCGCGATGCCGCGCAAGCGGCGCTCCTCCAGCGATACCGACCGGCTGGTGAGCAACCCGCGGCGGATCCTCAACGTGCCGCCTGCCTCGCGCACCAGCCGGAAACCCCACCAGGCCTCAACGAAGAGGAGCACTGAGCCCCCCACTGCCACTATCAGGACCAGCACGGCGAACACGGTGACGCCCAGCCACAGCGGTGCGGTGGTCAGCCGCTCACCGACTCCGCTCACGTCGACGGTGTCAGCGCCGATATCGTTGACGAGCTGTGCGAAGGCGCCCGCGACGGCGCCCAACGCCACCAGGCTGGACACCGTGAGCGGGGCAAAACGCAGCCAGGACCATGACAGCGCCGCCAACTCGACCGTTTCCGGCGTCACCGTGTTTTCCCGGCGGCAGGCATACGAAGGATCCAGCAGCCGTTGCCGCACCCGGTCGGCTTCGCTGGAGGAAATCGCGTCGAGAGTCAATTCACGGGACTCGACGCCGTCGGTACGTTCCCCGGTCCCGATTCTGAGCACGGACAGCCGGAACAGCCGGTGGGCGAGTCCGGCACTGACATCGACACTGCGAATCCGGTCCCGCGGCACTGACCGGGCGTTGCGGAACAGCAAACCTGAACGCAGCTCGACGCGTTCGCTGGTGATCCGGTAGCGGGTGGTGAACCACCGCAGCGTGCCGGCGAGCAGCACGAGCAGCACGCCGGTCAGCAACGCGTAGACTCGCCCGCCGAAGTCCTGCTCGACACCGACGATCAGTATCAAGGCAATGACCGGCAGGAATCCGGCAAGCTGGCGCAGTGGGGTCACCGCGAGCATCCGAGGGTCCAGCCGTTGCCAGTCGGGCTCGCGAGATGGCATCACGTCGCGTCCCCTGGGGTCGCCTGGGTAGTCGCGGTCAGTTGCGCGACGAGGTCCTCGGCCACCGTCCGATCTAGCCCCGTCAACCGCAGCGCACCGGCCGCTGACGCCGTGGTGACAGTGACGGTGGCCAGCCCGAACAACTGCTGCAGCGGACCGCGTTCGGTGTCGACAGTCTGGATCCGAGACATCGGTGCGACGCGCCACTCCTGATTGATCCAGCCCTGCGAGGTGTAGACGGCATCATCGGT
Source organism: Pseudonocardiaceae bacterium (assembly GCA_036378735.1). GTDB lineage: Bacteria > Actinomycetota > Actinomycetes > Mycobacteriales > Pseudonocardiaceae. The sequence continues at coordinate 88,475 of DASUVX010000145.1, read as the reverse complement.
GGTCTCCCAGCGGTGCACCCGGAACCGCCATCGCGGCATCACCAGCAGGTAGGCCAGGCCGATAGCGACGACTGCGGCGGTGGCGGGCACCAGCCACGGCCGCGCATCGGTCCACACGCTCACCGCGATCACCAGTGGAGTCAACACGGCCGCCACCTCGAGTGCGGCCTGAGTGGTCCACCAGGTGACGGCGCGAGGGTTCACCCGGTGCCGCGGCGGACGTAACCGCAGCGGCTGGCTGATACCAGGCTCCATCGGCGGGCTGCTCATATCTTGGTTTCGTTGCGGCCCACCGCTTCCAGAAAACGTTTCGGGACCTCGGGTATCCGCGTGGGTTGCCCGTGCGCCAGCACCAGCGCGGCGTAGGTCGTCCGGGCGGCCTCCTCGAGATTGACCGCTCGCTTGTGCGCGAGCTCCACCGAGTCAGCCAGCACCGAGCAGCCATGATGTCCCAGTATCAGGGCATTGATTCCACCGGCGACGGCGTCTGCGGCCGCGATCGCCAGCTCGATGCTGCCCGGCGCGTCGAAGCTGACGGTCGCGATCTCGCGGAGGTAGTACACGTGGTCGGTGGTGATCAGCGCGATGTCATAGCCCAGGGCGGTGAGCAGCACGCTGGTCTGAGGATGCAGGTGGACGATGGCGTTGACGTCCGGACGCCTGAGGTAGGTCTCGGTATGCAGCCGCCACTCACTGGACGGACACGGATGACCAGCCCGCAGTTCCCCACCGGGGAGGTCGATCAGTGAGAAGTCAGTAGGCGTCAGCCGATCAAGCCAGCTGCCCGCCGCGGTGATCCAGCAGCTGTCCGAGCCCGGTGCTCGGGCCGACAGGTTGCCGCCCGATCCGACCACCAGCCCGGCGCGGACCGCCTCGGCGCCGACGTGCGCGAGCTGGTTACGCAGGCCGTCTCCGGGATAGCTCACGACATCGAGCCTAGCTAGGCACAGCGGTTATGGTTCGTGCTGTCACGCACGGTAACCAGATATCCACAGTAAGACCTCTAACGGATAGTAAATTGAAGTCCGGCCTGAGGTATCAGCTGACAAATCGCGCACGGAGAGCCAGCAGAAAAGGCGGAAGGTAGCCCACGAGCGTTGGGCACGCTCGGCTATGCTAAGTGCGGTCGGGAGTGGACAGCCATTCCCTCACAGTCGTCTTAAATGCCCGGGCAATTCCGGCACTTGCTGGCTTGGCCGGATTATCTGGTACTGCCGGGCACTCGAAGGTCGGACCCCAGGATGGCCGACAGCGACAAGAAAGGTCCCATGATGCTGCAGCACGGCAGAGGCACCCGGGAGCTAGGCCGGGTCGGGCTATGTTTCGCTTTCGTTTCGTCGATCTTGGTCCTGGCCGGGTCGACCTCAGCAGCCGCACACGAGATCAGTCCCATGTATCAGGACCAAAACGGTCGCTTCACCGTCCAGCTGAGCCCTAGAGAGGTCCCTGAGGGCGGCGATCCGAACGGGCAAGGTTCGGCGGAGCTCAATCTAAGCGAGCAAGCAAAGCAAGCCTGCTACAGCATCAATTGGAAAGGGCTCAAGGGCGAGGTCACGGCGTTTCACTTGCACGTCGCCGCGGAGGGCAGCGAGGGGCCGCACTGGATCGATTTCTTCAACGATCAGCATTTCCCTGGGGCGGACGGCAAGGCGTCGGGCTGTGTACCGGCTACTCAAGACAAGGTTCACGCGGTAATCGCCAATCCGGCGGGTTACTATCTGAACCTCCATTCGACGGCGTTCACCCCCGGCGCGGTCCGCGGGCAGCTGAAATAGTCGGGTGATACCGCCCTGGGCCGCTCATCGCGGTCGGCCCAGGGCGTTTCTGTACGCGCGTCGTCGGCCAGTACGGCGGCCGATCACGCCTGCGCCTGCTACGGCGAGCGGCTACCGACCACGTACGCCACAGCTTTGATGCAGACAGTCGCCGTCGACTACGCATCGTGTTCACTGCTACAGCATCGCCGACCTTACCGAGTGGTCGCTCGGGCCGATTCGCCATGTCCGGTCGTATTTCGTATACGGATTGCGAGCAAGCGGTTGCGGCAACAAGCCCCGATCGGGACGTAACAGAGTCCCCCTGCGTGACGACAGATAGGTTGTCAATTCGCCATTCGCACGGAGCGGAGCAGACTTGAAGCTGTTCGACAAACAGCCGACCCGATAGGCTCCCCGGTTTATGCTCGCCTTCTTGTGTGCGTTCGCGTGACGGTTCACCGGACGTTGAAGACACCGTGCGTCGGGCTTATGCGCCAAATCGCGGCGGCAAGCTCGCGGACGGCTAGCGCGGACAGGAGAAGTCCCATAGATGCAGCACAGCGCAGAAATCCCGAAAATCGGACGGGTTGGAGCGTGCCTGGCATTCGCCTCATCAATCTTGGTGTTCGCCGGGCCCGCCTCTGCATCGGCACAGGAGGTCCCCACGGCATACCACCACGGGCATGAACAGTTCCTCGTGCAGCTCGATGGTGACGAACTCGAAGATGGCGGAGACCGTAACGGGCGGGGTGTCGCCGGCCTCGATTTCGACGCCGAACAAGAGCGAGTGTGCTTCTATATCACCTGGGACCGGCTCGATGGTGCGGTGACCGCCTTCCATCTCCACAACGCACCTCGTCACCACGACGGCGGTCATTGGATTGATTTCTTCAACGACGAGCACTTCGACGGCGACCGCAACACCGTCACCAGTTGCGTTCACGCCGGCCGGGACAAGATCTACGCCGTGCTCGATGATCCGTCCGACTTCTATCTCAACCTGCATACCACCGCGCACAAAGCCGGAGCGATCCGCGGGCAGCTCGACTGACGGCATAACGCGGCGACGCGGGGGGCGTGGCCTGGATCCGCCCCCCGCGTCAATCCTGCATCAACTGAGGTTGCCCTGCGGAAAGCCGAGCCAGCATTCCCTCGCAGCTACGCACCACCACACGCGCTCGGTCACTGGCGGCGCGATCGGACAGCGGGCTCTCGGCGCGGCGCTGCCAGCGCGCCAGCGCGGCGATCGCAGCCTCCCGCAGCTGCTCGAGATCCGTGTCGGGCTTGAGCCCGAGCCGGTTGGGGATCGCTGCGCCGTGCGCACCGAGCAGCCGCTCCGCATCGGAGCGGGCATCCGGGGGCAAGGCGACGTGGGGAGCGCGCAGCTCGGCAAGCAGCCGTAACTCGCGGAACTCGTGTGCACCGGCCAGGATCCGCTCAACGTCACCGGCCAGGTGGTGAGCTTCTGGACGAGGTTGTTCCCGCAGGACGCGCTCGACTAGCAGCAGCGCCGAACGGGCCTTGAGCACGTCGCGACGTTCGGTGAACTGAGTGGCCAGCACGGTGCGCAGCTCGTCGAGGCCGCTACGCCGCACCAGCTCCTCGGCAAGCCCAGCCGGCTCACGATGGCCCTGGCGGATCAGGGTGGTCGCCAGCCGCAACCCGAACAATCCGAACCGGTCTACCAACGCGCTACGCGTTTGTGCCGGCAAGGTGGGATGTGCCTGCGCTGCAACGAACCGGTCCGCCGAGAGCAGCAGGGAATCCAGCTCGAGTCGTGGCAGCTGGGCTAACTCGCTCAGCGCGCTGAATTCCGCCTGCCGCAGCGTCCGAGCGGTCTGGGCGAGCAGGCCGGCCACCGCTACCACTGTCTGGCACAGCCGGCGAATCTTCGGCTCGGAGCGGTAGCGGCGGGCGACCTGCCGCGCCGAGACCATCGCGTCGAGCCGGCCGGCCCCGATCTCATCGGCCCGGGATAGCACCGCCACGGTGTTGACCACCGCGGCGGGAGCGCCGCCCTGGTCATAGAACGACTCCAGGAACCGGACGTCGGTGGCGTGCAGGTGACGCATCAGGTAGATGACGGCGTCCGCATCGGAGGGCTGGTCGTCGGGCGCCAACAGCGCGATGGATCGAGCGGAGATATGCGTGGACAGCGACGCGATACCCGGGGTGTCGATCAGCGTGGTGGTCCGCAAACTGCGCGAGGGCCAGTCGACGAGCAATCGATCGACGTCACCGGGTGGGCTACCCCGAAGGTCGAACTCCAAGCGACCATCAGTGCGGGTCAGTGGTAGCTGGCGCGGCGCTCCGGCGCGGGGTACCAGGGCGACGCGCGGGCTCGCGGCGTCCCGATACCAGGTGACGACGCGGGTGCACTCCCCGGCGTCGGTCGGGGCGATCTGCTCTCCCACCAGCGCGTTGAGCAGCGTCGACTTGCCGGCTTTGACCTTGCCCGCGATGGCCACCCGGAGCGGTTCGTCGAGCCGATCGAGCTGCTCCCGCAGCCGGGCTGCCGCAACGGCGTTATCGCGGTAAACCTCAATCGACCGCCGCAACACTGCCCGCACCGCCGCGCCGATGCTCGGCGTTGGTTGCCTCGGCGAGTTCACGACCCGGTTCCCGGGCTCGTCATCAGGTCGCGCGCGTGCTGGCGCAGCGTGTCGATCTGGGCGAGCTCGGTCTTGATCCGGTGGATCCGCTGGTTCCGGGCGGACGCCTCTGTGTTCGCGGCCTTCTCCGCGGCCTGGATCGACTCCGACAGCGAGCGGTGCAGTTCAGTGGCCACCTCGGTGAAGTGGTCTCGCAACAGCCGTTGGACTTCGCGCAACCGATCTCGCAGCTCCTTGCTGACATGGAAGCTGGCGTCGTCGACCTGTTTGCGCAACAGCATCTGAGCCTCGGCTTGGTGGCGTTTGAGCCGGTTTTGCTTGTCCTCGCGAAGCGTCCTGCCGCCGAGTAGCAACCCGGCAGCCAGCGAGATGGGGTTGAGCAGGGACATCCCAGCGAGCGTGGTCAACATGCCGAACATCAACATGCCGCCATAGGAGCCGCGCATTCCGGTGAGCAGCTTGCCGAAAAGCTTCGGATCTTCGACCTTGGGCGCCATCAGCTCAGGTACCGCGTCCAGGGTGGTCGCCGCATCTCCCAACCGAAGTTCGGGAAGTAGCTCACCGCCATCTTCGGCGAAGTGCTCGGCGACCTGGTGCGCGACCCACTGCGCTCGCTGGTTGGCCCACACGAAATTGTCGGAGGTGGCCGCGGCGAGCTGCTCGGTGAGCCACTCGGTGAACTGTTCCCAGATCGCGCTCGGGTCGGCCTGTTCCAAGGCGGCCTCGCCATTGCGGATCACCTGGCGCAACCGGTCGCGCAGGTCGTGCTCGATGTCGGCGTACAGGTCCGCAATCCCATCGCTGAGGGTCTGCTGCCATCGCGATGAGCGCAGGTGCAGATCCTCCGCGCGAGCCTGGGCAGCCTTCAGCTCGGCCATCAGCGCCAGGTTGTCGTCGGGATTCTGCAGGGCCCGCAGTTCGGCGCGTAACGACACCGCGAGGTGGTCGGTGACCGTGAATATGTCGTGTGCCACGCTGCGGCGGCTCAACCGGTCGGCATTGGCCACCGCGCCCAGCAGATACCCCACCAGCGCTGGGAACCCGGACTCGTCATGCAGCTGCTTGTCGTCAGCTTGAATCGCGTGCAATCGAAGCGTCGAGGACACCGGGAGCAGGTCCGCTGCCACCTTGGCGCCCGCAAGGTGAACGCGATCCAGCTCGGCGATGCGGCGCCACTGCGGGTAAAGGTCGATCTTGGTGAGCACGCAGGCGACGTTGGGACATAGCTTTACCGCCTGCCGCAGGAAGTTGATCTCGGGTTCGGAGTACTCCTGGGAGGAGTCGGAGACCAGCAGGACGGCGTCGGCTGTCGGTAGTGCCGCCAAGGTGCCGGTCGTGTGCACCGAACTCAGGCCACCGACACCGGTGGTGTCGACCAGGACCAGCCCGTCGGCCAGGATCTGCCGGGGAATGCCGACCTCGGCCCGCAACAAGCCTTGCCGATTGGCAGGGTTACCCGCCTCGGACACGTGCGCGGCGAGTTCGTCCATCGGCACCTCGACCCGGGTCAAGTGATCGTCGGTATCGCCGGTGCTACCCACCAGCATCGCGATGGGGGTCTTGGAGTAATGGACTTCGGTGGGTACCGCGGTGGAGATGTCGTCGTCCACCGGGCAAACCGGGGCATCGACAAGTGCGTTGACCAGCAAGCTCTTGCCTTGTTTGAACTCGCCGATGACGAGCACCCGCACAGTGGGATCGAGTAGGCGCCGGCGGGTGTGTACCAGCCGCTGCGCCAGGTCCTTCCGGTCGCCCGCCTCGGTCAAGCCGGTAGCCCGGTCAACGATGTCCAAGCCGGGGGGCCCTGCTGCGCTCACTGGTTGCCCTCTCTAGATGCGGTCATGCAACCAGCTCCGTCACCCCGGGGCAGGGGGTGGCGGAGCTGGCGTGGTGCTTGGCCGTCCGGAGGCTACTCCCATGCACTGGGCGTGCGGGCCAGCCCTCGGGGCTCACCCGCGGTCCTGATCAGGGGGAGTGACCGCGCCAGGGCCGGGGCGGGTTCTGGGCTGGATACCCGGGACCCCTAGGGTCCTCGCCACATCGGCATTCGGTTTGCCCAGTGCTGATCGTCACTCACCGTGTCGCTAACAGTGCACCTCGTGTTGGCGATACGCAGCCAGTCCCGTCAGGTCGGCTCACGCGTGGTTTTAGGGTCTGCGGGCGGTCGGGATGAGGAGGGTATGGCCGATGGGCTACTGGCTGGGCATTGATGTGGGCAACACGGTCACCACGGCGGCAGTGTGCCGGGCGGCGGAGCCGGCTGAGGTGGTGTCGTTGGGCAACGGCTCGGTGGCCGTGCCCTCGGTGGTGGATCCGGGTGAGCCTGGCCGGCTGGTGGTAGGCCAGGCCGCGCAACAGCGGGCGGTCACCGACCCGGATCGGGTGGTGCGCGGCTTCACCGGGCGTATCGGCGATGAGGTGCCGATGGTGATCGGGGGGCAGGCCTACACCGCGGCGCAGCTCACTGCGATGCTGGCCCGCTGGGTGGCCGACCAGGTCGCTGCCCAGCAGGGCGGCCCAGCCGACGGCATCGTCATGACTCACCCGGCCACCTGGGGCGACTACAAGCGTGCGGTGCTGGCCGCGGCGTTGACCGCCGAGGGGCTGGACCAGGTGCGATTGTGCCCCGAGCCGGAAGCCGCCGGGGCCGGCCACGCCGGCGCCGGGCGCACTCTGGCAATCTATGACCTGGGCGGCACCACCTTCGACGCGACCGTGATCTGCGCCACCGGCACCGGCCAGTGCACCGTGCTGGGCACTCCCCAACATTTACCCCAACTGGGCGGCGCGGACTTCGATGACGCAGTGTTCGGCCACCTGCTCGCCGCGGTCCCGGCTCTAGCCGAGCTCGACGCCGACGACCCGGCCACCCTGGCCGCCACCGCCGCGCTGCGCGGCCAGTGCACCCAGGCCACCCAGGCACTGTCGGCCGACACCGAGGTCACCATCCCGGTGACCGCCCCCGGCATCCAGACCCAGGTCCGGCTGCACCGCACCGAGTTCGACGACATGATCCGCCCCCAGCTGTCCGAAACCCTCCAGGCCCTGCGCCGCGCCCTGCACACCGCCCAGCTCGAGCCCCACCATCTCGACGCCGTGGTGCTGGTCGGCGGATCCTCCTGCATCCCCCTGGTCGCCCAACTGGTGTCCGCTGACCTCGACCAACCCGTCACCATCGACGCCGACCCCGCCACTACCATCGCCCGCGGCGCCGCCACTCTCGCCCGCGGCGCTGCCCTCGCCCACCCCGCCGGCACCCCTCCACCAGATCCTGCGCAGCCGGCCTTCGACCCGGCACCGCCACCCCAACGGCCATCCCTGACCGCCATCCCCCTCGATGTCGAACCCGCCGAAGCTCAATGGCGCCGAATGAAGTCCCGCAGGGTGACCCGGATTGCCCTCGCCAGCGCTCTAGCCGTGCTCACCGCGGCCGGAGTGGGATCAGTTCCGTTCTTGATCGCCCGTAGCGAGCCCAACCCTTCGGCGAAGGCCGGAACCCCTGCGCCCAGTGCCAAGCCGGCGCCCAGTACGCCGGCGCCCGGCCTGCCGCCGGTTCCGGATCCCGCGGGTCCGGTCGACAGTGCCGGGATGGGCGGCGAAGTCGGCTCCGGCGCAGCCGGCTCCTATGGGGTTGTCAGTACGACATCGCCTAGGGCTCCGCACCAGCCCGCTGGGGGCCCCGCCAAGCCGGATGCCGCGGCGCCGCCCGCCGGCGGCCCTGCGCCCAGTTGGGTCACCACCTACACCTGGACGACCAGCTGGTCCAATCCCCCTCCGACCACGAGCCGCACCACGACTCCAGCCGCGACCACCACCGCGTCCTCAACGCCACCGGCACCAACCACCCAACCCCCGCACCCCACATCCACGACTACCGCACCTGCCCCCACGACCAGCCCGTCCAACCATCGGAGGCCCACTACGTGAACCAGGTGACGGCACGTTACCGACCCCGGCAAGGTCACCCCGAGGTTTCGCTGGCCGGCGTGTTGCCCGCGCAGGTGCTGTACGAAAGGGTCTGTGCTGATCCGTCGGCGCCGCTGTCGATCGGTGTCGTGGGCGCCGGGGGGTCCGGCAAAAGCGCGCTGTTGGCCGCTCTGCGCGAGGCCTACCTCGCGGCAGGAGTGACTGTGGTGGGGATGGATGCGACCCGGTCCGAGCCGACGGCGTCGGCGGCCGTGAATGTGGCTGTCTTGGTCGACGATGCACATCAGCTGCCGGGCAGCGACCTCGATCCGTTGTGCCGGTTCGCGTTGACCGGCGAACCGCGGATCGTCGTCGCTTACCGGCCCTGGCCGCGCAAACCCGAGTTGGACGCGCTCGAGCAGGCGGTGAGCCGTCAGCAGCGGCCGGTCCTGTTGGGTCGGCTCGACCGCGGCGCAACGCAGCTCCGCTGCGCGGCACTGCTCGGTCAAGCCCCGTCCGCGGCAATGGTCGACCTGCTCTACGAGCAGACCGGTGGATCGCCGATGCTCATCGACCAGGTCGTCAGCTCGTTGTGTAACGCTGACTGGCTAGATGGTGATCGTCCCGAGCTGCCGCCGAGGGTAATCGACCGCGTCCGGTACGACCTGGACCGGTTGCCGCGCCTGTTGCGCGGATTGCTTCTCGCGGTGGGGCTGGGTGCCGCTCCCGACGCCGAGATTCTCGCTTCGGTGCTCAGGGTCGATTTGCCCGCGATTGCCGACCTGTGGTCGATGGCGCAGTCGCATGGTCTGCTGCGCAGCGACGGTCAGCTAATCCCGCTCGTGGGCCGCGCGCTGGTCGCCGGTGCGGCACCGGGTACCAGGCGGGTCCTCCTGCGGCTGGTGCTCGACGCGCACCTCGAACGCGGCCGTCCGGCGCTCGATCTGGCGCAGCAGCTGCTGGCCGCGGGCGCCCGCGGTGGCGACCTCGCAAAGGTATTCGAAACTGCCGGTGATGCTGCTTTGGCCGGCGCAACCTCCGGAGTCGCAGCCGGGCCTGACGCCGCGGTCAACGCCGTGCAGCTCTACACCCAAGCCGTCTCCGCCGGCGGCGATCCGGCTTCGCTGGCGCCCCGCCGCGCTGAGGCTGCGGCACTTGCCGGCGACCTGGACACCGCGCTGTGGCTGGCTGATCAGGCATTATCCGATGCCGGTTGTCCTGATCTCGCCAGAGCCGGCACTGTTGCGGGCGCGGTCTTGGCCCGGCGCGGTCTGCTTGCTCGCAGTGCTGAAGTCTACCGCTGGATTGGTACCGCCCGGATGGGGTCGGCAGCACCGTTGGCCGCCTTGGCCCTGCTCGGCACCGGATCGCTGACCGACGCCCGGCAGGTGCTGGCGGCCTCCGACGGTGACCGACCGCCGACGCTGGTGGCCGGCGCGGAGGCGCTGATGGCCGGCGGAGTGCTCGAGTCGATTGTCGACTCGCCGACGTCGGCACCCACTACGGCGCTGTCCACGCTGACCCGGGCTGCCGCGCTACTAGAACCCGGCGGCAGTGGCGTGCTCCTCCCGGATACTCCGGCTGCGTTGGCGGCCATCGTGGCTCTGCATTCCGGGGAACTCAATGTCGCAGTGTCGGTGTTGGAACGTGCCCTGGAAAGCGGTGCGGGCGGATTGTCCGCGCGGGGACGCCACCAACTGCTGCTGGCGTGGACCGCGATGATCCGCGGCGACGCCGCCGTGGCCCGGTGCTGGGTGGACCGCACCGTCACCGACTCGGGAACCCTCGAACCTCGTGAAGAACTGTTCGCCGCTGCGCTGGCGGTTGGTCTGGCCAGGCGAGAAAGCGACATCCCCGCCCTGCATATCGCCTGGGTCGCCGCCCGGGAGGCGATTGTCCGGTACCCCGTCGATCTATTCACTCTGCTGCCGCTGGGCGAGCTGGCCGTCGCGGCGGCCAGATTACGAGAGTCCGACCGCGTTGAGCCGCATCTGGAACAGGCTCGAATCCTGCTGGAGCGGCTGGGTGACCCTCCGCTGTGGTCAGCGCCGCTGCACTGGTGCGGCCTGCATGCCGCCATCCTGCGAGAGCAACCCGCCGCGGCGCAGCCGCATGCGGAGGGGCTGATGAAGGCAGCCAGGGGCAGCCACTACGCCGCTGTTCTCGCTGCTGCCGGCCGCGCGTGGATGCAGGTGTTGTCCGGAGACTTCGACCCCTCCGAAGTGGAGTCCGCCGCGCGTGGGTTGCAGTCGATCGGGCTGGCGAACGACGGCTCCCGGCTGGCCGGTCAGGCCGCGATCCGCACCACCGACCGTAAGGCGATGGTCGCCCTACTGGGGTGTGCTCGTGCGCTGCAGGCCAGCGGACCCGGTGCGGCGCTCTCCCAGGTAGACGGTGACGATCTGCCCGGCCCGCAGTCCACCTCCCGACCAACCACCGCGCCCATGCTCAGCGACCGGGAACGTGAAGTTGCTGAGCTTATCTTGACTGGACTGACCTACCGCCAGATCGGGCAGCGCCTGTTCATCTCGGCCAAGACCGTCGAGCATCACGTCGCCCGGATGCGTCAGCGGTTGGACGTCACCAGCCGCGACGAGCTGTTCGCCCAGCTCCGGATGTGTGTCCGGGCTAGCGCGTCCTGAGCCCCACCGGCTCGTAGAGGGTGGTGCGCTGGGCCAGTGTGCGGCCCAGAGGCTCGACGATCGCCCGGAAACCGGCCTCATCCAGGCTCTGTCCGTGGCTGGCCCCGGCGGCACGGCTGATGTTCTCGTCCATCAGTGTGCCACCGAGGTCGTCGACGCCCGCCTGCAACAGCTGGCGGGCACCATAGGCGCCGAGCTTGACCCAGGATGCCTGCACGTGATCGATCAGCCGGTGTAAGGCGATGCGGGCCACCGCATGCACGAGCAGCACCTCCCGCCAGGTCGGTCCGCGCCGCGCCGCGCGCTTGAGGTACATCGGAGTCGCCATGTGCACGAAGGGCAGCCCGACGAACTCGGTGAACCCGCCGGTCTGCGCCTGCAGGTCCCGTGCGCGCACCAGGTGCCGAGCCCAGTGCACGGGTTGCTCGATCGCCCCGAACATCATCGTGACGTTGGAGCGCAGCCCCACCGAGTGCGCCACCCGGTGCGCCTCCAACCACTCCGCAGTAGTGATCTTGTCTGGGCACAGCACTGCGCGGACCTCGTCATCGAGGATCTCCGCGGCGGTGCCGGGCAGCGAGCGCAGCCCAGCCTCACGCAATCGGGTCAGGTAGGACGCCAGCGGCTCGCCCAGCCGCCGGGCACCTTCGGTGACCTCGAGCGCGGTGAAGCCGTGGATGTGGATGCCGGGGGCGGCCTCGTGGATGGCCCGGCACACCGTCAGGTAGTAGTCACCGTCGAAACTCGGGTGGATCCCGCCTTGCAGGCAGACCTCGGTCGCACCCTTGCGCTGTGCCTCGAGCACGCGCGCCACGATCTCCGGAAGCGCCAGCAGGTACGGCGCACCACGCAGGTTCAGCGACAGCTTGCCCTTGGAGAACCCGCAGAACCGGCACCGGAACGTGCACACATTGGTGTAGTTGATGTTGCGATTGACCACGTAGGTGACGGTGTCGCCGACTCTCGCGGCGCGCAGCTCGTCAGCCAGCCCGGCAACGGCTGCCACCTCGGGGCCACGGGCCCGCAGCAAGGTGACCAGCTCATCGATGTCGGGACGCTGGCCGGCGCGAACCCCGTCGAGCACCTCGCGCACCGCACCGGTGGCTCGCGCCGGTGCGGGCAGCAACTCCGGCGGCGCCACACCGGTGCCCGCATACCAGGCGGTGGAGCGGCGCCCGGCCAGCGTCACCTCCGCCCCGTCGCCGACGTTGACGGCCTGCCGCGCGGTCTCGGAGCACACCGCGCCCGGGTCGTCGCGGCCGAGTCCTTCGGCGTCGGAGCGATCCAGCACGGCGAAGCACACCGCCTCGTCCAGCCATTGCTGCGGCCGCAGCGCGTACTCCGGGTAGATGGTCAGTCGTGGTGCCAGAGTGTGGCCCGCCGCTTCGGTGGCGGTGCGCAGCTGTTCCAGCGCCGGCCACGGCCGCTCGGGGTTGACATGGTCCGCGGTAAGCGGGGAGATCCCGCCCCAGTCGTCGATTCCGGCGGCGACGAGGTCGCCTGGATGGTCGGTGAGGTTGGGCGGCGCTTGCACATGGATCTCGGGCGGCAGTACCAGCCGGGCCAGCGCGATAGCCCGCAGATGCTCCCGCGGGGGGCAGCGGGGGACCTGCCGCATCGCGGTGCCGGCCTTGGGCAGGAAATTCTGCACGATCACTTCCTGCACATGCCCGTACCGGCGGTGCGCCTGCGCGATGGCTTCCAGCGCCACCACCCGGTCGGTCTCAGTCTCGCCGATGCCGACCAGGATGCCGGTGGTGAACGCAATGCCCAGTTCACCCGCCGCATGCAGGGTGGCCAGCCGCCGGTCCGGGTGCTTATCCGGAGCGCCCCGATGCGCCGGCAGATCCGGCCGCAGCGATTCGATCATCATTCCCTGGCTGGCGGTGACCTTACGGAGCGCGGCGAGCTCATCGGGGCCCAATGCACCGGCGTTGGCGTGTGGTAGCAGACCGGTCTGGTCGAGCACGGCACGGCAGGCTGCCACCAGGTAGCCCACCGTGGAGTCGTACCCGTGGTGGGTGAGCCAGCGCCGGGCTGACGGGTAACGCTGCTCAGGACACTCGCCCAGGGTGAACAGCGCCTCATGGCCCCCGAGCTGGGCACCCTGACTGGCGATTGCCAGCACCTCGTCCAGGTCGAGGTAGGGCGAGGGCAGCTCGCGGGGAGCGTGCGCGAAGGTGCAGTAGCCGCAGCGGTCCCGGCACAGCATGGTCAAGGGCAGGAACACCTTGGGGGAGTAGGTCATCCGCGTGCCGTAGGTGGCGTCGCGTACCGCGCGGGCTCGCGCTAACAACTCACCCGTGCCCAGCCGCGCAAGCTCGCCCCCGTCGCTCACCACGCCTCCCGCCCCGCCCGACATGGAGCCATATCGGGCTATCAGGCGACTCTATAACCCCGATATGTCTCCATATCGGGGTTTTTAGCGGGGGGTAGCGGGGTTTAACGGGGGTTGTTGGCGGAGGAGTTGCTGGTGGGTTGCTAGGCGGACGCGGTCGCGGCCGGCGGCCTTGGCGGCCAGCAGCGCGCCGTCGGCGGCGAGCACGAGGTGGTCGATGTCGTCCCCATCGTCGGGCCTGACGGCCGCGCCGATCGACACCCTGATGCCGTCTACCGTCGTCGGGCGCTCGTGCGGACCGTCCACCAGGACCCGCAACCGGCTGATTCGCTCGCGGATCCGGTCTGCGATGTGCTCGACCTGCGCGGTTCCGACACCGGGCAGCAGAATCACAAATTCTTCACCGCCGAATCGGCCCACCAGGTCATAAGGCCTGGTCTCGGAGCGAAGCTCGTCTGCCACCGCACGGAGCAGCTGATCACCGACTAGATGTCCCATCCGGTCGTTGAACGACTTGAAGTGATCAAGGTCCAGCATCAGCACCCCGAGCGGCTCAGCCAGCCGGCGGGCCCGTTGGATTTCCCGGCCCGCTTCCTCGCGCCAGAAGCCCGCAGTGAGCAAGCCAGTCTTGCAGTCGGTGCGAGCGGCTTGCTGGAAGTGCGGTAGGAGCAACGCCCGATGCAGCGGGATCGCAGCGATCATCGGAAAGACGACCAGCCACGGCTGGAAGGCAAGCATCATGGCCAGCGCGACCGCTAGCCCGAGCGAGGCTGCCACGACAACCTGCTCGCTCAGGTCGCCCAAGGCCTGACGGGCCGGCTGCAGCGGATCGGACATCACCACGGCGCCGACCACGACGACGACGTTCACCAGCCAGTACAACGCCGCGGCACCGAGCACGACAGCGAGCCCGGGCGGGCCGTGCGGGATGATCGGGTACTCCGTGGGCTGCACGAGTTGCAGCACCGCGGCGGCGGCCGTGGACGCGAGCACCATGGACGCGGCGGAGAACAGCTTGCGGTACAACCTGGCGCCGCTGCCCCGATACCAGGAGTGCAGGTGGACCAGCGCAGCCATGCCGAACACCAGCGGTAGTGCCACAGACAACACCGCCGCAAAGATCCACAACGAGCCGAGATTAGTCAGCAGGCCAGGGCCGGCGGCCCGTTCCCGCAGGTTCTCGATTCGGCGAACCGCTTCCCGGTGCACGACGGCCCCTGCCGCCAGCAACCCGAATCGGTACAGATCGCCCGAGTCGACCGGTGCCGTTGCTATCACTAGGGCAGCCAATGCCACCGCCGTGATATCGACGGCCAGGACATAGCCGATGACTATCTTGCGCTCGCCCCACAGCTTCCAGCGCAGTGGGTGCAGAGCCGACAGGCCGCGCCACAGTGCGGTGCGCTCAAGCCCATGGCTCACACTCACTAGCAGCCCCCGATAGTGACGTTGAGCTATCTCCCTCAGCGTAATCGGCAAGCGACTCCTTGTCATCCTCCGAGCGGAGTGCCACATAGAGGGAACAATTGTTACGTTCCGTAATAACCCTCGGCGCCATTGTGAACACATCGGCGTGAATGGCGTACGTACAGTAGTTGCTTGGAGCGTTGCTGCGACCGATTAGCGGCGCGGGATTTCACCTGCAACGATCAGCGCTGGTATGAAGTGTCACTCAACGTTGCACCAGGGGTAGGCGAGGCGGTGGCGGTGATGGGCCGAAGGGGACAGGTGCTGCGCGTGCTGGCCCTGATCCTGTTGGTGTACGCGCTGCCCATCACGGTGCTCTCCCGCTCCGGCAGCGTTCCGTTGGCACCGTCCGCAGCGGTGCTTCCAGTGTCCGCGGGCACGCTCGGTCGTAGTGCTCCCCATGTGCTGCCATCCACTGCTGATGGGCCCGATCCGGTGTCCGGACCGTTATCCGCCGCAGTGCCTGATGTGCCACCCCCACCACCACCGGTCTCGCCGTTCACCGGGTTGCCCACCGACCTCAACGCGCCGGTACTCGGGGTCAAGATAGACAATGCGGCGGTGGCTCGGCCGCAACGCGGGCTCGAGCAGGCTGACCTGGTCTACATGGAGCCAGTCGAGGGTGGACTGAGCCGGCTGCTTGCGGTGTACCAGTCTCAAGTTCCCCCGGTGGTGGGACCGGTGCGCAGCACGCGGGCGTCCGACGTAGAGCTGTTGGCGAATTTCGGCCGGCCTGCGCTGGCGTTCTCCGGGGCGGCGCCCTCGGTCGGTGCGCTGGTGGCGGGCGCGCCGGTGCTCGACGTCTCTGCGCTGGCGAGGCCCGGCGACTATCGCCGGGACCGCAGCCGGCAGATGCCGCACAATCTGTTCGGTGATGCCGACCTGCTGCGCCAAGGTGGCGCACCACCGCGCGACATCGGGTTTCGCTTCGGACCCACGCCACCCGGGGGCCGCTCGATCCAACAGACTGATGTCTCCTACCCGGCGACCACCATCGGAGTCCAGTGGGCGCCTGCTGAAGGTAGGTGGCTGATCTCCATGGACGGCGCGCCGCTCACCTCGGCTTCTGGTCCGCGGCCCAGTGCGGCCACCGTAGTGTTGCAGCGGGTAGCTGTACGCGATACCGGGGTCCGGGACGCAGCCGGGTCACCATCGCCGTTCGCGGCGACGGTCGGTTCCGGTGATGCGGTCGTAATGCGCGACGGGCAGGCCTTCTCGGGAAGCTGGTCGCGCCCAGCCCCTAATGCGGTCACCAGTTACACCCGGCCGGATGGTTCGCCGCTGACATTCGCACCCGGCCCGGTGTGGGTAGTACTGGTCCCGACCTGACTGTCGGCAAGGTGACACCGCGAGCACAAGGCTCAGCGTGCGTTACCGAAAAAATACCAGCAGGGGGTATGTTAGGTACCTTGGAGGGGTATCACTCAGAGGACTACGGGGTCGACGAGAGGACGATTCGGTGGCCAGCTACACCAAGGATCGGGACACGTATCTCAACCGGCTACGCCGCATCGAGGGGCAGATACGCGGGCTGCAGCGCATGGTGGAGCAGGATCAGTACTGCATCGACGTGCTGACCCAAGTTTCAGCCGCCACCAAAGCCCTGCAATCCTTCGCGCTGGCTCTGCTCGAGGAGCATATGGCCACCTGCGTAGTCGACGCAGCGGCCGATGGCGCCGATGCCGGAGTGAAAGTCAAGGAAGCAGCCGACGCGATAGCGCGCCTGGTTCGCTCGTAACGCATTGCGCAGGTCAGGAGCAACAGACCCGAGGAGATCATAAATGGGGGACACTGGCACGGTCAGCGAGTACACCGTCACTGGGATGGTCTGCCAGCACTGTGTCTCGGCGGTGACGGAGGAGGTTGGGGCGATCGAGGGCGTCACCGACGTGCAGGTAGATCTGGCCGCCGGACGGGTTCGGATCACCAGCAATGGACCGCTGGACAGCTCCGCGGTCCGCGCTGCGATCGACGAGGCCGGCTATGAAACCGCAGGCTGACATCCCATCCCGCGCGATCTCGAGCTAGCTATGGTCCCCACCGGCAAATTGCAGGCCGAACGGGTGCGAGCCCCGATTCCCGTGCTCGCATTACTCGCCGGTTTGGTTACGCTGTTCGCTTTCGGGATCAATTTCGGCGAGTCGATTGTCGGTCGTACCGCGCCGGCTCGGCATGATCGCGACGGGCGGGGCATCGGCGACGAGGATCACGCCAAGGGTCCCGGTGGACTTGCCGTCGCCAGCCAGGGTTACCTGTTGCGTCCCCGGAATACCCGGTTCATACCCGGTGAATATGAGAATTTTCGGTTCACCATCTTTTCCAGCAGCGGTCAGCCGGTGACCGACTTCGTCCGGCGAGGTGATCGGCAGATGACGCTGGTTGTCGTGCGCCGAGATCTGACCGGCTACCAGCATCTCTATCCCGTCATGGATCACGATGGCACCTGGACTGTGCCGCTGGACCTCGAGGAGCCTGGTAGCTACCGCGCCTTCGCTGAGTTCCTGCCCGGGGCCGCCAAGACGCCGGTAACTCTCGGAGTAGATCTCGCTGCTCCCGGTTTCTTCGAGCCCGGTCCCATATCGAAAGAGTCGACGGCCGCTCACAGCGACGGTTACACCGTGATCTGGACGGGGAATCTCGTCGCCGGGACGGTGTCGCGAGTATGGATTCATGTGATGCGCGACAACCTTCCAGTCACGGACCTTGATCCGATTCTCGGGGGTGCTGCGCGCCTGGTGATACTCCGCGAGGGCGACCTGGCTTACCTGAATGTGCATCCCGTCGACGGTCCCCGCCAGGACACCGCGACCGACTTCGACGTCGAAGTGCCGACTGTTGGTTACTACCGGATGTTTCTGGAATTCCAATATCACGGCCAGCTGCGCACCGTCGAGTTCACCGCGCTGGCGAGGTGAGACGTGTCCACCGCCCACGACTACGGCCGCGGCATACCGCCCGGATCCGCCGAGGCGATCAACCAGGTCGAGCTGTCCATCGGCGGCATGACCTGCGCCTCATGCGCAGCGCGCATTGAGAAGAAGCTGAACCGGCTCGCCGGGGTGCGGGCCAGCGTCAATTTCGCCACCGAGAAGGCACGCGTCAGCTATGCCGACGGGGTCACGCCCAATGATCTCGTGGCGACGGTGACCCGCACCGGCTATTCCGCGCAGTTGTCGCACGACCGAGCCGCGACCCCTGACACCGATGCCGACGGTGCCGAGTTCCGGTCGTTGCGGGAACGGCTCGTGGGCAGCGCCGTGCTCGCTGCCCAGGTGATCGCGATCGCGATGGCGGAGATGGTGCCGGGCCTGCACGTGCCACACAGCTTCGAGCCGCTGTCGTTGCTGCTCACCGCTCCCGTGGTGGTCTGGGGAGCCTGGCCCTTCCACCGGGCGGCCTGGTGGAACCTGCGCCACGGCACGGCCACCATGGACACGTTGATCTCGATGGGTGTGGTGACGGCCTTCCTGTGGAGTTGCTACGCATGGTTCGCCGGCCGCGGCGGGTCCATCTCCACCGGGCAGGGCATTGCCGCGGGCGGCCACGCCCATGGTCAGGTCTACTTCGAAGTTGCGGCCGGTGTCACGGTGTTCCTGCTGGCCGGACGCTACTTCGAGGCGCGCTCGAAACGGCGCGCGGGTGCGGCGCTGCGTGCGTTACTGGACCTCGGTGCCTCCGATGTGGTGTTGCTGCGGGGTGGGCAAGAGATCCACATTCCGATCGACGCCCTCAAGATCGGCGATGAGTTCGCAGTCCGGCCGGGGGAGAAGTTCGCCACGGACGGGGAGGTACTGGAGGGCGCTTCCGCGGTTGACGAAAGCATGCTCACCGGCGAGTCGGTACCCATCGAGGTGGGACCCGGCTCGGAGGTAACCGGCGGGACGGTGAATGCGTCGGGTCGCCTGCGGGTCCGCGCGACCCGGGTCGGCGCGGGCACTCACTTGGCGCAGATGGCGCGGTTGGTGGCGGACGCGCAGAGCGGCAAGGCCAAGGTGCAGCGTCTGGCCGACCGGGTTTCGGCGGTGTTCGTGCCGATCGTGATCGTGCTTGCGGCGGCCACCCTGGGAGTGTGGCTGGCCGTCGGGGCGGCTGTCGGGACCGCACTCGCCGCTGCGGTCGCCGTGTTGATCATTGCCTGTCCATGCGCCCTGGGGCTGGCCACGCCTACTGCGCTACTGGTCGGCACCGGCCGGGGTGCGCAGCTGGGCATTCTCATCAAGGGCCCGGAAGTACTGGAGTCCACCCGGCGGGTGGACACCGTGTTGCTGGACAAGACCGGCACCATCACCACCGGCACGATGACCCTGGTCGACGTGCTGCCCGCGGCCGGCGAGAACGTCGATGACGTGCTGCGCCGCGCTGCCGCCGTGGAGGCCTTCTCCGAACACCCCGTCGCCGCCGCAGTTACCGCCGGGGCTCGGCAGCGGCTGCGCGATGTTCCCGCCGTCACCGACTTTCGCTCAGTGCGGGGCCAGGGCGTGCGTGGTGTGGTGAACGGCACCCTGGTGCTGGTGGGCCGGCCGGCTTGGTTGGCCGAGCAGTGGTCGATGCCGCTCCCGGAGACGCTGCGCGCGGCTGCGACCCAGCGTGAGGCGCACGGCCGCACCGTCATCGCAGTCGCCTGGGAC
Organism: Pseudonocardiaceae bacterium; assembly: GCA_036378735.1. GTDB lineage: Bacteria > Actinomycetota > Actinomycetes > Mycobacteriales > Pseudonocardiaceae. The sequence continues at coordinate 69,125 of DASUVX010000145.1, read as the reverse complement.
GGCCAGATGCGCGGCCTGCTGTCGGTGGCCGACACGGTGAAGCCGAGCAGTGCCGAGGCGGTGCGCATGCTGCGCAGGCTGGGGCTGACCCCGGTGTTGCTCACCGGCGACAACGAAACCGCCGCCCGCTGCGTGGCCGCCGAGGTCGGCATCGACACCGTGATCGCCGGGGTGCTGCCCGAGGAGAAGGTCGAGCAGGTGAGCCGTCTGCAACGGCGCGGGCGGGTCGTCGCGATGGTTGGTGACGGAATCAATGATGCCGCCGCGCTGGCCCAGGCCGATCTAGGCCTGGCCATGGGCACTGGGACCGACGCTGCCATCGAGGCCGGCGATCTCACGCTGGTGCGCGGTGACCTCCGGGTGGCCGCCGATGCGATCAGGCTGTCCCGGCGCACCCTGCGCACTATCAAGGGGAACCTGTGCTGGGCCTTCGGCTACAACATCGCTGCGCTGCCGCTGGCCGCGATGGGGCTGCTCAACCCCATGATCGCCGGGGCCGCGATGGCCATGTCCTCACTGTTCGTGGTGTCCAACAGCCTGCGGCTACGCAGCTTCCGACCGCTCACGCCTTCGGCCCGGTGAGGCGGCTGCGAGCAGGATCGTCAGCTGGGTACCCGATCGCCGTGACCGGCTTCCCGCAGAGCTTGGCGCAAGGTCTCCGCCGCGGCGTCGAGCTCAGCCGGGTCCGGATCACGATCGGCCTTGTCGAAGTCGAAGTCGTTGATGCCCCACGTCGGGAAGGTATGCACGTGCAGGTGCGGGATCTCGAAACCCGCGATCACCAGTCCAGCGCGCGGCGCGTCGAAGCCGACCTTCTGCGCGGCGCCGATCTGTCTTGCCACCACGATCAGATGTGCCAGCAGGTCGTCGTCCGCATCGGTCCACTCGTTGACCTCCTGCCGGGGGACCACCAGGGCATGCCCGGGCCGCAGTGGCGCGATGGTGAGAAACGCCACGCACAGCTCGTCGTGCCAGATGAACCGGCCCGGAATCTCTCCGGCAATGATGCGGCTGAACAATGTCGACACGATTCTCCTTCCTGTGACCCGTGAGTGGAGCTATGACTCGCATGGCCACTCACGGGTTATCCATGCGCGCAGCTGTGCGCCGCCGTCCTGGGCGGGATCCGTGGGGGTGATGTGGGGGGCGGTGAGGGTGTTGGAGCGGTTGGATCTGCCGCTGACCAGGAGGACTGGGCCTGGGTGGCGCCGCGCGAGATGCGCGAAGTCGCCGTCGCCGGTGGCCAACAGTAGCGGCTGGTCCGCGGCGCGGTAGGCGCGGGCGAGCAGCAGGTCGGCGCTTTGCCAGCCGGCGGCTGGCAGCACCTGAGCTTGCGGAGGCCAGTCGATCGCCTCCAGTGCGGACGGCGCGCCGGCCACCACGACGTCAGCAGAAGAGGCTGCCGCCAGCGCCGCGACGAGTAGGCGCAGCCGTGGCACGTCGAGGTTGTCCGCATCGACCAGCACCTGCATGCCCACGATCATGCCCGAGCCCGGCTCGCGAGGTTTGCGCGCCGTACACGATCAGCTGTGCGAAGCTGCACCGGTGCGGCTAACCGGACTGGACACCGCCTTTCTGTGCCTGGATCGCGAGGTGTCGCCGATGCACCTCGGCGCGCTGGCGACGTTCCGCCCAGCTGATCTCATCGATCCCGGGCGGGTGGCCGCGCTGCTGGCGGAGCGAGCCCAGCGGTTGCCGCAACTGCGCAGGCGAGTAGGGCCATCCCGGATCCCGTTGGCCGCAGCGACGTGGACCGAGGACCCAGGGTTCTGCGCGAAGGACCACATCCAGGTGCACCACCTCGATCGTCACGCCGGCCTCGACGGTGCCGCTGGGTTGGCCGCTGAGCTGATGGTTCACCCGCTGATTCGTAGCCGTCCGTTGTGGGAGTTCCACGTCATCGCGGGCACCGGTTGGGATCGTTTCGCGGTGCTGTTCAAGATGCACCACGCGTTCGGCGATGGGCTCAACGCGCTGGAACTCGGGCTGCGAGTACTGGATGAGTTCCCGATGCGAGCCGGCGGCACGCGCAGTGACGAGCAGCTGGTCGACGGCGCGTCAGCGGCTCCGGAGCCGGATGTGCTTTCGCGGTTGTGGGCAGCGCCCGGTGACGTGCGCGGCGTGGTGGAGCAGTTGACCGACGTGGCCGGTATCGCCGCTTCGGTGTTGCGCAGTGCCCGGCTGCCGGCTCCGGGCTCGCCACTGCTCATCTCGTCTTCGGGACATCGTGCCCTGGCAGTGGCGTCGCTCGACCTCGAGCAGGTACGTCGGATCCGGCGAGCGTTCGGCGGCACGGTCAACGATGTCCTGCTATCGGTGGTGACCGGGGCGTTACGGGACTGGCTGATGGCGCGCGGCGATCAGGTAGACGGGTTGGTGCTTCGGGCGTTCATCCCGGTCAGCCGACGGGCCAGAGCTGGGCAGCGTACCGGGGGAAACCGCTTGTCGGGTTACCTCTGCGAGCTGCCGGTCGGTGAGCGTGGTGCCGGTGAGCGGCTACTCACTGTCCGGCGAGCGATGCAGCACAATCGGGCCGCCGGCACCAGCCGCGGCCCCGGTGCGATACCGGTACTGGCCGACCTGTTGCCGGCCGCGGTGCACCGGGTAGCGGCTCCGGTGGCCGGTCAGGGCGCCTCACTGCTGTTCGATCTGATGGTTACCAGCATCCCGGTGCCGAGGGTCCGGTTGACCCTCGATGGCGCTGAGCTGGTGGAGGTTTTCCCGATGGCACCACTGGCGGCCGGCCAGGCTCTGGTGATCGGTCTGTCGTGGTATCAAAGCCGCGCCTATGTCGCTCTGCACGCCGATCGAGACGGGCTGCCTGATGTGCAGCGGCTCGCCGAGGCGGTCGAGCCCGCGGCGGGTGAGCTGGCCAGTCTCATCGAGTGAACCGCGTAGGCCGCCGTGACCGTTCGTGTGCCGCCCAGCTACGCTCACCGCGTGCCGACTTTCGATGCGTCCGCCGTAGACTGCCGGGTAAATGTCTTTGTCGACGGAATGGCATCTTCCTTCGGTCACGATGCGACCCTCCGGGTGACGAATCTCTCCATGGACGTGGGCCAGGACGACGGTCTCACCGCGGATTTCGACCCGGCCTCGTTGCGGGTGGTCAACGACATCTCCGACTCCAACCGCAGGGACATCGAGAAAAACGCCCAGAAAACGCTCGAGCCGCGCAAGTACCCGAAGATCCAGTTTCGTTCGGTAAAGGTGGTGCGCGACGGCACCCGGGCGCGCATCGAAGGTGATCTCACCTTGCACGGCGTGACAAACCCGATCTCGCTCGATGCGCACGACGACGGTAAGCGTTGGAACGCCAAAGTCGTCCTCGACCAGCGCAAGTACGGGATCAAGCCGTTCTCCGCAATGCTCGGGGCACTCAAGATCAAGCCCGAGGTCGAGGTGATCATCAGCATCCCGCATCCGTGATGCCTGAGCATCGCGCCAATTCTGGGTGCTGAAGCTGGAGAGGTACTGATGGCCGCCCACACGATCACTTCGGTAATCGGAGCCGCAACCATAGCTCTTACCATGGGGGTTGGTCTCGGCGCCTGTGGGACCACTGCGCCAACATCCTCAAACGATCAGGCGAGCGCACCGTCGGCAGGACCGGCGCACAATCAGGCCGATATCACCTTCGCTCAGGACATGATCCCGCACCATGCCCAGGCAATCGCCATGTCGAGATTGGCTGCCCAGCGGGCTCAGTCACCCCAAGTCAAGGACCTGGCCGCACGTATCCAGACCGCTCAGCAGCCCGAGATCGATCAGATGAGCTCGTGGTTGCGTTCCTGGAATGTTCCGGTGCCTTCCAGGGACAGCGCTGACAGTGCTATGGGTCACATGGATCATAATGGCTCAGGTGCCATGCCCGGCATGATGACCAATGACCAGATGCGCCAGCTCAGAATGGCGCCGGCCGACAAATTCGACCGGATGTTCCTGCGGATGATGATCGCTCATCACGAAGGTGCGATTACGACCGCCAGATCTGAGTTGAGCCACGGGCAGAACACCGACGCCCGCCAACTTGCCCAGCGCATCATCGACGCCCAACAGCGCGAGGTCACCGAGATGGAGGCCTTCCCGGGCGTGTAGAGCGGGCGGCGCCGAGCGGCCACCAAAGCTCAACTTGAGAACGGCATAGCTCGTGCGGTGAAGGTGACCACTCGAGCTTCGGGAATGGCGGCGAGCACGGCGTCGACGACACGGTGGCGAAGGTGGTCGGCATCCCGAACGGCAAGCGTGGGGTTTACCCAGCCTTCGATCTCAAGACGCAAGGTCCGCCCGGTCCACCGGGCGCGAACGTGGGCGTGCTCGACCCCGTCGATAGCGGCGGCGCGCTCGGCGGCGACGAGCAGGCCGGCGTCCACGCCATCGAGGAGCCGGCGGCTGATGTCGGTGGTCACCTGATAGCCGACATGGCAGATGAACAAGGTGACCGCGAGGCCGGCGACCGGGTCACCCCAGCGCTGCCCGAAGGCGACGGCAATGAGCCCGGCCAAGGCACCAGCGGAGGACAACGCATCCAGCCAGCTGTGTTTTGCGTCGCTGACCAGGGTGGCGGATTGGATGCGCCAGCCCACTTGCAGTTTGTAACGGGCGACCAACTGGTTTCCGACGATGCCCAGCACGGCCGCCGCGATACCGGCTCCGATGTGGCTGGTCCCCTCGTCGGCCAGCAGCTTGCGCACGCTTTCCACACCGGCGAATACCGCGCTGGCCCAGATCACCAATGCGACGCCGAGACCAGCGAGGTCCTCGGCGCGTTCCCAGCCGTAGGGATAGCGGTCGGAGGGACTGCGCTTGCTGATGCGGAATCCGAGGAACACCACCGCGCTGGTGGACACATCGGCCAGATTGTGCAACGCATCACCGAGAAGTCCTACCGATCCTGTGATCACCGCAACGGCCAGCTCGAGCAGCCCTGTGGCGGCAAGGCCCGCAGCGCTGACCGCGACTGCCCGGTTGGCTAACCGACGCTCGGCGGTGTCGTCGAATCGGCTGCCGGTGGAGTTGGCCGGCTCCCGCAATCCGGTGATCTCATGCATTTCTCTATCGTTGCACCGGCTATTCCGCGCTTGTCGGGCTAGGCGCCAGCCTCGCCGACCACTTTTCCTCGATCCGCCCGAACCGCCAGACGGCCAACGCGATGAGCCACGCGAGGACAAACAGCGCAACAATGCCGTAGCCGGCGTAGTCCAGCGGAATCGACCCGATCCACGCGAGCGGCCCTGAGACGATACCGGCCTGGTCATCGAGCACACCGATCAGCTCTATGGTGCCGATGATCAGTGCGACGGCCACCGACAGCGCGGTGATGGTGATGTTGTAGAAGACCTTGCGGACCGGCTTGGCGAAGGCCCAGCCATACGCGGCGTTCATGAACACGCCGTCAGTGGTGTCCATCAGGCACATCCCGGCAGCGAACAGGATAGGCAGGATCAGGATCGCGTAGAAAGGCAGGCTGAACGCCGCAGCCCCGCCGGCCAGCACCAGCAGGCCGACCTCAGTCGCGGTGTCGAAGCCCAACCCGAACAGCACGCCGACCGGGTAGATGTGCCAGGGTTTGCGGACCGACCTGGTCAAACCGCCCAGGATGCGGTTCATGAAGCCGCGCTTGTTGAGCTGGTTTTCGAGTTCCTGCTCGTTGTAGGTGCCGGTGCGCATCTGCAGGAACACCCTGACAATCCCGATAAGGACGACCAGGTTGAGGATGCCCAGGATCCACAGGAACACTCCGGACACCGACGCGCCGATGACACCAGTGACCGAGTGCAGCTCGGAGGACTCGTCCTCAACCTGCCCCGCGAGGGCTTTCACCCCCACAGAGAGCAAGAAAGTCAGCATGAAAACGATCGTGGAGTGCCCCAGGGAGAACCAGAACCCCACTGACAGCGGCTTGCGCGTGCTGCCCGTCTCGGCGTTGTCGGCCATGAGCTTTCGGGTGGTGTTGTCGACCGCCGCGATGTGATCGGCATCGAAGGCATGCCGCAGACCGAAGGTATACGCCAAGACGCCGACGCCAACGCCGTAGATGCCAGTGGCGCCGAGGTTGTAGCCCCTCGGGACGACGAACGCCAGCAGTACCCCGAAGCCGATCAGATGAAGCAAGACGATGAATCCATACATGCCGCCGATGGAGGCCCGATCGCCCTTGTTGAGGCTGGCACGGAAGCGGGCGAAGCCGGAGTCGGAGACAATCGGGCTTGGGGCGTTCATGAGCTCCCTCACTTCGCCATGTCACGCTGAGGAACGCCTGCTTTCAGTCTTTCGCGTGACGATAGCTGCCCTAGAGAGGTAGATGCAAGATAGATGCGATACCTTGTTGCCACATCTTGGCGGGAGCTGCGGGCCAGGTCACCGACCGCGGCGGGTGTTCACCTGGACAATCGCCGGCAATCGGCACGAGCGAATGCGCTGCTTCTCGCCCAAGGATTCGGAGTCCACCTTGTCGCAAGCTACGTGCATCAGCAGTCTTCGGGCAAGCCCTCCCGATCGGGCGACACCCAGATAGTCCAACCAAGGACGCCTGCACACTCAGCCGGTGTGCAGTTCGTCGCCCAGGGTCGAGCTTGAACGTAGATCGAGGGCGCCGACGACCAATCGCCGGCGCAGCCACCACGGAGAGGCAGCGAACAGAGCGGCCATCGCAGCGGCGCTACCTTGGACATCCTCGCGACCGGTGAGATAGGTCCAACGATGCCGCTGGGGAAGCGCGAAGAACACGTCGAAGAACCTTGGCACCAGCTCCGGCGGGAACCGCAGCAGGGACTCCAGGCTCCGGCGTCGCAGCGCGTGCACCGCCAGCGCAGCCGGGCTCCACACCGCGCGCCAGGCCGCGGCGCCCGCCGCAGCGGAGCCGCTGCGCTGCAGCGCGTCCCGCACGGCGACGGCCACCCGAGGCGCCAGGTGCAATGCCGTGGCCACGCTGTAGCCGGTGGCGGGATGCACCAGCGGGCTGGCCGCCCCGAACGCCACCACAGGTCCGCGCCGGTCGCCGGGGCTTGGCAGCGGTCGGTCCACCGGAATTCGCACCCGCTCCTCGCCACCGGGCGGCACTGATATGCCGTGGTATGCCAGTCGAGCGTGCAGCCGGCGACGTAGCGTCCCCAGCCCGAGCGCGGGGCGGCGGGCCAGGGAGGTTTCCTCGAGCAGTATGTGATCCGCCGTCACCGGCACCGCGTAGAGAAACGTCGGCCATCCGGTCTCGCCATGGTGTGGCCGCCAATCCATGAACAACGCGTTGCCCGGAGTCACCAATCTCCGCACGGCGTCAGCCTCGACCAGCACCCCTACCGCAGTCTGCTCGGCGGATGCACCGCGGGCAGCAGCACCGAGCACCGTACGTGGCGCGCCAGTGGCGTCGAGGACAACGGCTGCCCGCCGTTGCCCGCCGTCCACCTCGACGGTGACCCCCTCCGGATCTGGCCGGGCGGCACGCACCCGTCCCTTCACCACTGTGACGGGCGCGGTGGCCAACCCGTCCCGCAACGCGGTGTTGTTCAACACCACATATTCCCAACCTAGCTGGTGCGTGGTGGTGCCGATCGCCTCGCCCTGGCCGGCCGCCGCCACCGCAGGATCGATGTCGGAGGGCAGCTCAGCCCGCCACGAACCGTAGGTAGCCCGCCACTGCCGGTCCGGCGCGAGGTCCACCAATTCGGTGACCAGTCCCAGCCGCGCACACGCCGCCGCTACCGCCCACCCCGCCGGACCGCCTCCGGCCACCAGCACATCGATCACAGTTGCACGTTACGCGGGCGTAACCTGCCGCTCATGGGCCGCATCCGGGAACTTGCCGGCGGGGGGCGTGCGGTGGAGGTGGAGCCGGAGCGGCTGACCAGGTTCCTGGACCGCTTCGTGGCCGATCATGGCGGTGCGCTGGCCACCACGGTTGAGCCGTGGCGAGTGGAGGTGGGCGCTGTTGACGGGTGGTTAGCGTCCATGCCGGTGCCATTCGGACCGCTGGCGGTGCCCCCTGCGCAACGGGCCGGCCTTGCCGTGGATGACCTGCTCAACCACGCCCTGGCGGTGCGCACGATCGGGTTGCTCCTGGTACGCCTGGGTGGGTACAGCGTGGGCATCGCCCGGGCCGGGGTGGTGCTCGTCTCCGCGACGGGCAGCCGGCCGGTACACGGGCGTAGCGCGGCGGGTGGACAGTCCCAGCAACGTTTCGCCCGCCGGCGGGAGGGCCAGGCACGGATGGCGCTGCGCGCCGCAGCGGATGCCGCGGCGCGGGTACTGCTGCCCCGCGCCACCGAACTGGACGCCGTCGTTCTCGGTGGAGATACCGCAGCGTTGCGCACGGTGGCCGGGGACCCGCGGTTGACCGGGTTACTCGAACACGCCGAGCCTCGGGTGCTCGCCGTTGCGCAGCCGCGCCGTGCAGTCCTGGATGAGGCCGCCCGGCGGGTCCGCTGTGTCGAGGTCCAGCTCGGCGAGCGCGGCATGCTGCACCAGCATCCGTGAGACGCGTGGCGGCGGGATAAATGGGGTGCGGTCGGTAGGTAGGATGGCTCCGTGGTCGCGACAAGCTGATGCGCTGCTGGGCCCCGCACGCCGCGGCGCGTGGGGAAGTACCCCTGCCGGCGACCACCTTTGGAGTCACCTCACGTGATCACAGCTAGCGATCTCGAACTGCGCGCAGGGACGCGAACCCTGCTGGCCGGCGCATCGCTGCGAGTACAGCCCGGTGACCGGATCGGGCTTGTCGGCCGCAACGGCGCCGGTAAGACGAGCACCCTGCGTGTGCTGGCCGGCCAGTCCACGCCCTATGCGGGCCAGCTTCGGCGCGGCGGGGAGCTGGGCTACCTCCCGCAGGATCCCCGGGACGGTGACCTCACGATCTCGGCGAGGGATCGGGTGCTCTCGGCCCGCGGGCTCGACCAGCTGCTGCATGAGATGGAGAAAGTGCAGTCGGAGATGGCCGAGCTGGTCGACCACGACGAGCAGAGCCGCGCAGTGCGCCGGTACAGCCAGCTGGAAGACCGCTTCTCAGCGCTGGGCGGCTACGCCGCGGAAGGCGAGGCAGCGCGGATCTGTGCCAGCCTCGGGCTGCCCGACCGGGTACTGCCGCAGCCGTTGAGCACACTGTCCGGCGGGCAGCGACGCCGGGTCGAGCTGGCTCGGATCCTGTTCGGCGCTTCTGATAATTCAGGCGGCCGCTCGAACACCACTCTGTTGCTCGACGAACCGACCAACCACCTCGACGCCGATTCGGTCACCTGGTTGCGAGATTTCCTCACCGCCCACGACGGCGGCCTCGTCGTGATCAGCCACGACACCGACCTGCTCGCTGCGGTGGTGAACAAGGTGTGGTTTCTCGACGCGGTCCGCGGCGAGGTCGATGTGTACAACCTCGGCTGGCAGCGCTACCTGGACGCCCGGGCGGCCGATGAGCGGCGCCGGCGCCGGGAACGGGCCAATGCGGAGAAGAAGGCCACTGCCCTGATGGCGCAGGCCGACCGGATGCGCGCCAAGGCCACCAAAGCCGTCGCCGCGCAGAACATGCAACGCCGGGCCGCGCGGTTGCTGGCCGGCGCCGAGACCGAGCAACGAGCCGAGAAAGTGGCCAAGATTCGCTTCCCGCAGCCCACCGCCTGCGGCCGAACCCCGCTGACCGCCAGCGGGCTGGCGAAGTCCTATGGCTCGCTGGAGGTGTTCAGTGGGGTGGACCTCGCCGTCGACCGGGGCAGCCGGGTGGTGATCCTCGGTCTCAACGGCGCCGGGAAGACCACCTTACTGCGTTTACTCGGTGGGATGGAAACCCCCGATGCAGGCCGGGTCGAGCTCGGCCATGGCCTGCGAGTGGGCTACTTCGCCCAGGAGCACGACACGCTGGATCTCGATACCACGGTGTGGGAGAACCTTCGCCACGCTGCACCGGAGGCACCCGAGCAGCAGCTGCGCACCCTGCTGGGTGCTTTCCTGTTCCGCGGAGAGCAACTGGACCAGCCGGCCAGTACCCTGTCCGGCGGCGAGAAGACCCGGCTGGCGCTGGCGGTGCTGGTGTCGTCGGCGGCCAACGTGCTGCTGCTCGACGAGCCGACCAACAACCTGGATCCGGTGTCCCGGGAGCGGGTGCTCGACGCGCTGCGGCACTTTCCCGGTGCGGTGGTGCTGGTAACTCATGATCCTGGAGCGGTGCAGGCGCTCGGTCCGGAGCGGGTGATCGTGTTGCCGGAGGGCACCGAAGATCACTGGAGCGCAGATTACCTCGATCTGGTGCAGCTTGCTTAACGGGTGACCTTATACTTACGCTGCGTGTTCCAAACTCTTCTAGTTCGATCCCGTTTGGCGGTTTTGGGGCTATATCGCGCATCTGGGCCCGCTAGGGATACCGCTCACAGATCCACCCGGAGATCGTCTGGCGGAGATCGCTAACCTGGTCGATCATTGCCGCAAGGGCCGTGACCGGCTCTTCTGCCGTCGGAAGAAAGGCGTTTCGAGGTGGCCGACCTTAAAAAAGGCAGCCGGATCACCGGTGTGGCTCGGGACAAGCTCGCATCCGAGCTGAAGAAGAAGTACGAGAAGGGCGCCAGCATCCGGGCGCTGGCTGAATCGACCGGGCGGTCATACGGCTTTGTCCACCGGGTACTTTCAGAGTCCGGTGTGACGCTGCGTGGTCGTGGCGGCGCCACCCGTACGAAGAAGAAGTAAACTTCCCGATCGTCATCGTTGGTTCAGGGCCTGTTTTTGAGACCGTGACGTAGGCGCGAAAAGCACGATCGACCAGGGCAGCAGCTGCTCGGCGCAGCCGGACTGCACCCGCGCTGAGCGCGACCGCCAGTGCGGCTAGCGTTGCTGCCGCTTGGACGCGAACCTTGAGGGTCGCTTCCTGAGCGCCCTCGCCGCGGGCAGCGAGGAACTCGGTGAACAGCTTCCCGGTGGCGTGCTGGTCTTTCTACCATGCGCGTACGTAGTGCTGGTGTCGGTAGCAGCACTGTGGACCTAGGGCGGCGCGGGTTCATCGTGCGGAGTTGAGCGCGGGGTCGCGTCGAGCGGTCGGCGCAGGGCCGGTGGCAGGTAACGGGCGCCGGCACCGTAGCCGGCGGCGGTGTCGTTGGGGTTCGACAGTCTGCACCGGCGCAGCGATAGGCAACCGCAGCCGATGCACGAGGTGAGCCCGTCTCGCAGCGCGGTGAGTCCAGCGATCTGCTCGTCGAGCCGGCTACGCCAGGAGCGGGACAGTCGTGCCCAGTCCACCGTGGTAGGTGTCCGTTGCGCCGGCAGGGTATCCAGCGCGGTTCGGATCTCTTGCAGCGAGAGCCCGACACTTTGGGCCGCGCGGATGAAGGCCAGCCGTCTCAGCATGTTGCGCTGGTAGCGCCGCTGCCCGCCTGAGGTGCGGACGGCGCTGATGAGCCCCTGCCGCTCGTAGTACCGCAGCGCCGAGGTCGCCAGCCCGGCACGGCGGGCTATCTCGCCGATCGGGAGCAGATCAGTGCGGTCCATCCGCCTCCGCCAATTCCTTGACTTGAAGTGAGCTTCAAGTTACATGCTCGCGGCATGACGCAGCAAAATGCAGTTCACCCGCTGCCGGTGGCTCTGGTGACCGGCGGCAGCCGCGGGTTGGGTCGGGCATTGACCATCAGCCTCGTGCGCCGCGGCTGGCATGTGGTGATCGATGCCCGTGATCCCGTGCCGCTCACCGAGCTGGTCGCCCAGATCGAAAGCCGGCACGCGGTGACCGCGGTGCCCGGGGATGTGCGCGATCCTCGCCACCGCCTGCGGCTGGCCGCCGCGTCGGCCGAGGCGGGCGGCTTGGATCTGCTGGTGAACAACGCCAGCGTGCTGGGCCCGAGCCCGCAGCCCCACCTCGCCGACTACCCCCTTGAGATGCTCGAGCAGGTCTACGCGGCGAACACGCTGGCTCCGCTTGCGCTGTTCCAGGCGCTGTTGCCGCAGCTTGCGCGCCGCGCTGGACGAGTGGTCAACGTCTCGTCCGACGCGGCGGTGGAGCCCTACCCGGGATGGGGCGGCTACGGCTCGGCCAAGGCCGCGCTGGACCAACTCACCGCGGTGCTCGCAGTGGAGCACCCCGATCTGCGGGTCTATGCCTTCGACCCCGGCGACATGGCCACTGACCTGCATCAGCAGGCCTTCCCGGGCGAGGACATCAGCGACCGGCCGGCACCGGAGTGCGTGGTACCCGCGCTGCTGGCACTCGCCGAAGGGAACCTGCCCAGCGGCCGGTACCGGGCTGCGGATCTCCTGGCGGAGGCGGGCCGGTGACCATAACCGCCGACCAGCCCACGGCGCGGTTCACGCTGCCGCCGGGAAGCGAAGCCACCGGTCCACCGGAACGCCGCGGAGTGCCACGCGACGGGGTCCGGCTACTGGTCGCTCGACCTGGCCGGATCGAGCACCGGCGATTTGCCGACCTGCCCACTCTGCTCGCACCCGGCGACCTCGTCGTGGTCAACACCTCCGCCACCCTGCCGGCGGCGGTACGAGGACGTCGCCACGATGGTCAGGCTGTCCCGGTGCACATCGCCACCTCTTTGAACCCCGGAGAGTGGGTGGTGGAAATCCGCCGGCTCGACGGCCGCGGACCCGACCTGACAACTCAGCTGGGGCAGCGGTTGCACCTGCCCGGAGACGTTGAACTCCTGCTCAGTGCGCCCTACCCCGACTTCGCGCCCCGTGGGGATCCGAGCCGGTTGTGGCGGGCGGTGGTGACGCCGCCGACCCCGCTTGTGGAGTACCTGTCTGAGCATGGCCGCCCGATCGGCTACGGCTACCTCACCGAGCAGTACCCGTTGGCGGATTACCAGACGGTGTACGCCCGCAGCCGGGCAGCGCCGAGATGGCCAGCGCCGGGCGCCCGTTCACCGCGCCGCTGCTGGTGCGGCTGATGGCCTCGGGCATCACCCTCGCCCCGGTCGTGCTCCACGCCGGGGTGTCCAGCCCCGAGCTGCACGAACCGCCGGCGCCGGAGCGCTTTGAGGTACCCGAGCCCACCGCACGGCTGGTCCGCAGCGCCCGCGATGCCGGGCAGCGAGTCGTCGCGGTGGGTACCACCGTGGTGCGCGCGCTGGAGACAGCGACCCGACCCGGCGGCCTGATCGAGCCCGCGCACGGGTGGACTGACCTCGTCGTAAGTCCCGATCATCCGGCCCGAATCGTCACCGGGCTCATCACCGGGTTGCACGCGCCCCAAGCCAGCCACTTGCTGTTACTCGAGGCCGTCGTCGGCGCCGAACTGGTCGGCGCCGCCTACGCCGCTGCGGTGCGACGCCGCTACTTGTGGCATGAGTTCGGGGATTCGACGCTGTTTCTGCCCGAACGCGGCACTGGGACCAAAGGGAATCGGCCATTCCGCTCATCGGAATAACCCGGTGATCACGAGGTTACAGTCCAGGCGACGAGGTGCGCGCAGCATGGAGGACGCTAGATGGACAATACGTGGAGCCTGCTGACCAGCGTGGCTCGCCAGGGCAGCACACCTCGCTCGCTCGCGCCCGGCACGGTGCGCCGGATCATGGGCTTCGCCAAGCCGCACCGGACGTCGCTGCTGATCTTCCTGGCGCTCAGCACTGTGTCGGCGGTGCTCACGGTGGCCACGCCGCTGCTGGCCGGGCGCGTCGTCGACGGCATCGTCGGGCATTCCAGGACCGCGTTGGTCGTCGGGCTGGCCTTGGTCATCGCGGGGTTGGCGGTGCTCGACGCGGGGATCGGGCTGGCATCGCGCTGGCAGTCCTCCCGCATCGGCGAGGGGCTGATCCTCGACCTGCGCCGCGCCGTGTTCGAGCACGTGCAGCGGATGCCGGTCGCGTTTTTCACCCGTACTCGCACCGGGGCGCTGGTCAGCCGGCTCAACAACGATGTCATCGGCGCGCAGACCGCGCTGACCTCCACGCTGTCCGGAGTGGTCACCAACGTGATCCAGCTGGTGCTCACGCTGGTGGTGATGCTGACCCTGTCGTGGCAGGTCACCGTACTGGCCCTGGTGTTGCTTCCGATCTTCGTGGTGCCGGCGCGGCGGATGGGCGCCCGGATGGCCGAGTTGAGGCGCGAGGCGTCCACGCACAACGCCGCGATGACCACCCAGATGACCGAGCGCTTCTCCGCGCCGGGCGCCACCCTGGTCAAGCTGTTCGGACGACCGGAGACCGAAGCTGCCGAATTCGGCTACCGGGCCACCCGCGTGCGCGACATCGGAGTGCGCAACGCGATGTCGGCACGGGTGTTCCTCACCGCGCTGAGCCTGGTCTCCGCGCTGGCGCAGGCGCTGGTGTACGGGCTGGGCGGCTGGCTGGCGCTGCGCGGCGACATCGCCGCCGGCACCGTGGTCAGCCTCGCGTTGCTGCTCACCCGGCTCTACTCGCCGCTGACCGCGCTGGCCAACGCCCGGGTCGACGTGATGACCGCGCTGGTCGCCTTCGAGCGGGTCTTCGAGGTCCTCGACGTTCGCCCGATGATCACTGAACGGACGGACGCTCAGGCGGTACCTCCGGGCGAGATCTCGGTGGAATTCGACAACGTGCACTTCGCCTACCCCTCGGCCGCGCAGGTATCGCTGGCCTCGCTGGAAGAAGTCGCGACCCTGGACGCGCGGGGCAGTACCGAGGTGTTGCACGGGGTCGATTTCCGCGCTGAGCCCGGGCAGCTGGTTGCGCTGGTGGGCTCCTCGGGAGCGGGCAAGTCCACCATCGCGTCGCTGGTCCCGCGCCTGTACGACGTCGATGCCGGGGCGGTGCGGCTGGGCGGGATCGATGTTCGCGATCTGTCCTTCGCCGCGCTGCGGGACACCGTGGGCGTGGTGACCCAGGACGGGCACCTGTTCCACGACAGCATCGCGGCCAACCTGCGTTTCGCCGCGCCGGACGCGCCGGATGGCGAGTTGTGGGACGCGCTGCGGCGGGCCCGGCTGGAGCCGCTGGTGCGATCCTTGCCCGACGGGCTGGAGATGGTGGTCGGCGACCGCGGGTACCGCCTTTCCGGCGGTGAGCGCCAGCGGCTGGCGATCGCCCGGCTGCTGCTGGCCCGACCTCGCGTGGTGATACTTGATGAGGCCACCGCCCATCTGGATTCGGAATCCGAGGTGGTGGTGCAGGCCGCGCTCGCCGAGGCACTGCACGGGCGCACCGCGCTGGTCATCGCGCACCGGTTGTCCACCATCCGCGCCGCGGATCTGATCCTGGTGATCGAGGACGGTCGGGTCGTCGAACGAGGCACGCACGAAGAACTGCTCGCCGCAGGCGGCCGTTACGCCCAGCTGCATCACACCCAGTTCGCCCTCGCCTAGCGTTCCTCTCTCCTCCCGCGCACCCCGACATGGAGACATATCGGGGTCAAAGCGGTTCGCTTGACCCCGATATGTCTCCATGTCGGGGCTGGGGGAGGGTGCGGGGAACCGGAGGGGAAGCGCAGACGAACGTCATTGGCGTAACGCTGCAAGTGTCGGAGTAACTGGGTAGCGTGGCGAAGGCTCGTCGATTGCCCAGGAGGTGGATCGTGACGGCAGAGGCAACGCGGCCTTGGACGTCGGCGCCGGCCGCACCACCCACGGTGCTGCGCTGCCGGGAAGAAGCCGAAGTGTACGTCGCCTCGGTCTGCTTCAAGCACGGGCCACCGAGGCTGCTCGGCGCCGAGCTCGAGTGGGTGGTGCAGCACTCCGGCAATCCCCATCGCCCGTTGCAGGCTCAGCACCTCGCCGAAGCGCTCGGTGCACATGTTCCGGATTCTCTCGTTCCCGACAGTCCCCAGAAACCTCTTCCCTACGGCTCCACCGTCACGGTCGAACCCGGTGGTCAGCTCGAGATCTCCAGCCCGCCCTGTGCCTCGCTGACCGGGCTCATCGCCACCGTGGAAGGCGATACCGCAGCTCTGACCGACCTGCTCGACCCCGCCGGTCTGGTCCTCACCGGGTTGGGCTCCGACCCGCATCGCCCGTCTCGCCGGTTGATCGACATTCCCCGCTACGCAGCGATGGAGACCGCATTCGACCGGATCGGTCCGATGGGCCGGGCCATGATGTGCTCGACCGCGGCGGTGCAGGTGTGCCTGGACGCCGGTACCCCCTCCGACGTGGCACTGCGCTGGGCAGCCCTGCACGACCTCGGACCGGTGCTGGTGGCCGCGTTCGCCAACTCACCATGGTTGGGTGGCCGGCGCACCGGATGGGTGTCGTCGCGGATGCAGGCGTGGTTCGCGTTGGATCCGGCCCGCACCAGACCCAGCCCCGTTAACTGGGATCCGGCGGTGCACTGGGATCCAGCCGCCGACTGGGCGCGCCGAGCGCTGGACACCCCGTTGCTGTGCCAACGTCGCCCGTGGGGAAGTTGGGAGGTGCCCAGCGGCGTCACCTTCGCCGACTGGTTGTGCGGGGCACTGCCCGGCCGGCCCAGCACCGCTGATCTGGATTACCACCTGACCACGCTGTTCCCGCCGGTACGACCGCATGGCTACCTCGAGGTCCGTTACCTGGACACCCAGCCGGCAGGGCAGTGGTTGGTACCGGTGGCAGTGCTGGCCGCCTTGCTTGCCGACCCCTCGGTCACTGCCGCCGCTCGGGATGCCTGCGCGCCGGCCGCTGGGCGGTGGCTGCAGGCAGCCGAACGTGGCCTTCGTGACGACACCCTCGCCGTCGCCGCGACTGAGGTGTTCGAGCTGGCCTGCGACGCCCTGCCGGCGCTGGATGCGCCGCCCGGCGTGCAGTTGCTGGTGGAGGACATCACGGAGTACCGGGTCCGGCGCGGCCGCTGCCCAGCGGACGACCTCACCAGTGCCATCGCCGCAGGCGCCGGCGCACTAGGTAACGGGACGCGACCTGCCGGACACACTGGAGGACACCTGCTGTGAGCACGCCGATCATCGAGTTGAGCAGTGCCGCGCTGCGCGATCACCTGGCTGCCGAGCTCGGCCGCACCCGCGCCCGCAGCGAGGCCCTGACCGGGGCGGTGGGCGATACCGAGCTGATCCGCCAGCACTCCCCGATCATGTCTCCGCTGGTCTGGGACTTCGCCCACATCGGCAACCAGGAGGAACTCTGGCTCGTCCGCGACGTGGGCGGCCGCGAGCCCGTCCGGGCCGACATCGACCACCTCTACGACGCGTTCAGGCATCCCAGGCCCAACCGGCCTGCGTTGCCCCTGCTGGACCCCACCCAGACCCGGCGCTACCTCGGACAGGTGCGTACCAAGGTGCTCGACGTGCTGGACGGCGCGCCGCTGGAGGGCCGCCGGCTTGTCGAGCATGGATTCGCCTTCGGAATGATCGTGCAGCACGAGCAGCAGCACGACGAGACGATGCTGGCCACCCACCAGCTGCGGGTCGGGCCGGCCGCGCTGCACGCGCCCGCCCCCCAGCCGGAACGCTCCGCCGGCCTGCCCGCAGAGGTGCTGATCCCCGCCGGGGAGTTCACCATGGGCGCGTCGACCGAGCCATGGGCGCTGGACAACGAGCGCCCCGCGCACCGCGCACACACCGGCGCGTACTGGTTGGACACCACTCCGGTGACCAACCGGGACTACCAGCGGTTCCTCGCCGACGGCGGATACGACAACTCGCGGTGGTGGAGCGAGCGAGGCTGGGCACACCGGTGCGAGGCAGGACTGGTGGCTCCGCTGTTCTGGTCCTTCGACGGCGAGCAGTGGTGGCGCACCCGGTTCGGCGTCACCGAGCTGGTCCCGCTCGACGAGCCCGTCGTGCACGTCAGCTTCTTCGAGGCGCAGGCCTATGCGGCATGGGCCGGCAAGCGCCTGCCCACTGAGGTGGAGTGGGAGAAGGCGGCCCGGTACGACCCGGCCAGCGGGCGTTCCCGCCGCTTCCCGTGGGGTGATGAGAACCCGACTCCAGCGCACGCCAACCTGGGGCAACGGCACCTGCAGCCCGCCCCCGCGGGCAGCTACCCGGCCGGCGCGTCTGCGCTGGGCGTGCACCAGTTGATCGGCGACGTATGGGAGTGGACGTCCTCGGGCTTCGCCGGTTACCCGGGCTTCGCGCCGTTCCCGTACCGGGAGTACTCCGAGGTGTTCTTCGGCGGGGACTACCGGATGTTGCGGGGCGGCTCGTTCGCCACCGACGCGGCCGCCTGCCGGGGGACCTTCCGTAACTGGGACCACCCGATCCGCCGGCAGATCTTCACCGGTTTCCGCTGCGCCCGGGATGCCGCCGCCGAGGTGGGTTGAACCCGGTGTGCCGGCACCTGGCCTATCTCGGGCCGTCCCGTGACCTCGCGACGCTGCTGCTGGAGCCGCCGCATTCGCTGCTGCGCCAGAGCTACGCACCAGCCGATATGCGCTGTGATGGGGTGGTCAACGCCGACGGGTTCGGCGCAGGCTGGTACCCCGACGGCGGGGCCACGCCCATCCGGTACCGGCGGGCCATCCCGATCTGGACTGACACCTCGTTCGCCGCGCTGGCCGGCGCAGTGCGCAGTGGCGCGGTGCTCGCTGCGGTGCGCTCGGCGACGATCGGCATGCCGGTGACCGAGCTTGCCTGCTCGCCGTTCACCACCGGCCGCTGGCTGTTCAGTCACAACGGCATGGTCACCGGTTGGCCGGACAGCATGGCAACACTGGCCAGCCAGTTGCCGGTCACCGAGCTGCTCACTTTGGAAGCACCCACCGACTCGGCGCTGCTGTGGGCGCTGGTCCGGCACCGCCTGGTGGCTGGTGATCCGCTGGGCCGGGCGCTGGGCAGGGTTACTGCACAGGTGCTGGCCGCCGCCCCGGGTTCACGGCTGAACCTGCTGGTCACGGATGGTGTCACGCTCGCCGCGACCGCGGTTCACCACGCGTTGGCGGTGCGGGTAGCCGACGGGGGAGTGCAGGTCTGCTCCGAGCCCACCAGCCACTGTGCCGGCTGGGAGCCCGTGCCGGATTGCCACCTCGTCACCGCGACACCGTCCACCGTGGATGTCGTGCCGATTCCTGCGATTACTGCGGAGGAGCCATGACCGCACCTGTGCTGGAGATCTACCTGTCCGACGCCGACGCGGCGGCCGCGCTGCGCCACGACGCACGGGTGGGTCTGTCCGCCGACCCCAAGTGGCTGCCACCCCGGTGGTTTTACGATGCCCGTGGCAGCGAACTGTTCGAGCAGATCACCATGCTGCCGGAGTATTACCCCACCCGAACCGAACGCCGGCTGCTTCGGCACACCGTGACGGAGATCGCTGCGCGGGCAGCCGCCGACACCCTCGTCGAGCTGGGTTCGGGCTCGTCGGAGAAGACGCGGTTGTTGCTCGACGCGCTCACCGCCACCGGATCCCTTCGGCGCTTCGTGCCTCTGGACGTCTCGGAGTCGGCATTGCGCGGCGCGATGGCCGCGGTGGCACGGGAGTACCCGCGGTTGGCGGTACACGGTGTGGTCGGCGACTTCACCCAGCATCTGGAGTTGCTGCCGGCGGCGCAGAGCGGGCGCCGGCTGGTGGCCTTTTTGGGCGGCACGATCGGCAATCTCGTCCCGGACGAGCGCGCCGCGTTCTTCACCGCGCTGCGCGCCGCACTGGATCCTGGCGAGCTGCTGCTGCTGGGCGCCGGGTTGGTCACCGATCCGGCGGTCATGGTGCCTGCCTACGACGATGCCGCCGGTGTGACCGCCGAGTTCAACCGCAACGTGCTGCATGTCCTCAACCGCGAGCTCAGCGCCGATTTCGACGTCACCGCCTTCGATCACATCGCGTTGTGGGACGCCACCCAGGAGTGGATCGAGATGCGGCTGCAGGCTCGTCGCGCGGTGACCGTGCAGGTGCCCGCCCTGGGCATGACAGTGCAGTACGCCCAGGGCGAGGAGATGCGTACCGAGGTATCCACCAAATTCCGCCGGGCCGGACTCGGCGCGGAGCTACTGGCGGCCGGGTTTGCCGACCAGCTGTGGTGGACCGATCCCGACGAGCGGTTCGCTCTGGTACTGGCCGAAGCTTCCTGACTTGGAATGATTATCGATTTCGTTTACGCTCGTCGGCATCAGCGACACTTGTAGGTCATGTAACGTCCCGATCAGGAGACGCAAAGTGAGCGCGAAGGGGATGACGCGAAGGCTGTTATCCCTCATCGGCGCGCCAGCAGTCACCGCGCTAGTGGTCGCCGGCGTGCTGGCCGGCTGCGCCACCGGGAGCCCGGCGGGTCACGGTTCGCTTTCCCAGCAGACTGGGTCCACCGGCAATACAAAGATCGCGATAGTAGCGGCGGAGAATGTCTGGGGCAGTATCGCGGCGCAGCTGGGCGGCGAGCACGTCAGTGTGAGAAGTATCATCGCCGCCCCGGACGCCGACCCGCACGACTATGAGCCCACGGCGGCCGACGCGCGAGCTCTCGCGAGCGCCCAGTACGTGGTCTCCAACGGCGTCGGCTACGACCCGTGGGTCGCCAAGCTGATCGCCGCGAACCCGGCACCGGGCCGGTCGGTGTTGAACGTCGGGGAGCTGGTCGGAGTCAAGCAAGGCGGCAATCCGCATCGCTGGTACTCCCCGGATGACGTGCACCGCGTCATCGAACAGATCTCCGCCGACTACAAGCGGATCGATCCGGCCGACTCGGCCTATTTTGATCAGCAGAAACAGAACTACGAGACGCACGGATTGGCTCGCTACAACCAGCTCATCGCCGATCTCAAGAGCAAGTACAGCGGGACATCAATTGGCGCCTCGGAATCGATCGTGACGCCGCTGGCCGAAGGTCTGGGCTTGCGGATGGCAACCCCGGAGTCGTTCCTCGACGCGATCAGTGAGGGCACCGATCCCACCGCAGCCGACAAGAGCACCGCCGATAAGCAGATCGAGACGAGGCAAATCAAGATCTTCTTATTCAACAGCCAGAATTCGACCCCGGACGTGGCGGCACTGGTGACCGCGGCGAAAAACCAGGATATTCCGGTGGCCACCGTGACCGAGACCCTCGTCCCGGCCACGGCCAGCTTCCAGGACTGGCAGGCCGACCAGCTCGAAGGCATCCAGCAAGCACTGTCGAAGGCCACCATGCCGTGAATGCCCGCTCGATCGGCCCCGACGTGGACACCCAATTCCGCCACGCCGCCGAGGTACCCACGGATCAGCAGCCGGTGATCACCCTGCGCCACGGCGCGGTCGACCGGGGCAACCGGCGGCTGTGGAGCGGGCTCGATCTGGCTATCGCGGCCGGCGAGTTCGTCGCGGTGCTGGGTCCGAACGGGGTCGGCAAGTCGACGTTGCTCCAAGTCATTCTTGGGGCCCTGCCGCTGGCGGAAGGCCGAGTACAGGTGCTGGGCCAGTTGCCCGGTCGGGTCAACAGGCGGATCGGTTACCTGCCCCAGCGCCGAAGCTTCGACCCATCGCTGCGGGTCCGGGGCCGTGACATCGTGCGCCTGGGCTTGGACGGGCACCGGTGGGGCCTTCCCCTGCCGAGCTGGCTGCCGGGTGGTGCACCCCGGCGATCCGCCGCCGCCCGCGTCGAGGAGGTCATCGACCTGGTCGGCGCCAGCGGCTACGCCGGGCGACCTGTCGGCGAGCTGTCCGGCGGGGAGCAGCAACGCCTGCTGATCGCTCAGGCCTTGGCCTCCCGCCCTGACCTACTGCTGCTGGACGAACCTCTGGACAGCCTGGACCTGCCGAACCAGGCTGCTGTCGCCACTCTCATCGCTCGGATCAGCCGGACCCAACGGGTTGCCGTGGTGATGGTTCTGCACGATGTCAATCCCGTCCTGCCCCACCTCGACACCGTGGTGTATCTCGCCCCCGGCGGTTCCTTGATCGGCCCACCTCGTCAGGTGATCACCAGCGCGGCATTGACCGATCTGTTCGGCACCCCGATCGAGGTTCTCACCGCCGCTGACGGCCGGCTGGTCGTGGTCGGCCATCCGCAACGATGCGACGCTCATGATGAGGGGTACCCCGGGCGCAGACCGTGACCGTCACCGACGGTCCGAGCTGGAACCCGATCACCGATCTCCAAGAGATGTGGTCGTTCCCGTTCATGGTCAATGCTTTTCGCGCGGGCACGATCGTCGCGGTGCTGGCTGCGGTGATCGGGCATTTCATGGTGTTGCGCCGGCAGACCTTCGCAGGCCATACCCTGTCGCTGATCGGTTTCCCGGGTGCGGCCGGGGCGGTCCTGATCGGTGTGGCGGCCGCCTACGGCTACTTCGCTTTCTGTCTCGCCGGAGCTGCGGTCATCGCGATGTTGCCGCGCACCGGGCGTGGCGGCTACTCCGAGGAGTCGGCGGTCACCGGAACCGTGCAGGCCTTCGCGCTGGCCTGCGGTTTCCTGTTCGTCGCCCTGTACAAAGGGTTCCTCAACAGCATCAATGCGCTGCTGTTCGGCAGTTTCCTGGGCATCACCACCGCGCAGGTCACCATCCTGGGCATCGTCGCCGCGGTTGCGCTGTCGATTCTGGCGGTGATCGGCCGGCCGCTGGCCTTCGCCTCGATCGATCCTGAGATGGCGCTCGCCCGCAACGTCCCGGTCCGGGCCTTGTCGGTGGCGTTTCTGGTACTCCTAGGTGCTGCGACCGCTGAGGTCAGCCAGATCACCGGCACGCTGCTGGTCTTCGCCTTGTTGGTCATGCCTGCCGCGACCGCGCAGACGCTGACTACAGCCCCCATGCGTGCCCTTGTGCTCGCCATTCTGACCGGGTTGATCGTCACGTGGCTGGGTCTGAGCCTGGCCTACTACACCCCGTTTCCGGTGGGCTTTTTCGTCACCAGCTTGGCCTTCGCCGGCTACCTCGCCAGTCAGCTGATCCGCCACATGCGGCAGGGCAGCGTCACCGCGGACTCGAGCGCGCCCGGAATCGTGCCATGACGTGGCCACCATTCCTGCTGCATGCACTGCTTGCCGGCACCGCGGTCGCCGCCGCCGCAGGACTGGTCGGCTACTTCGTCGTGCTGCGGGCCCAGGTCTTCACCGGCGACGCGCTGAGCCATGTGGCGTTCACCGGTGCCCTGGCAGCACTGGCGTTGGGCATCGATCAGCGGTTCGGGCTCTTCGCCGCGACCATCGGGGTGGGCGTCGCACTCGGCGCGCTCGGCCATCGGGGCCACGCCGACGACGTGGTGATCGGTAGCGTATTCGCCTGGATCCTCGGCCTCGGCGTGTTCTTCCTGAGCCTCTACACCAGCCGGCACAGCGCGGCCAACGGCACCGCCGGCGTTGACGTCTTGTTCGGGTCGCTTTTCGGCTTGAGCCTTTCCCGGGCGGTCACGTCCGCGCTCATCGCCGCGGTCATCGTGGCAGCCATGATCGCGATCGCTCGGCCACTGCTGTTCGCCAGCATCGACGGCGCGGTTGCGGCCGCCCGGGGGATTCCGGTTCGGCTGCTCGGCTACGGCTTTCTCGCCCTGGTCGGCGGCGCCGCCGCCGAGGCGAGCCAAGCCGTCGGGGCGCTACTGCTGCTCGGCCTGCTCGCTGCTCCCGCCGGGACGGCACAACGCCTGACCGCCCGGCCTTACCCGGGGCTGTTCCTGTCGGCCGGGCTTGCTGTGGCCACGGTATGGGCGGGCCTGTTGTTCAGCTACCTCCTCCCAGTACTGCCCCCGAGCTTCGCCATTCTCGCTGTAGCCGCCGGCGGCTATCTGCTCGCAGTTATCGTCACCCGGCACCGCGAACAGCTCCAGGCTGAGCCGCTACCAACTGAGGCGTTAGGTTTACCCCGCCGCGCGCGGGGCAAGCAGATACCGTGACCAGCACCGATTCCGATCCCCTCGCGGCCTTCCCGCCGCACGTGTTGCGCGAATACGCCGTGCTGGCCGATGGGGAACGCGGTGCTCTGGTGGGTCCGCGCGGCGAGGTGGTCTGGATGTGCGTCCCGCGCTGGAATTCCGACGCCGTGTTCTCCACTCTGATCGGCGGCAGCGGTGTCTACGCGATCACCCCGACCGGCCGGTTCGTCTGGGGCGGCTACTACGAAGACGGCAGCTTGATTTGGCGCTCCCGGTGGGTCACCGAGACCGGGATCATCGAGTGCCTCGAGGCCCTGGCCTTTCCGGGCGACCTGCACCAGGCCGTCCTGCTGCGGCGCGTCATCGCGGTGCAGGGCAGCGCCGAGGTCCACATCGTGCTGGAGCCGGCCGCTGAGTTCGGCCGCCGGCAGCTGGATGACCTGCACAACGAGGGCGGTCGCTGGGAGGGCCGGGTGGGCGGGTTGCGCATGCGGTGGACCGGTGGCGCAGGCGCCGAGGTCCACGGCGGCGATGGTCGGCGGTCGCTTCGTGCTACCCAAACCGTGCCCGAAGGTGACCACCACGATCTGGTCCTGGAGCTGTCCAGCACCGCGCTCGACCCGCAGCCACCGGATGCTGGACAGTTATGGGACGCCACCACAACAGCGTGGCGGGAGGTGATGCCGAAGCTCGGCGACAGTGTCGCTCCCCGCGACGCCCGCCACTCCTACGCGGTGCTGCGCGGATTGACCAGCTCGGGTGGTGGCATGGTCGCCGCGGCCACCATGAGCCTGCCCGAGCGCGCCGAGAAGGGGCGCAACTACGACTACCGCTACGTCTGGATCCGCGACCAGTGCTACGCCGCCCACGCCGTGGCCGCTGATGGACCACACCCGCTTCTCGACGATGCGGTCCGGTTCGTCGCCGAACGACTCATCGAAGACGGGCCCAACCTCAAGCCTGCCTACACCGTCACCGGCGGTCAGGTGCCCGACCAGCGTTCCCTGGACCTGCCCGGCTACCCCGGCGGGTACGACATCGTCGGTAACCACGTCAATGCCCAATTCCAGCTCGACGCCCTCGGCGAAGCGCTGCTGCTGTTCGCCGCGGCCGCCCGCCATGACCACCTCGGCACCGATCACTACCAGGCCGTCACCGCTGCGGTGGCCGCCATCCAACGCCGCTGGCAGGAGGCAGATGCCGGAGTCTGGGAACTGGAGGATCGCCGCTGGGCGCACTCCCGGCTGATCTGCGCCGCCGGGCTTCGCGCGATTGCTGCCCGCGGCGCGTCTGGCGCCGATGCTGCCGAGTGGAGTGGGCTGGCCGACGCCATCGTCGCCGATGTCGGCGCTGACTGTCGCCATCGTTCCGGACGCTGGCAACGCGCACCCGACGACACTCGCATCGATGCGGCCTTGCTGCTGCCGGCGATCCGTGGTGCGCTGCCCGCCACCGACCCGCGCAGCGTCGCCACTGTCCAGGCGGTGCGCGAGGAGTTAATGCGAGAGGGCTACGTCTACCGGTTCCGCCATGACAACCGAGAACTCGGACAGGCTGAGGGCGCCTTCACGCTGTGCGGTTTCTTCCTGGCGCTGGCCGATCACCAGCGAGGCGAAGCGCTCGCCGCCCGCGCATGGTTCGAACGCAACCGGGCGGCCTGTGGGCCGCCCGGATTGTTCTCCGAGGAATACGACATCACCCAACGTCAACTGCGCGGCAACCTACCGCAGGCTTTCGTGCACGCGCTGATGCTGGAAGCGTCTCTGCGGCTTACCCGACCCTGGATCGACCCCGCCCACCTGTGACCGGACGACCGGTCCAGATCGGCGTTCACCGGCGGCGCCACCAGGCCGCCGCTGCGCCGGTCGCGGTGGCGGCTACCGCAGCCGCGGCCGAGAGCAGCCCCGCGTGATGGGAGAACCACAGTTGCGGGGCGCGGCGGTGGGCTCGACCATCGAACTCCCCGTGGGCTCCGTGGTCGCGCCCGTCGGTGTCATCCACCGGCTCCCACAGGTTGTGCGGTCGGCCCGTGACGGCTTTATCCGTGGTCTGCTGTGACTGGAAACCGGTCCTGGCCAGGTAACGGTCCAGCAGCGCCGGGGCGATCTTCTGCGCGACCAGGGTGCCCACGGTGCTCGCGCCGACCCAGTACTGCTTGCGCTGCGGGTGATCGGCCGCGAACACCACGCCTCGGGCGGCCACCTCAGGCTGGTAGATCGGCGGCACCGGCTGCGGGTGATTGGGCAGCCGGGACAGCACCCAGGAGAACTGCGGGGTGTTGACCGCGGGCATCTGCACCACAGTGACATGGATGTTGCTCCCCTCGTGCATCAGTTCGGTACGCAGGGACTCGGTGAACCCGTTGATCGCATGCTTCGCGCCGCAGTAAGCCGACTGCAACGGGATGCTCCGCTCGCCCAACGCGGAACCCACCTGCACGATCGTGCCCCGGTCCCGGGTACGCATCCGGGACAGTGCGGCCATCGTTCCGTAGACGTAGCCCAGGTAGCTCACCTCGGTAACCCGGCGGAACTCCTCGGGTTCGATCTCGTGAAAGGGAGCGAACACCGAGGTGAACGCCACGTTGATCCACACGTCGATCGGCCCGAGATCGTTTTCGACCTGGGTGGCCGCGGCTTCGACCTGCTGGCAGTCAGCGACATCGGTCGGGATGGCGAGCGCCGTGCCCCCGGCGTTCTCCACGTCCTTGGCTGCGCCGTCCAACCCAGCGCGCCCCCGGGCCAGCAGCGCGACCTGCGCCCCTCGGGCGCCGAACAGCCGAGCAGTCGCGCGACCTATTCCCGCGCTGGCACCCGTAATCACGATAACTTGCCTAGCCATACCGAACCTCAGCTTCCTGCCGCCCAGTGCTCACCCCTCTGCATTCCCAGCGGCAGCCAGCCGTTAACCCCCGAGTCACTCACGACGTCTTGCGCGCCATAGCGCGCAAGACGCATTGCAGGATTCCGCCATGGCGGTAGTACTCCGCCTCGCCGGGCGTGTCGATCCGCAGCGCGGCGTCGAAATGCACCGGATCGGCTCCGTCGCGGGTAGCGGTGACGTGCACCGTCGCCGGAATGGAGCCGTCGTTGAGGGCGGTGACGCCGGAGACATCGAAGACCTCGGTGCCGTCCAGCCCCAGCGACGATGCCGACTCCCCGGGCGGAAACTGCAGCGGCAGCACACCCATTCCGATGAGGTTGGAGCGATGGATCCGCTCGAACGACTCGGCAAGGACCGCGCGCACCCCGAGCAACCGGGTGCCCTTGGCCGCCCAGTCCCGTGACGAACCCGAGCCGTACTCCTTGCCACCCAGGACCAGCAGCGGGATGCCAGCCTCCGCATAGCGCTGCGCGGCGTCGTAAATGGGCACCGGGCCAGCATCAGGTGAGGTGGTGAAGTCACGGGTAAAGCCGCCGCTGACGTCGTTGAGCAGCAGGTTGCGCAACCGGATGTTGGCGAAAGTGCCACGGATCATCACCTCGTGATTACCCCGGCGAGATCCATAGGAGTTGAAGTCCTTGCGTTCGACACCGCGTTCGGCGAGGTAGCGACCGGCCGGGGAGTCCGCCTTGATCGCTCCGGCGGGCGAGATGTGGTCGGTGGTCACCGAGTCCCCGAGTAGCGCCAGCACGCGTGCACCGCTGATGTCGGTCACCGGTGGCGGCTGGACCGTCATCCCGTCGAAATACGGCGGCTTGCGCACATACGTCGACTCCGGGTCCCAGGTGAAGATTTCGCCTTCCGGAGTCGGTAGGGATTGCCAGCGAGCGTCGCCGGCGAAGACGTCGGCATAGTCGTGCGCGAACATTTCCTGGCTGATCGTGGACTCGATCACCTTCTGAATCTCTTCCGGCGCGGGCCAGATATCAGCGAGATAGATCGGCTTACCGTCGCGGTCGAGCCCCAGCGGATCGCTTCGGAAGTCGAAGTCCATCGTTCCGGCGAGCGCGTAAGCGATCACCAACGGCGGTGAGGCTAGATAGTTCATCGCGGCATCGGGATTGATGCGACCCTCGAAGTTACGGTTGCCGGACAGCACGCTGGCCACCACGAGGTCGGCGTCGTGGACGGCTTGCGCGACCTCCTCCGGCAGCGGACCGGAGTTGCCGATGCAGGTGGTGCAGCCGTAGCCCACCAGATGGAAGCCGAGTTTCTCCAACGACGGCCACAGGTCGGCCTTCTGGTAGTAGTCCGTGACCACCTGCGAGCCAGGCGCCATCGACGTCTTCACCCATGGCTTGACGGCCAAACCTGCCTCAACAGCCTTGCGAGCCAGCAACGCTGCTCCGATCATCACCGAGGGGTTGGACGTGTTGGTGCACGAGGTGATCGAGGCAATCACCACGGCGCCGTGGTCGATTTCGAATGTGGCGCCGTCCAGTTGCACGGGCGTCGGGGAGCTGGGACGGCCCAGCGCGCTAGAACCGCCTTCGGCCGCCGGGGAAACCGGGCTCGCCGTGCTCGGCGCACCGGTGCCGTCGCCACTGCTCACCGCTGGCGCGTCGCTGGCCGGGAAGGATTCCGCACCAGCCTCGTCCACTGTGGACTCTCCCGCGGTGGGTCGGGCAGCAGGGTAGCCGGGCAGTGCCCGACGAAACGCCGTCTTCGCATCGGATAGCGCGATGCGGTCTTGCGGGCGCTTGGGTCCGGCGATGGAGGGCACCACGGCAGACAGGTCCAGTTCGAGGTATTCGGAGTAGGTGGCCTCCCGGCTCGGGTCGTGCCAGAGGTCCTGCTCCTTGGCGTAGGCCTCGATCAGAGCGAGCTGCTCGGCCGGGCGACCGGTGAGCTCCAGGTAGCGCATCGTCTCCCGGTCGATGGGGAAGATCGCGCACGTCGAGCCGAACTCCGGGCTCATGTTGCCGATGGTGGCGCGGTTGGCCAGCGGCACCGCCGCGACGCCGTCGCCGTAGAACTCGACGAACTTGCCGACCACGCCGTGCCGGCGCAGCATCTCCGTCAGGGTGAGCACGACATCGGTGGCGGTCGCCCCCGCAGGGATGGATCCGGTGAGCTTGCAGCCGACGACCCGAGGGATCAGCATCGACAGCGGCTGACCGAGCATGGCGGCCTCAGCCTCGATGCCGCCCACGCCCCACCCGAGCACGCCGAGCCCGTTGACCATCGTGGTGTGACTGTCGGTACCCACCACAGTGTCGGGGTAGGCCACGCCATCGCGGGTCGTCACGACGCGGGCCAGGTGCTCGAGATTGACCTGGTGCACGATCCCGGTGCCGGGTGGCACCACTCTGAACTCGTCGAAGGCGCCCTGGCCCCACCGCAGGAACTGGTATCGCTCCCGGTTTCGCTGGTACTCCAGCTCGACGTTGCGCTCGAAGGCATCCGGGCGGGCGAACACGTCAGCGATCACGGAATGGTCGATGACCAGCTCGGCCGGAGCCAGCGGATTGACCCCTTGCGGGTCACCACCCAGATCTCTGATCGCCTCACGCATGGTGGCCAGATCGACCAGGCAAGGCACGCCGGTGAAGTCCTGCATGATTACCCGGGCCGGAGTGAACTGGATCTCGGTCGAGGACGTCAGTTGCGCACTCCAGCCGGCTAGTGCCGTGACATGCTCGGCGGTGACGTGGGCGCCGGCAGCGTCTGATTCGTGCCGCAGCAGATTTTCCAGCAGCACCTTCAGGCTGTACGGCAGGGCGCGCCACTGGGTGCCGATTCGCCGGTCCAACACGGCCAACCGGAACACCTCATAGCGCGCGGTTCCGACGGACAGCGTGCCGCGGGTACCGAAGCTGTCGGTGCTCGTTGCTGCGTGGGTCACTGGCTCCTCCGCGGATAAGGCCTAGCGTGGTGCCCTCACTGGTGACTCTACGTCCTGACCTCCTCCTCGAAGCACCAACCGCCCCCTCCTCCCCGACATGGAGACATATCGGGGTTACCGCCCACGTCGTGGCCCCGATATGTCTCCATATCGGGAAGGGGAGCCGGGGGATCACGTGGCGTTATGTCCGGACTGTGTGTAGCTCATGTGGTGGATGTTGCGCAAGTTAACTAAGAGATTGTTGGTGTCTATGAGGGTTACATGACACAGTGCACCCGCGTGCTGGGTTGACGAGTTCTGACGGCCTCGGCGAACCGGCGGCTGCTGCGAAGCAGCCGGGAAAGGAGCGGGTGTGAGCGTCCGGATTCGGCGTGGTGTTCCCGGCCGTGCGTTTGTCGCAACTGTGCTCACGGTGCTGGCTCTGGTGGGCCACCCAGCTATCGGGCATGCGCTGCCACCACCCCCTCCGAATCCGAGCGACGACGATCTCAAAAACAGCCAGGCGCACGTCAACGTCACCGCGACCCGGGTTGGGCAGCTGGCAAACCAGGTTGCTCAGGCCGACGCGGCGCTGCTGGCGTCGCAGTCCCAAGTCGAGCTCAGGCACGAACAAGCCAACAGGGCGCTGATCAATGAGCAGGTGGCGCAGGCTGCCCTGTCCGCCGCCACGCTGCGGGCAGACAGCGCCCGGGCGGAAGCCGACGCCGCCGCCGAGCAGATCGCGGTAGCGCATCGCGATCTCGACGACTTCGCTGCCGCGAGTTTCCGGCAGGGCAGTACCGTCGGTTCGCTATCGGCTTTCCTCGGCTCGAAAAGCCCCAAGGACCTGCTGGCGCGCGCCGAGCTGCTGGATGCCGTGGGAGGTGCCCAGCTACACGCGGTAGAGAACATGCGGCGGGCCCGCGTCGATGCGGCCAATAAGGACTCCCAGACCCGGGCAGCCTTGGCGGCGGCTCAGGTCGCCAAGCAGACCGCCGCCGACGCGAAGAGCGCGTTCGATACCGCCTACCGCGTCGCGATCGACACTGAGACATCCCAAGCGGCGAAGTCCAAATCCCTGGCGGACCACAAAGTCGACCTTGAGCGGCAGCTCTACGACGCGCAGAACGCCGCCGCAGGGCTACGCGGGCAGCGGCAGCGTTACGAAGAGTGGCGCGCGGAACGGGATCGTGAACAGGCTGCCGCAGCAGCTGCTGCCGCGGCAGCGGCCACTGCCGCCGAGCGCTCCGCGGCCGCCACCGGCGGTTCCCGGACCGTGGCCGTTTCCGCCCAGTCAGTGATCAATCGGGCGATGGCCCAACTTGGTGTCCGCTACTCCTGGGGTGGCGGTGACACGGCAGGACCGACCATTGGTGTCCGGGATGGCGGTGTTGCGGACACCTTCGGGGACTACCGCAAAGTCGGCTTCGACTGTTCCGGATTGATGATCTACGCGTTCTCTCGCGCCCTGGGTTACGCCCTACCGCACTACAGCGGCTTTCAGTACAACGCCGGCCGAAAGGTGCCGCTGGCTCAGAAGCGTCCCGGCGACATGCTGTTCTGGGGCACGGATGGAGACGTCCATCATGTTGCCCTCTACATCGGCGGCGAACAGATGATCGAAGCGCCGTATTCGGGTGCCGCGGTGCGCGTCACCTCGGTGCGCTACACCGAGATCATGCCCTATGCCGTGCGGATGTTGTAGATCCGGCGATAACCTTCACAGCCGCCACACCGGCACCGCGGTTGGGTCTGCGTGGATCCCGCACCAACCGGGCGTCCGTGCATGTCACCATGTCTGCTGTCTGTGACCTGGCACCTCGGTGACCCGCCACCGCAGTGACGTGCCACCACCGGTGTGCTGGACCCTGCTCGAGGAGGACCCATGAGCGACGCCGACGGCAGGGTTGCCCTGCCGGCATCCGGGCCGTCCAGCCACGCCAGCCGACCGTCGTCCCCGGCCAAGGACGCCCAGCTGATCGAGCGCACGGTGTTCGAGATCCAGCGGGTGATCGTGGGGCAGGATCGGCTGGTCGAGCGGATGCTCGTCGGGCTGCTCGCCGGTGGCCACCTGCTGCTTGAAGGCGTGCCCGGGGTAGCCAAGACCCTCGCGGTGGAAACCATCGCGCGTGTGGTGGGCGGCACCTTCGCACGCATCCAGTTCACTCCTGACCTGGTTCCCGCCGACATTCTCGGTACCCGCATCTACCGGCAGGGCCGGGAGCAGTTCGACGTCGAGCTGGGGCCGGTGATGGCGAACTTCGTGCTGGCCGATGAGATCAACCGCGCGCCGGCCAAAGTGCAGTCGGCGTTGCTGGAGGTGATGGCGGAACGGCACGTCTCGATCGGCGGTACCACCTATCCGACGCCCGCGCCATTCCTCGTGCTGGCCACCCAGAACCCCATTGAGAATGAGGGCGTCTACCCGCTTCCCGAAGCGCAACGCGACCGCTTTCTGTTCAAGATCCTGGTGCAGTACCCCACGGTCGAGGAGGAGCGGGAGATCATCTACCGGATGGGCGTGCAGCCCCCGCAGCCGCACCGGCTGCTCGATCCCAGCGAGCTGATTCGACTGCAGCAAGTCGCCGCGCGGGTATTCGTACATCATGCGCTGGTCGACTACGTGGTGCGGTTGGTGCTGGCCACCCGGATTCCCGCCGAGCATGGACTGTCCGACGTCGCCGGGTGGGTGGCCTACGGCGCATCACCGCGGGCCAGCCTGGGCATCGTGGCGGCTGCCCGGGCGATGGCGTTGATCCGCGGACGCGACTACGTGCTGCCGCAAGATGTCATCGACGTTGCCGCCGACGTGCTGCGCCACCGCCTGGTGCTGTCCTATGACGCGCTGGCCGACGGGGTGCCAGTGGAGCACATCGTCACCCGGGTGCTACAGACCGTGCCGTTGCCTCAGGTTTCCGCCCGTCCCCAGGAATCCGGTGACTCGGGCACCCCGGCCGGGGTGGCTGGGCAGAGCTGAGCGAGCAACTGCCTGACGGAGGGACAGTTCGAGCCAATGGCGGGGCGCGGTGAGCAGGGCGAGCGGCACCGGTGGGCGCCGCCGGCGCTGCGCGAGGGTCGCATGGAGGCCGGCCTCCGCGCGTTGGAGCTCACCGTACGGCGCCGGCTGGACGGGCTGCTGCAAGGCAATCACCTCGGACTGGTACCGGGGCCGGGCACCGAGCCGGGGGAGGCGCGGCACTACCAGCCCGGTGACGACGTCCGCAGGATGGACTGGGCGGTCACCGCTCGCACCACCGAACCGCATATTCGCGATACCGTCGCCGACCGGGAACTGGAGACCTGGCTGGCTGTCGATCTGTCGGCCAGTTTGGATTTCGGCACTGCGGACTGCGACAAGCGTGAGCTCGCGGTAGCGGCCTGTGCCGCCGTAGCGCACCTGACCAGAGGCGGCGGGAACCGGGTCGGCGCTGTCGTGAGCACCGGCGCCCAGACGCTGCGGATCCCGGCTCGCGGCGGCCTGCCGCATGCCCGCGCGATGGTCCGCCGGGTCGCTGAACTACCACGAGCCGCCGAAGGCGTGCGTGGCGACCTGGCCGCGACACTGGAAACGCTGCGCCGCCCACCGCGACGCCGCGGGTTGGTCGTGGTGATCTCGGACTTCCTTGGTTCGCGGTCTGGCGACGTCTTCGACTGGGAACGACCGCTACGCGGGTTGTCCGCGCGGCACGACCTGATCGCCATCGAGGTGCTCGATCCGCGCGATCTCGAACTGCCCGACATGGGCACGGTGGTGCTGGCAGATCCGGAGACAGGGCGGCAGAAGGAGGTGGTGACCACGCCGCTGCTGCGCCGGGAGTTCGCCGCCGCGGCGGCCGCCCACCGCGACGACGTGGCCAGCGCCTTGCGGCGATGCGGTGCCGGCCAGCTGACGCTGCGCACCGACTCGGACTGGGTGTCTGACATGGTTCGCTTCGCGGTGGCCCGCAAACGCCTCTGGTCGGGAGGCGTCGCATGAGCGTCGGCGCCTTCTCCAGCCCGCTGTGGTTCCTGCTGCTGTTGCTGGTCGCGGCACTGGCGATCGGTTACGTCTGGATGCAGCGCCGGCGCCGCCGCCAGATTCTGCGCTTTGCCAATCTCGCAATGCTCGAGCAACTCGCACCCAACCGCCAGGGATGGCAGCGGCACTTGCCGGTGGCACTCCTGCTCACCGCCCTGGCGCTACTTACCGTCGCGCTGGCCGGCCCGACGGCGGAGCTGAAGGTACCGCGCAACCGGGCCACCGTGATGCTGGTGATCGACGTGTCGCTGTCGATGCGGGCCACCGATATCGAACCGAGCCGGATCGCAGCGGCCCAGCGGGAGGCCAAGAAGTTCGCCCACGACCTCACCGCCGGGGTGAACCTGGGCCTGGTGTCCTTCGCCGGTTCGGCCACCGTGCTGGTGTCGCCGACTACTGAACGGGCCTCCGTGGTCCGGGCGATCGACAATCTCAAGCTGGCTGAAGCCACCGGTACCGGGGAGGCGATCTTCGCTGCGCTGTCGTCCATCGAGGCGTTCGGTGCGGTGGTCTCGGATGCGCAGGGGCCGCCGCCGGCGCGCATCGTCCTGCTCACCGACGGCAAGCAGACCGTGCCGACACCCGATGGCGACGACCCGCGCGGCGGGTTCACCGCGGCCCGCGCCGCAGCCGCCGCCAAGGTTCCGATCTCAGCGATCTCCTTCGGTACCGCCTACGGCCAGGTGGAGATCAACGGTGAGCGGCAGCCGGTGCCCACCGACGACGA
Organism: Pseudonocardiaceae bacterium; assembly: GCA_036378735.1. Classification (GTDB taxonomy): domain Bacteria; phylum Actinomycetota; class Actinomycetes; order Mycobacteriales; family Pseudonocardiaceae. The sequence goes on along the minus strand of DASUVX010000145.1, from coordinate 35,026 downwards.
GTCGATCCGGCGGATTGCAGAGCTGTCCGGCGGGCAGTTCTACGACGCCGGCACTGCTGGCCAGCTCAGCGACGTCGTCAACACGCTGGGCGAGCAGATCGGCTACGAGACCAAGCGAGCCGACGCCAGCAAGCCGTGGTTGATCATCGGCACCTTCACTGCGATACTCGCCGCCGCCGGCGCGGTGGCCATCGGCCAGCGGCTACCGTGAGGGACTCGTGACCGAGGGGAGCGCAGGTGGGCCGTTCCGTTTTTGTGACTGGCGGTAACCGTGGTATCGGTCTGGCGATCGCGCACGCCTTCGCCAAGCAGGGCGACCGGGTTGCTGTCACACACCGCGGATCCAGCGTGCCCGCCGAGGTCCTCGGTGTGCGCTGTGACGTCACTGACGACGCGGCTGTGGAGGCCGCCTTCGCCGCGGCCGAGCAGGCGCATGGGCCGATCGAGGTACTCATCTCCAACGCCGGGATCACCGAAGACACCTTGCTGCTCCGGATGACCGAAGATCAATTCTCTCGTGTGTTGGACACCAATCTCACCGGCGCTTACCGGGTGGCCAAACGCGCTGCGAAGAGCATGCTGCGAGCCCGGTGGGGCCGGATGGTGTTCATCTCCTCGGTCGTGGCGCTGTCTGGTGCACCGGGTCAGGTGAACTATGCGGCCAGCAAAGCCGGGCTGATCGGCGTTGCCCGCTCCATCGCGCGCGAGCTGGGATCCCGATCGATCACCGCCAATGTCGTCGCGCCCGGCTACGTCGACACCCAGATGACCGCGGACGTGAGCCAGGCACGCAGGGACGAGATCCTGGGTTCGATCCCGCTGCGCCGCCAAGCCACCCCTGAGGAGGTCGCCGCGGTCGTGACGTTTCTCGCTTCGGACGCAGCCGGGTATATCACCGGGGCGGTGCTGCCGGTTGACGGCGGCTTGGGAATGGGTCATTGACGGCAGCGAAGGGGCGCGAAGGAGGATTCGGTGGCGGGTCTGCTCGACGGTAAGCGGTTACTGATCACCGGAGTGATCACCGATGCCTCGATCGCGTTCCACGTCGCGCGTGTAGCGCAAGAGCAAGGTGCGCAGGTGGTGCTCACCGGGTACGGCCGGTTGCGGCTGGTAGAGCGGATTGCGCAGCGGCTGCCCCAGCCGTCTCCGGTGCTCGAGCTCGATGTGGCCGATCAGACCCAGCTGGACTCATTGGCCCAACGGCTCGGTGAGCATGTCGACGGCTTGGACGGGGTATTGCACTCCATCGCTTTCGCCCCGGCATCCTGCCTGGGCGGGGAATTCCTCAACACGCCGTGGGCTGACGTCGCCTCCGCCTTGCAGGTGTCCGCTTACTCGTTCAAGTCACTGGCGATGGCGTGCTTGCCCTTGCTCGGGCGGGGTGCCTCGATCGTCGGGATGGACTTCGACAACCGGCAGGCCTGGCCCGCCTACGACTGGATGGGCGTGGCAAAGTCGGCGCTGGAGTCGGTGTGCCGCTACCTGGCTCGCGAACTCGGTCCGGACGGTATCCGCGTCAACCTGGTGGCGTCCGGACCGGTGCGCACCATGGCGGCCAAGTCCATCCCCGGCTTCGCCGCGTTCGAGAACGCCTGGAACGGGCGGGCCCCGCTGGGCTGGAACATCGAGGATCCGACCCCGGTCGCGCGCACCGTCTGCGCGCTGCTGTCCGACTGGCTGCCCGCCACCACCGGCTCGATGGTGTGGGCCGACGGCGGCTTCCACGCGGTCGGCGTCTAGTCGGCATGCCTTCAAGCACCGCCAACCCCGGTCTGCGGCGTCTTGAACAGCCGCCAACCCTGGGCGGTTCACCACGTTGATCGACGCTGTGCTGCTGTTGTCCTTCGGGGGTCCCGAGGGTCCCGAAGAGGTGCGCCCGTTCCTGGAGAATGTCACCCGCGGCCGGGGTGTGCCGCCCCAGCGGTTGGACGAGGTAGCACAGCACTACATGCACTTCGGGGGAGTGTCGCCGATCAACCGGTGCAACCGCACCCTGATCACCGCGATCAAGCGCGCGCTGGCCACCGCCGGGCTGGACCTGCCGGTGTACTTCGGCAACCGCAACTGGAACCCGATGGTGGAAGACACTGTCGCTGCGATGGCCGCTGACGGGATACGCCGGGCTCTGGTGTTCGCCACGTCGGCGTGGGGCGGTTACTCGGGTTGCCGCCAATATCACGAGGACATCGCCCGGGCCCGGCAGGCCGTCGGGCCGGGGGCGCCTGAGCTGGTCAAGCTCAGGCAGTTCTTCGATCATCCGCTGTTCGTCGCCGCATGCGCCGATGCCTTGCGTGCGGCCCGCGTACAGGCTGGTTCCGCGGCCCGGGTGGTCTTCACCGCGCATTCGGTGCCCGTGGCTGCCGACGCCGCTGCGGGGCTCGCCGCGCAGGGTGGGCACCGCTACTCCCGGCAAGTCACCGAGGCGGCGCGGCTGGTCGCCGTGGCCGCCGGGGTGCCGAGCTACGACGTCGTGTGGCAGTCACGTTCCGGACCGCCGCAAGTGCCGTGGCTGGAGCCGGACGTACTCGACCATCTCGGCGCGCTGCACGCGCAAGGAGCGACCGGCGTCGTGCTGGCACCGATCGGATTCGTCTCTGACCACCTCGAGGTGGTATGGGATCTCGATCACGAGGCTCGGCAACGAGCGGCCGACTTAGGCATGGTCTTCGTCCGCGCCGCCACCCCGGGCACCGACCCGCGCTTTGCCGAGATGGTGGTGGAGCTCGTCGCCGAGCAGGCCTGCGGCGCACCCGCCCCCCGGTGCTCACATGTGCCGGCAGCCGGCCAGGGATCCAACGGTAATCCTTGCCTGCCGGACTGTTGCCTACCTGCACGGTAGGCAGCGCGCGGTGAAGTCGGCGATCTGACCGATGCTGGGCTACGCCGCGGAGCAGCCGCGCATATCGACGTGGTCGACGGTCGGCGGCGAACAGTTCGGGGCGTCCCGGTAGTTTTCGCGCAGTATCCAACGTTTTGGGTTCTGAGCTGCGGTGATGTGGACCCGGCGTCGGGTCGTGTGATCAGCCGCAAGATGATGTCGCCGGTCAGCATCCTGGTTGTTCGCTCAAAGGATCCCGGGATCGGAGTTGACCTGGCGATGCCATGGCCCCGCGCTGTCGTAGCGCACAACGCGGCGCCGTTCGCGCAGCAGGGCACGAGCGGGTCCCAGGCGGGGATGATTTCGCCATGGACGAAGCAGATGTCGAGCGCTGGTTCGCCTCCTATCTCGCCGACTTCATCGCGCTGGGCCGAGGTGATTCCGACGACGTGCGGCGGATCCTCGCCCACTACAGGGTCCCCATGATTCTCAGTACCGACGCTGGATGCATGATCCTCACCACTGAGGAGCAGGTCCTTGCCACTGCCAAGCAGCAGATCGACGGTATGCGGTCGGCTGGCTACGACCGCAGCGACGAGCTTGTTGCGGAGACCGCCATCCTGAACCGGTCCTGCGCTGTCCGCCGCGGGCGGTTTGCCCGCCTGCGTGCCGACGGCACCGAGATCTCCCAGCTCGAAGCGACCTACCTCATCACCGAGGGGGCGGCGGGCCACCGCATCTCGGCGATCATCGTCCACTCGCCTCAATGACCACCCAACCCGGGGCAGGGCTCCAACACGACGCCGTCGAGCGGTGATCTCCTCGCGGCGCGGGTTCATCCGTGCCGTGCCGGTCAAGGCTGCCGGAGGCACCGCGAATCGGTTTGGCGCGGGCCGGTCCGGCTGCCCTTGGGCGCGCCGTGAGGAGATCGCCACCGTCTGCTCCTGATCTCCGAAGCGGTGCCGGGTCCAGGGGAGCCGGGTGGTTTGGCCATCAACGGCTCAACGCCGATGTGCCGCCGACTCAGGTGGCTGCGTGGGCCGGTCGCTGTGCTGTTGCAGATTTACGCCAAGTGCCTCGTGGGCCAAGAAGGAGGCCGCTCGTCGCCGGCTCGACGCTGCGCTCCACGAGGGCTGAACTTTGGCACGTATTTGGCGCAGACAGCCGGTTAGGCCGGGCGCCCACCGGACACGGCCGGACAGCAGGAGATCGCGCGCTGGCCGGGTTCCGGCTGGTCAGCGGTCGATTCTGCTGGCTACGGCTCGGTACCCCCGGGGCGGCTCCATACGTACGGACTCACCCGGTTCCGTCGGCGAGGATTCCCCGGTCGTCTCTCATAAACGCCCTCGCCGGAGCGGACCCGCCTGCGCCGCGCGGCGCTGGGCCGGGCGACAAGAGCCGCCCAGCGCAATCGGGTACTGGCCGGGCGCCTGCGCGACCTTGGCTTCGACGACCTGGCGGGCTACCTACGCCACGCCCGCTCCACTGGGTTAAGCCTGCGCGGGATCGCCAAGGCAACCGGATTGGGCTGGGCCCGGCTGCGGCGCGAGATGGGCACAGCCGGCCTGGCGGTAGGCCAGCCGACTCCCCGCGGCCGACGAATGACGACCGGGAAGATACCTATCCAGGTGGTGCCGGTCAGCGCCGTCCGGCACGCGGGGTCAACGCTCGGACCGCCTCGGCAACCGCCGAGCGCCGGGCCTCCCGCACCGCGGTAAACAGCGGTCGAAGTGCAGCGGACCGGGCTGCCGCCACCGATGCGGATACTGCACCGCCAAGGTTGTCGGTGTCCGCGACCCGGAGGATGGCCTCCACCTCGTCAGCCTGCTCCAGCACCCGCAGCGCGCGGGCCGGGGTGCCCTCCGGCCACGGCGGCCGGACCCGGTGCTCCAGGGTTTCGGCGATCTCCGCGCGAACACCGGGCCGGTGTCGTGCGACGTCGAGCTCCACCAGCGTGGTCGCCGCCTGACGGACAGCGCCGCGCAGACCATGCTCGGCATCGACCAGGGCGGGTTCAGGGGCCGGCGGGAGCGGACTGTCGGTGAATACCGTCCAGCGCAGCACCCCGTCAGCAACCGCGTTGGGCACTACCGCCAGTTCCGCGCCGGTGAACACGGCGACTTCACCACAGCCCAGCGCCGCAGCGGCTAGCGATCCTTCGGGTGGCAGTCCGCGCACGTCGCCCGGCACCGGCAACAAAAGCCGGCCAACGCAGGCTCCGGCTCGTCGAGCCGCGGCGAGCAGGCCGACCACGGAGGTCGGCACCGCCCCGGGTGCGGGCAGGTCGAGCTGCTGTGCGGTGGTCTCGTCGGCAGCCACGACTTCGTGCAGGCCTGCCCACATGTGCAGGCCGTCGATCACGGCGTCAGGGGCGGCGGAGCCGTGCAGCCAAGCTGAGGCCCACACGGTCAGTGTCGCGCTGGGGCATGGCACGGAGTAGGAGAGTAGAACGCGAACTCAAAACATGCACACGCGGCGTGGCCGCATCGCATGAATTCGCTCATCCGGCTAGCGTCGCGCCATGCTCCCGCAGCACTCAGCGAGCAACGCCGGATTCAGTCCAGGCGCACTACCGCCACACCGGCGCCGCGAGCTGCCACAGCTGCCGGCCGAGCCGGGTTTGGTGGTGGAGGAGGCCGCGAGTGGCTTCTGCGGCGCCGTTGTGCAGTGCGAACGCGATGTGGTGCTGCTCGAGGACGGCAAGGGAAGAGTCCGTGGTTTCCCGATGCGGCGTGCGGCGTTCTTGATCGACGGTGATCCGGTCACACTGGTTCGCCCGGCACGTCCGGCCACCGCTGGTACGGCTCGATCGGCGTCCGGGTCGGTCCAGGTGGTGGTCAGGCGAGCCCGTACTGCACGCGCCAGCCGGATCTGGGTGGAGGGCAAGCACGACGCGGAGCTCGTGGAACGGGTATGGGGGCACGATCTGCGGGTGGACGGTGTGGTCGTGGAACCGCTCGACGGGGTGGACTGCCTGGCCGAGCGGGTTGCGGAATTCGACCCCGCACCACACCGGCGGCTCGGGGTACTGGTCGACCATTTAGTCGCGGGCAGCAAAGAGAGCCGCCTCGTGCAGGCAGTGCGTTCCCCGCATGTGCTGGTGACGGGCCATCCCTATGTCGACATCTGGCAGGCGGTGCGGCCAGCGGCTTTGGGCATCCCACGGTGGCCGGATGTGCCGCGGGGGGTGCCCTGGAAGCAAGGCGTGTGCTTGGCGTTGGGTTGGGTCGACAATCGCGGAATCGCGGATCCGGCCCCGGGCTGGTGCCGGGTTCTCGATTCCGTGGCCAGCTTCCGAGATCTTGAACCTGCCCTGCTGGGGGCGGTGGAAGCTTTGATCGACTTCGTCACAGCGCAGCCCCAGTGACCTCGTGACGATCACAGCGCCAATCCCGGGCGAAGATCTGCCACTATGGATCCATGGCCGCTGTCGTGTGGCTCGTCGCCGGGTTCGCGTTGATCGTTGCCGAGGTGCTCACAGGTGGCTTCGTACTGATCATGCTGGGCTTGGGTGCGCTGGCCGCGGCGGGGGTTGCGGCCCTGGACGAGTCGATCTGGGTGGAAGTCGCGGTGTTCGCCGGCGTCTCGGTGGCCCTGACCACGCTGGCCCGACCGGTGCTCAAACGCCGGCTGCACACTACGCACGTGCTAACTAACGTCGATGCATTGCTCGGCGATAGGGCGATCGTGGTGAGCACTGTCGACGCCCATGGCGGCAAGATCAAGCTTCGTGGCGAGCTGTGGTCTGCCCGTGCGTACGACGAAACCGAAGTACTGGAGCCCGGACGGCGGGTGACGGTGATGACCATCTCCGGTGCCACCGCCGTTGTTGTGGGGGAGCTTTGATGAGCATTGCCCTGGTAGTGGTCCTCGTGGTGATCCTGCTGGCGATCGTCGTCAGCGTCTACAAGGCCGTCGTGGTGATCCCGCAGGCCAAAGCCGCGGTCGTCGAGCGGCTAGGTCGTTACCGAATCACGTTCAACCCCGGACTGAACTTTCTGGTGCCGTTCGTCGATCAGATCCGAGCCAAGATCGACCTGCGGGAGCAGGTGGTCGCCTTCCCGCCGCAGTCGGTGATCACGAAGGACAACCTGACCGTCGATATCGACACCGTGGTGTACTTCCGGGTGACCAACCCGAAAGACGCCGTGTACGAAATCTCCGACTACACCGCCGCCGTAGAGCAGTTGGCCACTACAACGCTGCGTAACGTGGTGGGCGGGATGAGTCTGGATGACACCCTGACGTCCCGGGATTACATCAATGGTCAGTTGTCCGACGTGCTCGATGAGGCCACCGGGCGCTGGGGCATCCGGGTCAGTCGGGTGGAGCTGCGCGCGATCGATCCGCCGGTGTCCATCCGGGACTCGATGGAAAAGCAGCTGCGCGCGGACCGGGAGAAGCGGGCCACCATCCTCACGGCTGAGGGCCAGCGGGAGTCGGCGATCAAGACCGCCGAAGGTCAGAAACAGGCCGCGATCCTGTCTGCCGAAGGTGCCAAGCAAGCGGCGATCCTCACCGCCGAAGCCGAGCGGCAATCCCGAATACTGCGTGCCCAGGGTGAACGTGCTGCGCGTTATCTCCAGGCGCAGGGCCAGGCCAAGGCGATCGAAAAGGTATTCGCCGCGATCAAGTCCGGGCGGCCGACCCCTGAGTTGCTCGCCTACCAGTACCTGCAGACGTTGCCACAGATGGCCCAGGGCGACGCGAACAAGGTGTGGATCGTGCCCAGCGACTTCGGCAAGGCGCTCGAGGGATTCACCAGGATGCTCGGCGCGCCCGGCGAGGATGGGGTGTTCCGATTCGAACCCAGCCGGGACTACGTGTCCAGTAGCCGACCCGAGGACGATGACGAGGGTGTCGCCGGGTGGTTCGAAACCCCCAGCGATCCGCACGTAGCGGCAGCCCTTCGGGCCGCCGAGGAGGTGGCCCACAAAGAGGTGTCCATGAGCCCGTCGCTCAGTCCCCCCATTCGGCCCCCGTCCGGTGGGCAAACCGACACCGGCCGGCAAGGAGATGCCCAGGCGGATGAGTCTTCGCAGCAGCCACCGGCAGACCGGACCCCGCCTCCGAGACGGCCCTCCGACGGCTGATCGACGGGTTCTGGCAGATCTTCTATCTCAGCCCACGAGCAACGGCGGCCGGCGGTGGGTCCACGGCTGTACTTGCTCGTAGGCTGCGCACGCGGCGAGAACCCGATCGTCGGCGTGTCGTGGTCCCACCACCTGCAGCCCGATCGGCAAGCCGGTGTTCGTCCACCCGCACGGCACGCTGGCGGCCGGTTGCTGGGTCATGTTGAACGGGTAAGTGAACGGCGTCCAGCTGGTCCAGCGCGGTGAGTGCCATCCGATCGGCACCTCCTCGCCGGCGACGAACGGCGTGATCGGAACGGTCGGGGTGAGCAGCAAGTCGTAGCGCTCATGAAAGGCCCCCATCGTGGCGCCCATCGCCATTCTCGTCGCGGTGGCAGTGAGATAGTCCAGCGCTGACCATTGCTCGCCCTGGGTAACCACCTCCCGCAATGCGGGCTCCATGAGTTCACGCTCGCGGGGTGTCAGGCGTTCGACCGTCTTGGCCACCGCGGTGAACCAGAGGACGTGAAAATCCTGCACGCAGTCGGCGAAACCCGGATCGGCGACCTCGACCTCCGCACCGAGGTCCCGGAACACACCAGCGGCGCGCTGCACCGCATCGGTCACATCTGGATCGACATCGACATAGCCCAGAGTCGGGCTCAGCGCGATCCGCAATCCCAACACGCCGTTGCCTAGGGCACTCGAGAACGACCGGGTAGTTGGAGGTAGCGCAGACCCGTCCCTGGCGTCGAACCCAGAGACCACGTCGAGCAGCAGCGCGGTGTCGGCTACCGTACGGGCCATCGGCGCGGCGCTCGCGAGCGTTCCCAACGGGCTCGCCGGCCAGTGTGGTACGCGGCCGTAGGTCGGCTTGATCGCCACCGTCGCGGTGAACGACGCCGGAATGCGCACCGCGCCGCCGCCGTCGGTGCCCATCGCCAACGGTCCCATGCCCAGTGCCACCGCCACCGCACTGCCCCCGCTGGAGCCGCCCGGGGTCCGGCTGGTGTCCCAGGGGTTGACCGTGACACCGGACAGTGGGCTGTCGGTGACGCACTTCCAGGCCAGCTCAGAGGTGGTGGTCTTACCCAGCAGCACAGCCCCCTGCTCGCGCAGGCGGGTGATCGCCGGGCCGTCGAACGGCCATTTCTGGTCAGGCGAGACCAACCTCGAACCGCGAAGGGTGGGCCAACCCTGGGTCAAGTACACATCTTTGATCGACACCGGCACACCATCGACCGGGCCTTGGGGCAGGCCTTGCTGCCATCGCCGCTCTGAGGCCTTGGCCGCCTCCAGCGCGCGATCGGCATCGACCAGACAGAACGCCCGCACTTGACGGTCGAGCTTGTCGATCCGGTCCAGCGCATCTTGGGTGGCCTCGACCGGTGACAGCTCGCCCGCGCGGTAGGCGGCCACGAGTTGAGTGGCAGCGAGGTCGGCAGGCGTGGTCACGGCGTGCTTTCTGTCCTGGCGGCGGTGCCGCAACCGCTATGGGCAAGGTACCTGCGGGCGGACCCACCACGTTATGCAGCGGCAGTATCGCAGAGCGGAGCAGTGTTGATGCACCACCAGCCGCTCGAGATGCGGTCAGGTCACGGGGGAGCGGATCTCCACGATCAACCCGATCACGCCGATCGCCGCAGCTGCCAGCGACACGGCAAGCAAAGTCGGCGAGGTGGTGCCGGTCAGGGCGTCACCGAGGACAACCACCGCTACCGATCCAGGCACGATGCCCGCCGTACCGGCCAGGTAGTGACGGAAGGAGATCGACGACAGCGCGCTGCAGTAATTGAGCATCGAGAACGGCACCGCCGGGATCAATCGCAGCGACGCCACTGCTAGCCAGCCACGCCGACGCAACCGAGCATCCACCGCATGTAGGCCCCGGCGATCCAGATACGGGCGGACGAGCCCGCCGGCCAGCCGGCGGACCAAGCCGAAGGCCAGCACTGCGGACAGCGTGGTCGCGGCCAGCGAAAGACCCACGCCTAGCACTGGCCCGAACAGCAGCCCAGCCGCAAGTGTGAAGACAGTCCGGGGGATTGGTGCCACGGTCGCGAGGGCGTGTCCCAGGAGGAACAGCAGGGGGGCGGCCACGCCGATCGACTGCGCCCAGGCGCGCATCTGCAGCGGTGTGGGTAACGGCACCATCGCAACGGCGACGGTCACCGCGAGCAATAGGAGAAGCGCGATCAGCAACCGGGTCCGAGGCGCTGCCAGTTCCGTCACGCGTCCGATCTTGGTCTCCCGATGACTGCAGTCTACTTGCCGAGGTGCAGGCTACCGGGCGCCGATTACCGCCTCTGATCGCCACAACCCGCTGGGAGTTCGGAATCCTGCGTCAGTAGGGCTTGATATTGGCGTTGAGGTGGAAGACGTTGCTCGGGTCGTACTTGGCCTTGATCCGGGCCAAGCGCTGGTACTTAGCCGGGCCGTACGCGGCACGGATGCGACCCTCATCGTTGTCGGTCATGGAATTTATGTATCCACCGGCATCTCGGGCGAACGGACGCAGCGCATCCCACACCGACTGCACCCAGGACCGGTCTGCTCGCAAGATCTCGGGGGTAGCGCCGATGCCCGCGATGTTGATGATGTATCGCGGTGCCCGCCGGCCACCGAAAGCCGTCTCGTCATCGCCGATGTCCGAGTAGGCCCCATCCAGGCGGAAGATCAAACAGTAGCTCATCGGAGAACGCTTGGCAGGAATCTTGTTCACGATCACCGAGATCACATCGTCGGTGAGTTCGTCGAGGTAGATTGCTTCCTGGTAGCCGAGAAGTCCCCATGGGGCGGTCTCGTCGAGCGTCCGCTGTAGCGCGATATACGGGATCGGGCTGACCAGCTCGAACAGCGGTGGTAGCTGCTCACGAATCGGGGCAATGATCCGGGCGTGTTCTTCAGCGGAGGAGAAGCCGACCACGAGGAGCAGGTATCCGGGCGTGAAATGGTACCTGGGAGGTACGAACGGCGCCGGGGGAGCGTTGAGTCCGATTGCGATCTGGGCGCCGGCATCGGCGGGTAAGTGTGGTATGACGTCGCGAGCCAACCGCAGCACCTGCTGCCCGCTGTCCATTCCCCAGAAGAACAGCCCTAGGTGTACCTCGGGCCCGACGGGGTGCAGCTGGAACTCGAAGGTCGTCACGACGCCGAAGTTCCCGCCTCCTCCTCGGACCGCCCAGAACAGGTCGGCGTGCTCGGTAGCTGAGGCGTGCACGCAGCGACCGTCGGCGAGCACCACCTCGGCCGAAACCAGGTTGTCGATGGTCAAGCCGGCTTTGTGAGTCATCCATCCGATGCCCCCACCGAGCGTCATGCCCCCGACTCCGGTGTGGCTGATCACCCCCGTAGGCACCGCCAAGCCATGTACCTGGGTTGCCGCATCCAGCTCCGCCACAGTGGCACCACCACCTACCCGGGCCAATCGAGCGTCGGCACTGATCACAACGCGGCGCATCGCGCTGAGATCAATCATGAGGCCGCCGTCACAGACCCCAGACCCGGAGAACGCGTGACCCCCGCCACGCACCGAGACCTCCAATCCGTGTTCTCGGGCGAAACTGAGTGCCGCCGCAACATCGTTCGGCGACAGGCAGCGGGCGATAGCTACCGGGCGGCGATCGATGTCGTTATTCCACTGGATGCGCGCGGTGTCATAGTCGGCATCCTCAGGTGTGATCACCTTCCCGGCCAGCACCGTGCGGAGTTCTTCCAGACGGTGAGACGACACTTGGATCATGAAACAACTCCCAGGCCTGGCGGTGTATCAGCGTTGAGTTTGCCGGGATCCGGGCGACACCGCCGGCTTTATCAAGCGGCAGCAACGGACCATTTCCCACAAGTTGACCGATCGATTATTTCTTCAGACATCGAGGGGTGCGAGGTCCCGCACCTCTGGCAAGGGCATTGATGGAGGGGGCGGCCGCTCGGCGGGCTGTCCCTGCGCAACCACACCATCGCAGGCAGTCATCCCGCGGTGCCGCCACGGCCGGCGCCTGCTCGCCGCCGGGGAGGGGCTCCAGACGGTAGCCGCTCGATCTCCGGTTCGTCGATCTCCGCAAAGCCTTGTGGGTCCGACATCAAATCCTCCTAGGGAAAGCGCTCCCAGTGGTACCAGGGCAAAACACGCCATCGGCGGCATTGCACATTCAGTTTCTCATACCCTGCCCAGGTGTAGCGGCATAGGCAATCAGTAGCTGCACGTAAATCTGCCAGGTCGGCTACGTAGCCCACAGTTGGTTTCCTAACACGTAGCAGAGGCGAACCTCGACGTAGACCCAAGCGGCGGGTACCTACCGGAACGCGACGAAGAACATTTGGCCGAATACTCTGCGTGAGATCGATTGAACAAAGTGTCCGGCGCTCAACAACGCAACTCTTGCAATAGTGCCCTGGTTCGCGTCGGGCACCACACCCGGTGGCGCAACGCGAGCAAGACCAGTGTCTGGAGACGGCGTCGAGTTCGGTTTCGTGACGGCGCGGCGTTGACCGGGACGATCTCGCGCTGGGGTTTCCGGAGGCGACAACCGAGGTTGCGATTGGACGAGCGCGGCCGCCACCGGCCGCGACGGGGAAGCGCTCTGCGTGCGCCGGAACTGACATCATGCCGGTGAGCCGAACGATTGCCGATCACCGCGCAGTGGAGGTCCGGCGGCATCAGAGCGGAATCCTGCCGCATTGCGCAGTCCGGTTCTGCGCACCCCACGTCACAATGTCGGCGCAGATCAGCGCCACTGACGGCCCGCGCGTGCCGGCGCCGGACCGGCCTCCGCGCCTCGGGCACCTTCGGTAGGGATGTCAATAGCGGCCTAAGCAGCCACCGGCATCGACACCCTTCGACGCCCCGCGGAAAACGGACTTCTGTCGTACGACGCGTGCCGCCGTACTGAAACTCACGGAGTACGCCCAAACGACAATCCGACTCGCGATGCGACCTTATTATCATATAAGAATGGCCGGTAGTAGAAATGTCTCTGGCGGGCCGAACCAGTGTAAAGCACGGTGCCTCCGCCGGTTGGCTCGTATCCCATTTTCGTGTCAGAGTAGCTTGCTCAGGACCAGGCGCAGATGCGCCGGAGGTACATACTCGAGCATTGCCAATGTCGTCGCCGATGGGCCGCGGAAGCGCGGCCGGGGATGGGGGAGGGGACGGCAGCGACGCCACCGCGGCAGGACGATTTTCGCATTCTCCCTCCACCGTAAGCCGGTGATGTAGCTGGAAGGAAGGATCGGGCACCTAACACTGGGCACTGTTACCGAGTCGATTGCCGGCTCGACCGGCAGGGGCGCGGTGAGCACAGGCGACCGCTGTGCCCGAAGTGCCGCCAGCCCGCGCTCCCCGCGCCGGTAGACACGGCGCATGCACTCTTCGACCCGCCGGTGGTTGCCCAGAGCAGACTCTCAGCGTGGATATTGGGGCACGGCAAGAGTGTGACGTGGTCGTTGTCGGTGCCGGCCCGACCGGGCTGACGCTGGCCAGTGAACTGGCACTCGCCGGCGTCGCCGTTGAGGTGATCGAGCGGCAGGTTGCACCGAGCGGTCAGTCCCGTGGCGGCGGGATCAACTCGCGCACGTCGGAGGTATTGGCGATGCGGGGGATGCTCGACGCGGTGATTGAGCGCGGTATCCCGGCTGGGTCGGATCGCGGGCATTTTGCCGGGCTGCCGGTGCCGTTGGACACTCGGCCTTGGCGGACTCGCTACCCGGACGGTGTCGTGATCCCGCAGGATCGGCTTGAGGAGGTTTTCGAGGACCACCTTCGCCGATTGGGTGTCGCGGTCCGTCGCGGTACTGACTTGACCGGTGTGACCTGCCATGAGACCGGCGTCGACGCCTCAGTGTCCGGGGCCGATGGCGTAGGTGTGTTGCGGAGCCGCTACCTGGTCGCTTGCGATGGAGCGCACAGCACGGTTCGGAAGCTGACCCGCGTGGCGTTCCCCGGGCGAGCCGGCACGCTGGCCGCCGTCAGCGCGGACGTCGAGCTGGCCGCGGTGTCTGCGACGGTGCCGCGGTCGGTGACGCATATCAGCACGCTGATACGCACCGGCGGCGGTTTCTGGATGCTGATGAATCCGCTCGGCTCTGCCGGGCTGTACCGGGTGGTGTTCGGTAGCGCAGACCAGGACGCCTTGCCTCGCCAGACTCCGGTTACCGCCGAGGAGGTGGCTCGAGCACTGACTGCGGTGCACGGTCCGGATACGAAACTGGCGCGCCTACGTTGGGGCAGTCGATTCAGCGACGCGACTCGGCAGCTGGTCGATTACCGGTACGGCCGAATTCTGTTTGCCGGCGACGCTGCGCACATCCATTCGCCCATCGGAGGACAGGGCCTCAATCTCGGCGTCCAGGATGCGATGAACCTCGGCTGGAAACTCGCTGCCCACGTCCAGGAACGTGCCCCCGCCGAGCTGCTCGACAGCTACCAGACCGAACGGCACCCAGTCGCCGCTCGGGTACTCGCCACGACTCGGGCCCAGAGCGTGCTGATGCGCCCGCCCCCGGACGCCGACGACCTGCTGGCGCTACGCGAGATCGTCATCGACCTCGCACGACTACCCGATGCCAACCGCTATCTCGCCGGACTGATGTCGGGATTGGACCTGCGCTACGACCTCGGCGACTCCGACCCGCTGGTCGGCGCCAGGATGATCGACCTCTCTCTGCAGACCGCAGATGGCCCCACCACTGTCAGTTCCCTGCTGCGAGCCGGGAACGGGCTGATGCTGGAATTCGATGGTCATGCGACGACTTCAACGCCGCTGCCAGAGGGCGTGACCCGGGTCGCCGCTCGCGTCGTCGACTCGCCGGTGGGCACCGCGCTGGGCGCCTCACCAGGGATCGATCGCGTCCTGGTCCGACCCGACGGTCACGTCTGCTGGGTAGGCGCGGGTCCGAATGCATCACCTTTCTCCGCGCTACAGCGCTGGTTCGGTGGTCGCAACACCCTTAGGTAGCTCGCCTAGCGCAGTTTCGTTACCTCGCGCACAGCGCCGTGGTCGGAGCTGGAGGCTATCGCGGCGTGGGCGCGCAGGGCCGTGGACACCGTGCGGTCGCGGTACTTAGGGGCGTAGACGTCACCTAGGGCGCTGCGACGGGCGGTGAGCGTCGGCTCGTCGACAAGAAGTTCAATCACGCGGTAGGAGATGTCGATGCGAATCTGGTCGCTGTCCTCGACGAGCGCGATGGTGCCGCCCGCCGCGGCGTATCGGCCAGCGTGTAGTCGACCCCGGCCTCCCGGGCGGCGGCGAGCAGGTGCAGCACTGCCTTGCTCGCCTCGGAACGATCCGGCCCACCGGCTACAAGTGGGTGTGGCCGGGAACGAACGCGCCCGCCGATCTCAAGGACATCCACCTCGTGATCTACACGCCCGCCGACAACGACACCCCTCAACGCTTGGCCCAACTCCAGGACAAGTCGAATGACGCGGCCGCCGAGGCGCCCTAAAGTGATCCCATGCGCGCCGACGACTCGGCCCGGCCGGTGCCGATCGCAGCCCGAGTACAGGCCCTTGAAGCGATTCTTGTGGGGAAGGGCTACGTGCAGACCGAAACGCTCGACGCCATCGTCCAGACTTACGAGCACGAGGTCGGGCCGCGCAACGGCGCCCGGGTCGTCGCCCGCTCCTGGGTTGATCCCGACTACCGGACGTGGCTGCTTGCCGACGCCACGGCTGCCATCGCGTCGTTCGGTTACACCGGCCGGCAAGGCGAGCACATGGTGGCGCTGGAGAACACCCCCGACACCCACCACTTGATCGTCTGCACGCTGTGCTCCTGCTACCCATGGCCCGTTCTCGGGCCGCCGCCGGTCTGGTACAAGTCCCCGCCATACCGCTCGCGCGCGGTGCTCGATCCCCGTGGTGTGCTGGCCGATTTCGGGCTGACACTACCGGCGACGACCAGGATCGAGGTGCACGACTCCACTGCCGAGATCCGCTATCTCGTGGTGCCAATGAGGCCCCCCGGCACCGAGGGATGGACCGAGCAGGAGCTGGCTAGGCTTGTCACCCGGGACTCCATGATCGGCGCTGGCCTGGCGCTCGTGCCGTGAACGGCGCCCAGGACCTTGGCGGCATGATGGGCTTCGGCCCAGTGCGGCCCGAACACGACGATAAGCGCTTCCATGCCGATTGGGAGCGCCGCGCGCTGGCCATGGTCGTCGCAACCGGCGCCACGGGGTGCTGGACGATCGACGCCGCCCGGCACGCCCGGGAGAGCCTGCCGCCGGGGGAGTACCTGACATCCAGTTACTACGAGATCTGGACAAGGGGACTGGAAGCCCTACTGGTCGACGCCGGTCTGGTGACCGCTGACGAACTCGCGCAAGGTCGGCTGCTCGGCGCTGGCGATACGCTCACCCACGTCCTGCGCCCGGGAGACGTCGCCCAGGTGCTCGCCGCCGGCAGCCCGTACGACCGGCCGGTGGCCAAGCCGGCCCGCTTCGCCATGGGCGACTGGGTCCGGACCCGCAATCTCCATCCGGCGGGACATACCCGGTTGCCGCGCTACGCCCGCGCCAAAGAGGGCGTCATCGAGCGCTTGCACGGTGGCTTCGTCTTCCCGGACACCAACGCGCATGGTGCCGGCGAGTGTCCACAGTGGCTCTACACAGTCCGGTTCGAAGCCCGCGAACTCTGGGGCGATTCGGCCGATCCCGCCCACACCGTCGCGATCGACGCGTGGGAAAGCTACCTTGACCCGGCCTGAACCGGTCAAGCGGTACGGGTGCTGCCGCAGCGGCGCGAAGGAGATCGAGGAGGCTACCTGCGCTCAATGTTGGGGTTTGATTGCGATCACCCATTGGAACGTCGCTGGCTGCTCGGGTTCTTACGAGCCAGTTCGATCTGGCTGGTGGAGATATCGACGCCGACTACGTCGCCGTGCTCGGCGAGCAGGGCGGTGCAGGGAACGCCCGCGCCGCAGCCGAGATCGAGCACCGTCGGACACGAGGGAAGTCGCGCTTCCACCGGCCTAGCGCCGCGCGGGTCTCGGGCACGCTCCACCGGTGAACTTTCACCGGTGTGCAAAGCGCGGCCGGCGGTGGTGTCGGCGGCGACTTGGGCTAGCTCCACGGTGCTGACGGTGATCTCGCGGCCGGGGCGCTCCAGGATGCCGTCGCTGTAGAGCAACAGCACCTCCCCGGTATGCAGGGTAGTCTTGTCGAGCGGGAAGGTCGAGCCGGTGCCCAGCGGCCCACCCCCGGTAGGCGGCAGGTACCGCGGCGGCCCGTCAACCGGGATAACCAGCGGCGGTGGGTGCCCGGCGGTGCAGTAGGACAGCGATCCATCACCCGGGTCCAGCACCGCCATACACACCGTGGCCGCCCGAGCGGCGGGTAGTCGCCGGGCCAGCCGGTCCACCGCGGCCAGCGCCGTGGTGATATCGCCGCTGTCGTCGAGGCGGTCAGCCAGTACTGCGCGCAGTTGCCCCATCACCGCCGACGCAGCCACCCCATGCCCGACGACGTCTCCGACCACCAGCGCCACCCGACCACCCGACAGGGCCATCGCGTCGAACCAGTCCCCCCTGCCGCGGTGTCGGCATCAGCCTCGTGGCACGGTGCCTGTGGAGATCGATGCCGGGGTACTCGCCGAGTTCGCCGGATCATCCGTGCCGACGCCGACACCGATCCCCGAAAGCGCCACCGCTGCGGCGTGATGAATTTTGGGCGGCGACGCGACGAGAACGGCGGTGGCCGGGTGGTCATTGGTGGTCTGGTGTGAGAGCGGCGATCAGCTCGCGCTCGCGGTCGGCGGTGAGGCCGGCGGGGCGGGGGCGGTGTAGGCCCTGGGTGCGTTCCCAGCCGAGTAGGTCGGTCAGCAGCGTGACGCGAGGGCGGTGATGCAGTCCTGCTGCGGTGGCTGCGGCTGCGGATCGGGCCGACCAGCCTTTGTAAGCAGGCTGGATTAGCCACATGGGCAGCGAGTCGGGGCCCATGTATTCGCGGACGCCGTGGTCGAGCAGCCACTGGGCCGGCGCAGACACCACCGGCGCGCGGTGGTCTCCGATGTGGCGAGCCAGCGTGATCCAGTCGGCGAAGGACATGATGGGCCCGACGGTGTTGTAGATGCCCACGGTGTGCCTGCCGATGCTGTCGAGCAGCCAGCTGCTGAGGTCGCGCACGTCGATGACTTGGGTCGACGCGGTCGGGGTATCGGGGACCAGCATCGGAGTGTGCGGATCGCGGGCGGCGCGCGCGACCCAGTAGCCAGAGCGGCCGCTAGTGTCCCCGGGTCCGCCGATCAGGCCGGGCCGGGCGATCAGTAGCCGATCGCCGACGCGGCGCTGGCAGATTTGTTCGCAGGCGACCTTGGCCGGTCCGTACAGGGCACGATCGACATCCTCTTGGTCGGTGGGCGCCAGCAGCGGCGCGGTCTCGTCGGCGCCGATCAGATGGTGGCAGGCGTAGACGCTGCCGGAGGACACGTAGGTCCAGTGCCTGCTGTGGTCACCCAGCGTGGCCAGCGCCTCGCGGATGAAACGGGGTTGCCAGGACACCTCGATGATCGCATCCCACTCGCGTCCGGCGACGCAGCGGTAGGCGCCGGCTGCGCGCCGATCGGTGTGCACCAACTCGGCGCCCTCAGCGGTCGGGCCGCTTTCACCGCGGGCCAGGCAGGTGACCGCGTGTCCGCGTTCGACAGCGTCGTGAGCGAGTTGGCGTCCCAGCCACGCCGTCCCACCCAGAATCAGTAGGTCCACGCTGCTTAGCCTCGACGGCCCCTTCCACAGCCTTCGCAGGAGATAACCCGCCGTCTAGTTGTCATAATGTCGCTTATCGGATCTAGCGTGGCGGCAACGATGATCGCGACGCCCGAGGATCTGTCACATTGCTGGTTGTCGTGCGCTGGCGAGGGCCGTCCGGCTGGCCTGGCGGCTGGGATTCGCGCTGGGCACTGGAAGATCGGTGGCCCCACAGTCTTGGTCATGCTCGGCCGCGGTGCTAGGTCGTCATTGCAACGGCCGGGCAAACGGCGGGCGCAGCGGTCGTACTGGCCAGCCGGGCCCGGGCGCGTTCGGACCGGTACACGGTGGTCGGGAGACTCAAAATTACACCATAGTAGCTTTTTGGTACCATGGTTGCATGGCGCTCAACATCAAGGATCCCGAAAGTGAGCGACTTGCCGCCGAAGTGGCTGCCCTAGCCGGCGAGACCAAGACTGCGGCAGTGAGAATTGCCCTGCGTGAGCGGCTCGATCGGCTTTGCGCGTCAGCGACGTTTGAGGATCCGGTGAACCGGCTGCACCGTTTCCTGGTCGATGAGGTCTGGCCGCAGGTCCCAGTGGAGATGCGCGGCGGCCTGACCAAAAGGGAGCGGGAGACGATCCTGGGCTACGGGCCGGAGGGCGTGTGATCGTCGACAGCTCGGCTCTGGTGGCTATTGTGCTGGCTGAACCGGGCCATGAGGTACTCGTGCAACACTTGGCCAGGGCGCCCGTCCTCGGAGTCGGTGCGCCGACGCTGGCCGAGACCGGCATCGTACTGACCAACCGCCTCGGCATCGCAGGCAAGTCGTTACTGGCTCGGCTATTGCAAGAAGCCACCGCCGAAACCATCCCGTGGAGCGCCGCACACTGGCCGGTCGCAGTGGCCGCCTTTACGCGTTTCGGGAAAGGACGGCACCCGGCCGCACTAAATTTCGGTGACTGCCTGACCTATGCAACCTGCCGGCTAGCTGGGCGACCACTGCTGTGTACCGGAAGCGACTTTCCGCAGACGGATCTCGATGTGGTCACGTCAGTGCGCTGACGTTCAGATACCGATCGGCGACGCCTTCGTCGATCGCCGTGCGGATCGGCGTGGGCTACTCGTTGGTTGCCTCGATCGCGGGCTCGTCGACGAGGTGGTGTCTCGGCCCGTTCTGGCGCGTGGCGTCCGCTCCGGCGAGCGCTGTGCTGGCCAGCACGGTCGCGGTGAAGATGATGCCAGCGACGAGCATGCCGACGACCGCGTCGGACACCCAGGGCGCAAGGACGTGCGCGAGCAGCGCTGCGACCGACCCGGCAATCCACCCGGCGAATGGTGCCCAGCGCACCGGCGTCGCAGCAACGACGGTCGCAGGTAGCGCTGACCGGAGGCGAGGTAGCACCAGCTGGTCGAGTATCAGCACGGTGCCGATCGGCGGCACGATCACACCAAGCAGGTTGAGCCACTGTTCGAAGTAGGACCAGATACCCGCGACGGCGAGGCCGATCCCGATGGCACCGAGGATGAGGGTGAGTCGACGCATCGTGGTGCCGGTGAGCTGTGCCCAGCCGACGGACCCGTTGTACAGGCAATGCGCGCAGACCGAGCCCAGGTTGATGAATACGAACGCGGCGGCCAACGCGACAAGGATGCCGCCGTGCGCGATCAAAATGTTCAGGAAGCTGCCGCCGTTGGTGGCAGGTTCGGTGGCCGCGCCCAGCGCCACGATCACGCCGCCCACGATCATCGCTACCGCGTTGCCGAACGGGAAGGCCGATACCGAGGCAAGGAAGCCTTGTCCACCGGAGCGCGACCAGCGAGTGAAGTCGGCAGTCATGGTGCCCGAGTCGATGAACGAGGCGATGACCAGCGTGACGGCTGCACCGAGGCTCATCGCCGTCGCGCCCGCGCCGCCGGCATAGGAGGCAACCGATCCCGCGCTGGCGTGGGCGGCGGCAAACCAGATCGCCACGCTGCCGAGAACTACATACACCGGTGCGGCGATCATGCCGATGACCGACAGCGCCCTGATACCCAGCAGCGTGACGGCGAGAAAACCGATTCCGGCAAGCAGGGTGGTAAGCCGTTCGTTCCAGCCGATGCTGGCATGCAGGATGGAGCCGGTGAGCCCGGTTTGGAAGGCGAACCACCCGATGACCACCGTGGCGAGGAATCCGGATGGCACGAGGTAGCCGCGTCGGCCGAAGGTCTCGGCAGCGGTGAGCGCGAAGTTCTTACCGGTGTGCCCGGCCAGGAAACTCAGCGAGCCGACGTAGAGCATCAGTACCAGGTTTCCCAGCGCGATGGCCAGCATCCCGCGCCAGAAGCCGAGCGAGTACACGATCAGCCCGCCAAACACGGCGCAGGTCAAGATCATCGGAAAACCCAGCCACACCGCTGAGACCGATATCAGGCTTCGGCGCGCGTGCGGCGGAACTGCAACTTCCTCGTACTCATCCCCGGAGTGCCGATCACGGGCCGACTCCCCCGCTGAAATCGTTCGCGACGTTGTCGGTGATGTCATCGGAACTCCTTCACCGTGTCCTAGGCAATTCCTATAGGGTCAGCCACAAGCTATTTCCCCAGGTGAAGTCCTTGTAAAAAGTTTGTTACCTCGCGGTACGGATTTATTCCTATATGATCGTTCGTATGCAGTCTGGGATGGCCGAGCGGGTCAGGGCGCAGATCGAGGAATCAATCTTGTCCGGGCAGCTGCCAGCCGGTACTCGGTTGAACGCCGACGACTACGCACGGCGGATGGGAATCAGCCACATACCCGTGCGCGAGGCGCTACACGCCCTGGCCGCCGAGCGCTGGATCGTGCAGCGCCACCATCAGGGGGCGTTCGTCCGCGATCACGACCCGGCGACGCTGGCCGACCTGTTCGAGGCGCGCACCCACCTGGAGGGCGCGCTGGCCGTCCTGGCCGCGCAGCGCCGAACCGCGAGCCAGCTCGCTGTGCTCGAGGAGGTCGTGGCGCGCCAAGCCGGTACCGACGATCCCGGCGAGCTGGCCCGGATCAACGCAGAGTTTCATCTCGGGCTCGCCGCATGCTCGCAAAACTCCCTACTCACCGGTTACCTGCGCGATCTGACCAAACGGGTCCGCTTCTACTTCCTGCCAGTGGCAACGCCGCGCCGGCCCCACTCACTGTTCGAGCATCGGGAGATCCTCGACGCCGTCCGGCGACGAGACCCCGAACGCGCCCAGGCCTTAGTGCTAGCTCACATCACCGATACTCACGACGCCGCCCGTGCGCACACCACGCGGGCCCTACCCGCCTAGCAAGGCGCGCTTGCTGCCGCTGGCTCGCGTGATCGACATCCGTGCTGCAGGGCTCACGATCGCGACTGTGGCACCGCCGTGCTGGAGCCCTGCCGTCGCAGCGGCACGCCGCGCATCGAGGCGTCGAGCACGGTGACGAGGTGGGCCGGCGCGAGCTGTTCGCCGAGTCGTTGCGCGCTGGCCGCGATCTGCATCAAACAGCCCGGATTCGCCGTAACCAGCAGCGACGCGCCCGTCGCCAGCACGTTACGGGCTTTGCGCTCCCCCAGTTCGGTGGCCGGCTCCGGATGCAGCAGGTTGTAGATTCCCGCCGAACCGCAGCAGATGTCAGCTTCGGCGATCTCGGCGAGCGTCAGACCAGGAATACCGTGCAGCAGCTCCCGAGGCTGGGACCGTATTCCTTGCGCATGTCCGAGATGACAGGCGTCGTGGTATGCGATGGTCACGTTCAAGGGGTGACGCGTCGCCACCGGACCCAGTTCGACGAGCAGCTCGGAGATGTCCCGGGTGCGCGCCACGAAAGCCTCCGCGCGGGCCGCGTAGCCCGAATCGTCGCGCAGCAGGTGTGCGTAGTCCTTCATCGCCGAACCGCAGCCCGCCGCGTTGACCACGACGTAATCCACTCCGGCGGCATCGAAACAGTCGATCAGCGACCGGGCGAAGGAGATCGCCTCGTCCTCGCGACCGCTGTGTTGTGATAACGCACCACAGCAGCCCTGCCCGCGGGGAATGACGACGTCGCAACCCTCCGCGGCGAGCACCCGGGCAGTGGCCGCGTTGACCTCTGGAAAAAACGCATCCTGTACGCAGCCGGTGAGCATTCCGACCACCGCGCGGCGCTGTCCAAGGGCCGGCACCCGCTCCGGCAATTGCCGCCGCCGGGTCAGCGTCGGGATCAGCGACTCCATCACTCGCAGCGTCGGGGGCAAGCGGTCGAGCAGCCCGGTTCGCCGCAGCCACCGGCCCAGCCCACTGCGCTGGTACAACGCCAGCGGCCCACGCAACGCCCGCAACCGCCTCGGGTAGGGGAACAGCGAGAAGATCGCCTCACGGAGCAGCCGATCCCCGCGGGGCCGCTCGTAGCGGCGTTCCACCTGGGCGCGAGTGTCGGCAATCAGCGTGCCGTACTGCACGCCGGAGGGGCAGGCCGGCACGCATGCCATGCACCCCAGGCAGGCGTCGAAATGACCCACCATCGATTCCGATAGTGGCTCGCCGTCCACACCAGCCTTCATCAGGTGGATGCGTCCACGAGGTGAATCCATCTCCTCTCCCCACAGCACGTAGGTGGGGCAGGAGGGCAAGCAGAACCCGCAGTGCACGCAGTCGTTGATCAGCTCAAGCTGCGGCGGGTGGTGATCGTCAAAAGCACCCGCAGTCAAGGTCAGATCCCTCCTACGAACCGGCCCGGTGCCAGCCGGTGCTCCGGATCGAATTCGTCTTTAAGCCGGCGCATCAGCGCCAATGCGGGCACCGGTCCCCACACGTCCACGGCTGCCTTGCGTTGTGGTGCCGCGCTGCGCAATACCGCGTTGCCGCCGTGGTGCCTCGCGATCTCGCGCAGCTGCGCGAGCTCAGCGCCTAATCGGTCATCATCGTGCAGGCCTGCGGTCAACACACCGGCTCCGGCGCTGCCGCGAAGCGCTCCCGGTGCGGTGGCGAGCAGATCGGCCAGCCCAGCCGGCTCGCAGGTGACCGTCGCGTGCGGTGACGGCGGGAGCTGCCCCCACCAGTCCGGTGCATGCTCGGCCACGGTGGCCGGCATGCCGACCGCAGCGCCGAGCAGGTTCCCTACGGCGTCTGCGCGAATCCCGATACCGCCGGCGACGCTCTCGATGGCGACCCCGACCGTCACTGCGGTATCCGGAGCGGCGCGGTCCAGTTCAAGGGCCACGGGGTCGTGCTGCGAAGCTCGAACAGCAGCGATCGCCGCTGCGGCGCGCGCGGGGTCATCCGTTGTTGTGGTGATCCACCGCTGGGTTTCGGGTAACGGGTGTAGCCGAAATACTGCCTCGGTGATCACGCCCAGGGTGCCCAGCGAGCCGGTATAGAGCTTGCCCAGGTCGTAGCCGGCGACGTTTTTCACCACCGTGCCCCCAGCGCGGGCGACCGTACCGTCGGCGAGCACCACGGTGATCCCGATGAGCAGATCGCGGACCGCGCCGTACCGGTAACGCAACGGACCCGCCGTAGCAGTGGCGATGCTCCCGCCGATGGTGCCGCCCAGCGTGTCTGCGCCGTCCAGCGCGAGCCGCTGCCGGTGCACCGCCAACACGTCCTGAAGATCGACCATCCGCAATCCCGCCTGCACGGTGACGACCAGATCACCGGCGGCATGCGTGACCACCGAGTCCAGCCGGCTGACATCCACGATCAGGTCCAGACCAGTGGGCGGAAGGCCCCAAGTCAGTCGGCGCCCGGTCCCGCGGGCCACGACGCACAGCCCCAGCCCAGCCGCGGCACGCAACACCGCCGAGACCTCCTGGGTGCTGCCCGGCCAGGCCACCCAACGCGCCGGCACCCCATCCACGGCGTCATCAGCACCGGCCTCGGTCACGTCACCGCAGGCGGCCTGCAACCCACGCAGCGTGGCGACCATCAGAACTGCTCTGCTAGGCCCGCGGCCTGTAGTGGGTGCACACCTTTGCGTTTACCCGGCACCTCACCGCACAGCCGAGGGGTGGGAAATACCTTGCCGGGGTTGCATACGTCGGCGGGATCGAATGCACGCCGCAGCCGCTGCATGGTGTCCAGGTCATCGGTACTGAACATGCGCGGCATGTGGCAGGCCTTGTCGACCCCTACGCCGTGCTCACCGGTGATCGAGCCACCGTAGGAGATGCACAGGTCGAGGATGGCGCCAGACAGCTCCTCCGCGGCCTGCGCCTCGCCCGGCTTGGCCTCGTCGAACAGGACCAACGGGTGCAGGTTGCCATCGCCGGCGTGGAACACGTTGGCCACCCGCACCCCGGTACCGCTCGACAGCTCGGTGATGCGGCGCAACACGTCGGGAAGGACAGATCTGGGGATCACCCCGTCCTGCACGATGTAGTCCGGGCTGATCCGGCCCACCGCGGCGAACGCGGACTTACGACCCTTCCAGAACCGGGCGCGCTCGTCGGCGTCTCGGGCCTGCCAGATCTCGAAGGCGCCGGCGTCGGTGCAGTGCCGGCGCACTGCGGCGACGGTGTGCTCCACCTCGGCGGCCGGGCCGTCCAACTCCACGATCAGCACTGCACCGGCGCCGTCGGGATAACCGCAGGCCACGGCGGCTTCGGCCGCCTCGATGGCCAGCGCATCCATCATCTCGATCGCGGCTGGGGTGACGCCATCGGCGATGATCGCCGATACCGCAGCGCCCGCCTCGTCCACCCCAGGGAACGCGGCAAGCAGGCAGCGCACCGACTCCGGGGTTCGCAATAGCCGTACTACGATCTTGGTGGCGATTCCGAGCGTGCCTTCACTGCCGACGAACGCGCCCAGCAGGTCGTACCCGGGTACCTCGCGGGTCGTGCCACCCAGCCAGACCAGCTCCCCGTCCGGCGTGACCACCTCGACACCGAGGACATGGTTGATAGTGAACCCGTACTTGAGGCAATGCGCGCCACCGGAATTCTCCGCGACGTTGCCGCCCACCGAGCAGACCTGCTGGCTGGATGGGTCGGGCGCGAAATACCAACCGTGTGGCTGGGCAGCCTTGGTGACATCAAGGTTGATCACGCCGGGCTCGACGATCGCGCGCTCGTTGGGAATATCAATCTTCAGGATCCGGCGCATCCGCGAGGTGACGATCAGTACACCCTCGGCATGTGGCAAAGCACCGCCGGACAGGCCGGTACCCGAACCGCGAGCCACAAAGGGCACGCGCTGCGCGGCGCAGGCGCGGACCACCGCCGCGATCTGCTCTGCGGACTCCGGTAGCACCACCAGGCCGGGTACCGCGCGATACTGCGCGAGCCCGTCACACTCGTAGGTGCGCAGCCGCTGCCGGTCGGTGATCACGGCGCTGGACCCGAGCAGGGCGCTGAGCTCCGCCGCCAGCACATCGAGCCTGGCGCCCTCGTACGTCGTCATCCCCACTCCCGGTGGACTCGCACGTTTTCGTTGTCCTCAGTTTCGCAGGCGGACAGGCGGGTCGCCTCTCGTTCCAGGCAGCGGGTAGCTGGTTTACCATCAGGCTTCCTGCTAGTGCGGTTCGTCCAGCCGGGTGCTGTTGGAGACACTGTCTTGGAGGAGGCCCTTCATTATCACCGCGATCGTGCTCATCCAGGCCGCCGCCGACCGCATCCCGGAAACTGCCCAGGCGATCGCTGACATCGACCGCGTGACCGAGGTCTACTCCTGCGCCGGCGACGTCGACCTCATAGCAATAGTCCGGGTCGCAACGCACGAGGATTTAGCGGAGCTGGTCCCGGGCCGCATCAGCAAGATCGCGGGCGTGTTGGACACTGACACGCACATCGCATTCCGCTCGTACTCACGGCGCGACATCGAGGCCACCTTTTCCCTCGGCATCGAAGACGCTGACTGACCCGCCATCCTGCTGCTGAGCGTGACGTCACCCTCGTCCCGGCACAATGTGCACTGTGATCACAGCCCGGCACCCGTTCCTGGACGGACCCTTTCCCCGCGCGTTCGCGCATCGCGGCTGGCACGTCGACGAGCTGGCCGGCATGGAGAACTCGCTGGCAGCGTTCCGCCGCGCCGTCGCGGAGGGATACCACTACCTGGAGACCGATGTTCGAGCCACCCGGGATGGCGTGGTCGTCGTCATGCACGATGCCACCCTGGACCGGACCACCGACCGCTCCGGTGCGATCGAACGGCTGGACTGGCAGGTGGTACGCACCGCTCGAGTGAACGGCCGCGAGCCGGTCTGCCAGCTGGCTGACCTGCTTGAGGAGCTTCCAGACGCGCTGATCAACATCGACGTCAAGGCGGACTCTGCGGCCAAGCCCGTACTGGACCTGCTGCGTCGCACCAACGTCTGGGACCGGGTGTGCCTGGCATCGTTCTCCGAACCGCGGCTTCGGTGGTTGCGGCAAGCCGCCGGCTCACGGCTGCTGACCTCGATGGCTTCCGCATCGGTGGCTGCACTGCGGCTGAGGTCGCTGTGCCCGGTGCCGCCCATCACCGCCCCGATCCGTGGCGAGTTGGCGCAACTGCCGGTGCGCTGGTGCGGGGTCCCGGTGGTGGACCGCGCCCTGGTGCGCTTCGCACATCGCCTTGGGTGGGAAGTGCACGTCTGGACGGTGAACCTCGCCGTCAAGATGCATCTTCTGCTCGATCTCGGTGTCGATGGGCTGATCACCGATCGACCTGACGTGCTGCGCGACGTCCTTCGCGACCGGGTGGTCTGGCCCGAGAGACGCAGCGGGTGATCGAGCCGACGCGACCGGATGTGCCCGCCTCGCTGGACGAAACGAATCGCCGCCGCGATCAACGTGCCTGGTGCTGGTACGACTGGGCCAACTCGGTGTTCCCCACCTCAATCGTCACCGTTTTCGGCTCGCTGTACCTCACCACCGTGGCCAAGCACGACGCACTCGCCGCCGGTCAGACCTGCCTGACGCGTAATGCCCTGGTCAAATGCGACATCTCACTGTTCGGGCTGGTGTTTCCGGCCGGCTCGCTTTTCGACTACCTGCTTGCGGTATCCACCCTGATCCAGGTAGCGGTGTTGCCGCTGACCGGCGCCATTGCCGACCGCACCCAACATAAACGGCGGATGCTCGGACTCTTCGCGTTCACCGGGGCAGCCGCTACTGCGCTGCTCGCGCTGGTGACCGGAACCAATTGGCGGCTCGGGGTCGTGCTGTTCATCATCGCGACCACCGGCTACTACGCATCAGTGGTCGTCTATTACTCCGTGCTTCCGGAGATCGCCACGCCCGACGAGCGCGACCGGCTGTCCGCGCGCGGTTGGGCTTTCGGTTATCTCGGCGGCGGTTTCGCGCTGGCCCTCAATCTGGCCACTTATCTGGGACGCGACGCGCTAGGACTGTCCGAGTCCGCCGCAGTACGGCTGTGCTTCGTCACCGCCGGGGTGTGGTGGGGCGCCTTCACTTTCATCCCCCTGTCACGAATGCGCAGCTACCAGCCTGCGCAAGGCAGCGAGCGAGGCCTGCAGGTGTTAACCGGCGGTTTCCGTCAACTCGCCGGCACGCTGAGTAGCGCCCGGGCGTTCCCGTTGACGCTGGGTTTCCTGGCCGCGTACCTGATCTACACCGACGGGATCTCAACCGTGGCCAGCGTCGCCGGCCAGTACGGCGATCTGGAGCTGGGACTGGCCAGCAGCACCCTGATCAGCACCATCCTGATGGTGCAGTTCGTGGCGTTCATCGGCGCGCTGGTGCACGGTTGGACGGCTCGCATGTTCGGCGCCAAGCGCACGATCATGGGCAGCTTGCTGGTGTGGGTGGGGGTGATCGTTGCGGCGTACTTCATCCGGGCTGGTGATCAACTTCAGTTCTACGCGGTAGCTGTGGGCATCGGGCTGGTCTTGGGTGGGACCAACGCACTGTCCCGGTCCCTGTTCAGCCAGCTGGTACCGGCGGGCAAGGAAGCCGAGTACTTCTCCGTGTATGAAATCGGCGAGCAAGCCACCTCCACGGTGGGGCCGCTGCTGTTCGGCGTCATCGGTGCTGCCACCGGCTCGTTCCGTCCCGCCATCCTGTCCCTGGTCGGTTTCTTCCTCATCGGTTTCGTGCTGCTCTCACTACTTCCGATCCGCCGCGCGATCCGCGCGGTGGGCAACCCGCAGCCGACGGTCGTCTAGGTCTCGTCCGGCTCGAAGGGCGGGCGTAGTAGCGATCGCCCGAATGGGTGGTGTTGTGCACCTGCCGTGAGGTAACAGGTCACATAGTGCTGTCGATTCACCCTGTGTGGGCGATGCTGGTCCGAAAGCTACTTGCAGGGCCAACGCATCGATCGCATAGCAGTGAGCGGTGCCACCGGTCCGGACCTCGTGCGCGGTCCGGGAATGTGGAGGACCTTCCTCGACGTTACACCCGGTGTGCTGGATCCGAGGATTGCGCAATCCTCGGCCCGGAGAGAGGAGACGCCATGGCCGACCGCGTTCTTCGTGGCAGCAGGCTCGGAACAGTCAGTTACGAGACCGACCGCGACCATGATCTTGCTCCTCGCCGGCCGGTGATCTACGCCTGCCCTAAGGGCCACGACTTCGCCGTGTCGTTCGCCGACGATGCTGAACCACCGATGATGTGGGAGTGCCGGTTACATGGCAACGAGTCGCGGCTGTCCGACGGCGATGAGCCGCAGCCGAAGAAGATCAAACCGCCACGCACCCACTGGGACATGCTGTTGGAGCGCCGCAGTATTCCCGAGCTGGAAGAACTACTCGACGAGCGGCTGACGGAACTGCAGGGCCGCCGGTCCCGCTCGGCCTGAGGAGCCACCCACGTCAAGGCCGGCTGGGTTGCGTGACAGTAGTTGCCGAGTCGGCATCGGATCGGCGACGCAGACGCGCAACCCGGCGCTGCATGCCCCAGGCGGTCACCCGCCACAGCGCTTCGCGGACGATGGCGCTGGTCATCTTCGACTGGCCTTGTTCTCGCTCAGTGAAGACGATGGGCACCTCCACCACGGTGAAGCCGGCGCGCACTGAGCGCCAGGCCAGGTCGACTTGGAAGCAGTACCCCTGCGAGGCCACGGTACTCAGGTCGATTCTCTCCAGTACGTGGCGCCGGTAGGCGCGGAACCCGCCGGTCAGGTCTTTGATGCCCACTCCCAGCGCCGTGCGCGAGTAGTAGTTGCCGCCGCGCGACAGCCACTGCCGGTATCGCGGCCAGTTCGCCACCTGCCCGCCAGGGACGTAACGCGAACCCAGTACCACATCGGCCCCACCGGCCGCGTCGACATGGGTAGCCAGCGCGTCCAGTAGCCGGGGCAGGTCTTCGGGGGCGTGAGATCCGTCCGCATCCATCTCGACCACGACGTCATAGCCACGCTCCAGCGCCCACCGGAATCCGGCCACGTAAGCGGTGCCGAGACCGGTCTTGGTAGCGCGGTGCAGGACGTGCAGCCTGCTGTCGGCGGCGGCGAGTTCGTCGGCCAGCGCTCCGGTGCCATCAGGACTGTTGTCGTCTACCACCAGCGCATCGGCGTCAGGTACTGCGTCGCGCAGCCGGTTCAGCACCACTGGCAGGCTGTCCCGCTCGTTGTAGGTCGGTATCACCACGACCGTTGGACCGACCCTTCCGACGTAGCCGCCGCGCTGATCCGTCATCGACGTCCTCCTTCGCCGGCGCGCGTCGCCGATTCCCGGTGCTGGGTCTGCCGTGCATGATCAGAGCCGCCGCCACTCCCACCACACCCAGCGCCACCAGTGCCCACTCCGGCGCGGGGCCGAGCCGGGTGGCGAGCGTAGTACCGGAGCGCAGCGGGACCCCGGCGACCAGTGCATCCGGAGTGAACAGCCTGGTTTCCTGCTTGACCGTACCGTCTGGTGCGATCACTGCGCTGACCCCACTGGTCGCGGCCACGAGCACGGTGCGACCGTGTTCCACCGCGCGGACCCGGGAGATGGCCTGCTGCTGGTAGGTCATCTGAGTAAAGCCGAAGGTGGCATTGTTCGTCGGAACGGCGAGCACCTGGGCGCCGGAGCGGACGCTCTGGCGCACTAGATCGTCGAAGACCACCTCGTAGCAGGTCGCTATGCCGACGCGGACTGGCCCGATGTCCACCACGCCGTCACCGTTTCCCGGGACGAAGTCGCTCGCCCGATCGACGTATGGGCTGAACATCCGGAAGAAACCGCGGTAGGGCACATATTCACCGAAAGGCTGCACCCGGCGCTTATCGTGGCGCTGCCCAGGCCCGGTCCGCGGATCCCACACGATCATCGTGTTGGTGTAGTGCCCGTCATCGGTGCGCAGCACGGCGCCGACCAGGATCGGTACGCCGATCGAGCGGGCTGCCTGATCAATCACCACCCGAGCGTCCGGGTTGCGTAATGGGTCGATGTCCGAGGAGTTCTCCGGCCAGATCACCAGCGCAGGTCGCGGGTAACGGCCCGCCGCGACGTCGGCCGCCAGCTGGATGGTGCGCGCGGCGTGGTTGTCCAGCACCGCGCGGCGCTGGGCGTTGAAGTCCAAGCCAGCACGGGGCACATTGCCCTGGATCAGCGCGACGACCGCCTGCCCGTCATTAGTGGTCTCCGGGGCGGTCGTCTCCGAGGCGGTGGTGGCCACGGTCAGGCTCGCCAGTAATCCGGCGATCACCGGGCCGACCGCGAACAATGCGGGCACCAGGAGCGTTCTGCGTCGGCCTTGGGCGGCGCGGCGCAGCAGCTCCGCAGCTCCAAACCCGGTCAACACCACCGCCGCACTGAGCAGTGGCGCCCCGCCGACGGCTGCCACCGGCAGGAACACCCCGCTCGGCTGGCCGAAGGCCACCCGGCCCCACGGGAAGCCATTGAAGGGTGCGCGGGCGATCAATGCCTCAGCCGCCACCCACACCGCTGCTCCCCACATCGGTGCGGCCGGCAGCCGGGACACGATGGCGATTCCGGCGCCCGCGAGCGCTACCACCAGCGCCTCAACAGTGGCCAGCGCCAGCCACGGCAGCGGACCCACGAACTCCCCGGTCCACGACAGCAGCGGCAGGAAGAAACCGAGCCCGAAGGCGAGGCCATAACCAAACCCAGCCCTGGCCGGCCGCCCGCGCAGCACCGCCCACAGCACCGCGAAAACCACCGGCGCAAGCCACCACAGTTCCCGCGGCGGCGCACCGGCATACAGCAGCAGGCCAGCCCCGACCGCGGTACCCACCCGCAGCAGCCGGTGATACCCGCGGGTGGTCCCCATGCTCGGCAGTATGCCTGCCGCCGCAGAGCGCCGGCGCCGAACGGCTCCCACCGCCGGGCGCTTCGGACGGGTCGCTATCAGCGAAGCTCTCCGCGTGACGGAGGGTGCGGCGGATCCTCGACGACCTCGCCCTCGACGACAGCGCCCGGCGCGAACTGCGCCGGCGCGTGTCGGGACGCTGAGCGCAGCATCCGTCGCCGGACCAGTCCACGGATCGGCGGCAGGAGCAGCAGCAGACCCAGGCCGTCGGATACAAAGCCCGGCAGCACGATGAGCACCCCCGCTGCCGCGATCAGGATGCCGTCGATCAGCTCGCTGTGCGGAGGTCTGCGGGTGCGGATCGCCGCCATGAAGGCCGCCAGCGTGCGGGACCCCTCGCGGCGCAGCAGGATCGCCCCGATCAGCGAGGACAGGATCAGCAGGCCGAGGGTCGCCAGGATCCCGATCGCGTGTCCCACTGCGATAAGTACCGCCAGCTCGATGACGGTGGCAGCGAACAAGATCAGCAGGATCGGCACTGCACAGGCTCCCGACGCTTGGTGGCTGCAGCGATACACGCACCTTTGCACTACCAACGAACGACACACCAACTTCGCTCCCAGACTCACCACCCCTTCCCGACATGGAGACATATCGGGGTCCGTGGCGCGTGTTTAGCCCGATATGTCTCCATGTCGGGCGGGCGCACGGGTACGTTGGCGTGGCGACGGGGCCATCTGGTGAAATCGAGATGAACCAACTGGACGGGGGGCCTTGCCCACCGATCACAGCAGTCCTATCGTGATGTGACTCACGTGCATGACCAACCAGGGTCGGGAGGTGTGCGGCGTGTCCGGGTCGCCAACCGGGACCGCCACCGCCGCAGAATTGTTCGAGCGGCGGGTACTACCCCTATATCATCTGGCTGACGAAGCTTCGAAGATCGCCGCCGCATGTCATGCGATGGCCGCGCGCTTCCACCGTGGCGGCACGCTGGTGGTCTTCGGTAACGGCACAGCCAGCACCGACGCGCAGCACGTCGCAGTGGAGTTCGTCCACCCGGTCATCATGGGCAAGCGCGCGCTGCCGGCTATCTCGTTGACTGCGGACGTCGCGACAGTGACCGGTATCGCCGGCTCGGAGGGCTTCGACGAGGTATTCGCTCACCAGCTGCGCCACCTGGCGTCGGCGAGCGACATTGCGCTTGGTATCTCCCCCGACGGCAACTGCGGCAACGTGGTGCGCGGCTTGGCCGTGGCTGCGGAGCTGGGCATGCTCACGATCGGCCTCGTCGGCGGTGACGGGGGGCGCATCGCGTCCCTACCGGCCGCCGACCACATCGTGGTAGCCCGTTCCGACGATCCTCAGGTGATCAAGGAGGTACACGTCACGGCGTACCACGTGCTATGGGAGCTGGTGCACGTGTTCTTCCAGCATCCGGACCTACTTGAGCCGAGGGCCGTCGCATGACGATTCCGGAATGCCATGGCGAGGTGTGCATCACCTGCTCGGACCAGGCTGTCGCAGTCCGCGTGGTTGAACTGCTGCCTGACGACCTGGCAGTGGTGGATACCGGATCCGGCATGGAAGAAGTGAGCGTCGCATTCGTATCGGCGAAGATCGGTGACGAAATACTCGTTCACGCCAAGGAAGCGATCGCGGTTGTGGGGGGTTCGGAATGAGCCCGGTACCCAACGGCCATGGCAGCATCGGACCAGCGCGACGATCGTTGTCTGATGATCAGTCTCGATCGGATGACCTGGCCACCCTGTACCCCTTCTTGTATTCACACCCACAAGACGTCGGCCAAGACAGCCCCGGAGAAAATCTCGAGGCGGTACTGGCCGAGGTGCGCCGTTCCACAGTGGATAAGGTGCACCAGATCGTGGCGCTCCGGCAGGAGGTGCTGGCTCGAGAGAGTCAGCGGCTGGCCGCGTGCGCCTCGGCAATGGCGGAGTCGTTCGCCAACGGCGGGCGGCTATTCGCCATCGGCAACGGGGGAAGCTGCACCGACGCAGCCGACCTCGCTAGCCTGTTCCTGCATCCGGGTGCGGGTCGGCGGGCCTTGCCCGCTTTCGCGCTCACGGGTGATATCGCGGTCTTGACGGCGCTGTCGAACGACGTCTCATTCGACGTTGTCTTCGCCCGGCAGATCGCAGCGTTCGGGCGGCGCGGTGACGTCGTCGTCGGGCTATCCACCTCGGGCAACTCCACCAACCTCGTACGCGCCTTCGAGGAGGCGAGCAGGCGCGGCCTGCTCACTGTCGGCTTGGCGGGCTACGAGGGCGGGGCGATGGCTGAGCTGGGCAGCATCGACCATCTTTTCGTGGTTCCTTCGGACTCCGTGCACCGGATTCAGGAGGCCCAAACCACGATTTACCACACGCTGTGGGAGCTCACGCTCAACGAGCTGACCACCGGAAGGCGAGATCCGGCACGATTAGGAGCGACGTGAGGTCGCTCGTGGAGTAGGGGATCATGTCTGAAGAGAGCCCAATTCATATCCTCTGGATCAACTGTGGCCTGTCCTGCGATGGTGACTCGGTTGCGCTGACGGCAGCGACGCAACCGAGCATCGAGGAGATTGCGCTGGGAGCACTTCCCGGCCTGCCCAAAATCGCAGTGCACTGGCCCCTGATCGATTTCGAATGCGGCCCCGAACAGGGCGCCGACAACTTCATCGAATGGTTCTGGAAGGCCGACCGGGGCGAGTTGGAACCTTTCGTACTCGTCCTCGAAGGCTCCATCCCGAACGAGTCAATCAACGGTGAGGGTTACTTCACCGGTTTCGGAAGGCACCCGGACACCAACCAGCCGGTCACCATCAACGAGTGGATCGACCGGTTGGCACCGAAGGCGACGATCGTGCTCGCGGCCGGCACCTGCGCCTGCTATGGCGGCATCCACGCCATGTCGGGCAACCCGACTGGTGCTATGGGTGCGCCTGACTACCTCGGCTGGGACTGGAAGTCCAAGGCCGGGATTCCGATCGTTTGCGTACCTGGCTGCCCGGTTCATCCGGACAACATGTCCGAGACGATCCTTTACCTGCTGTACCAGGCCGCAGGCCTCGCGCCGATGATCCCGTTGGACGAGCACCTGCGCCCGCAGTGGCTGTACGGCAAGACCGTGCACGAGGGTTGTGACCGGGCCGGCTACTACGAGCAGGGCGAGTTCGCCAAGACCTATGACTCACCGAAGTGCTTGGTGAAGCTAGGTTGCTGGGGCCCGGTGGTGAAGTGCAACGTGCCCAAGCGGGGCTGGATCAACGGTGTGGGCGGCTGCCCGAACGTGGGTGGCATCTGCATCGGCTGCACCATGCCCGGTTTCCCGGACAAGTTCATGCCCTTCATGGAC